>NZ_JBFADM010000042.1:0-40277 GCF_040641355.1 Streptomyces sp. NPDC020996
AGACGACGTGGCCATCGCCCCGCACTGGCGCACCGCCCCGATCAGCCCGTCAACAAAGACACCCGCGAAGCCAGGCCACTAAGTCACTGGTATTGAGGCTAGCCCTGCTTCTTCCCGCCGTGCTTCTTCTCTCCCCTCGGCACGAGCACGCCGGTCAGCAGCGCCACGCCCGGGGCGAGCGCCTGCCAGTCGGTGCCGTGCCAGGCCAGCACGGCGATCGCGGACGTCGGGAACTTCGCCCGCACCCGCTCCAGCGTGCCGCCGAGGCCGTCCCCGGCGAGTTCCAGCACCAGCTCCTCCAAGCCGGGGTTGTGCCCGATCAGGAGCAGCGTCTCGACCTCGGGCGGCGTCTCGCGCACCACTGTCAGCAGTTCGGGCACGCCGGCGGCGTACAGCCGCGGGTCGTGGCGCACGGGCGGCGGGGTGCCCCACTGCGCCGAGGCCAGCTCCCAGGTCCGGCGGGCGCGGACGGCGGTCGAGCACAGGGCGAGGTCGGGGAGGCAGTCGGCCGCGGCGAGGGCGCGGCCGACGGCCGGGGCGTCCCGGCGGCCGCGGGGCGCCAGCGGGCGCTCGTGGTCGGGGACGCCGGCCGGCCAGGCCGACTTGGCGTGCCGCACGACGACCAGGCGGCGCAGCGGGCCCGCTCCGGCGCGCGCGATCACGCCGGGGATCCCAGGTCGCGGGTGAGGTCCAGGCCGAGCAGCCGGTCCGCGTAGGCGTACGTCTCGAAGCGGGCGCCGTCCGGCAGGCCGGGATCGCTCTCCACCCAGGTCAGGACCTCCAGCACGGCGGGCACGTCCAGGTCGTTCTCCCAGGCGGCGCGCAGCCGGCCGCGGACCTCGTCGGGGACCGGCCGGGACGGCCGGCGCGCCCAGGCGGCGACCGCGCCGCGCCAGCGCGCGAGGGTGTCGCGGGCGTCGGTGAGGGCGGCCGCGTCGAGCCGTGCGGGCGCGGTGCGACGCCGGGAGAGCAGAGCCAGGCGCAACACCGACGGGTCGTCCGCGCCCGCCGGGGTGTCGCCGACCGGGGTGTCGCCGACCGGGGTGTCGCCGGCCGGGATGTCGCCGACCGGGATGTCTGCGGTCGCGGCGGCGACGGCGACCCGGACGCCGTCGGGCACCGGCCCGTCATCCGCCGCCACGTGGATGACCCGGGCCCCGCCCGGGCCGGGGCCCGGGTCCCGGCCGTCCTCGAAGGGCCGGACGCCCAGCGCCGCCGCCGAGGCGCGCAGGTCCTCCCGCTCCCGTTGGCCGGCCAGCAGCGCCCACACCGGGGTGCCGCCGAGTTCCAGGGCTCGTAACAGCAGGTCGGCGACCAGCAGGACGCGCAGGGCGGTGGTGTCGTGGCCCGGTGCGTGGGCCACGACACGGGTCAGTCCCCGCCGGGTCGGGGTGGCGTCGACGGGTTCGCCGGTCCGGGCGTCGGTGATGCGCAGCACGGAGTGAGCGTAGGCGGGCGGGCGGCCGGGCGCAGGCTACGGCACGGGTTTCGGCCTGGTCGCGGTGTGCGGCTCGCGGCCCGGGCGGTGGGGCGGGGCAGCGCCGTTCGGGTGAGCGGGAGGTGAACGGGACACGGGGCGGGCGGGGAATCCCCGGGGGCCGTGCGCCGTTGTGCGACCGGACAGATCTTCCCCGAGGCTACGAGGAGGCCGGCTGTGTACGGCGACGAGGCGACGGTTCGCAGGATTCTCACCGAGCTCGGCGACACCTGGGCGGTGGTGGGCCTCTCGTCGAACACGCGGCGCCCCGCGTACGGCGTCGCCCAGGTGCTGCAGCGCTTCGGCAAGCGCGTCGTGCCCGTCCACCCCAAGGCGGAGACGGTGCACGGCGAGCAGGGGTACGCCTCCCTCGCGGACATCCCGTTCGACGTGGACGTGGTCGACGTGTTCGTCAACAGCGACCTGGCGGGGGCCGTGGCCGACGAGGCGGTGGCCAAGGGCGCTCGCGCCGTGTGGTTCCAGCTGGGCGTCGTCGACCAGGCGGCCTACGACCGCACCCGCGCCGCGGGGCTGGACATGGTGATGGACCGGTGCCCCGCCATCGAGATCCCGCGCCTGGGCTGAGCGGCCCGGCGGCGCCGCGCTCCGGCCGGCTGTGCGGCGCCGACATAATGTTCGGGTGAACTTATCCTCCGCCCCCGACTCCGCCCCCGCACCCGCCCCCGCACCCGCACCCGCACCCGCGGAGCGCTTTCCGGTCGTGATCGTCGGCGCGGGACCCGCCGGTCTGGCCCTCGGGAACATCCTGCGGGCCGCCTCCGTGGACTGCCTGGTCCTGGAGGCGGAGACGCGCTCCTTCGTCGAACAGCGGCCCCGGGCAGGGGTCATCGAGGAGTGGGCGGTGCGCGAGCTCCAGCGGCGGGGCCTGGCGGACGGCCTGCTGGAGCGGGCCCAGCCGCACTCGGAGTGCGAGTTCCGCTTCGACCGGCAGCGGTACCGGTTCCCCTACGCGGAACTGACGGGCCATCATCACTACGTCTATCCGCAGCCGTTGCTGGTCACGGACCTGGTGCGGGAGTACGCGGACGTGCGCGGCGGGCAGATCCGGTTCGGGGTGCGGGACGTCCGGCCACACGACCTGGACTCGGACCGGCCCTCGGTGTCGTACACCGACCCGGACACCGGTGAACGGCGTCTTGTGCGCTGCGACTTCGTGGCCGGCTGCGACGGGGCGCGCGGGGTGACGCGGACCGTGCTGCCGCCGGGGCGCGCCCGGATCGCCCGGCACGACTACGGCGTGGGCTGGCTGGCGCTTCTCGCCGAGGCGCCGCCCTCCAGCGACTGCGTCGTCTTCGGCGTCCATCCCCGCGGCTTCGCCGGGCACATGGCCCGCAGCCCCGAGGTGACCCGCTACTACCTCCAGTGCCCGCCGGGCGACGACCCGGAGGACTGGCCGCACGACCGGGTCTGGGCGGAGTTGCAGGAACGGCTGGCCGCCGCCGACCGGCCGCGGCTGACGGAGGGGCGACTGCTCGAGAAGCGCGTCCTCGACATGCACGACTACGTCGTCGAACCGATGGTGTTCGGCCGTCTCCTCCTCGCCGGGGACGCCGCCCACCTCACCGCGCCCATCGCCGCCAAAGGCATGAACCTCGCCCTGCACGACGCCTTCCTGCTCGGCGACGCGCTGGTCGCGTACCTCACCGAGGGCGACACCGGCGGCCTGGACGGCTACTCGGCGGCCTGTCTGGCGCGTGCGTGGGACTACCAGGAGTTCTCGCAGTGGCTGTCGGAGGTGTACCACGGCACGTCGTCCGGCGACGCCTGTCGCGCGGGCACCTCGCTCGCCCGGCTGCGCCGCCTGTTCACGTCGTCCGCGGCGGCGGCCGCGTTCGCCGAGCAGTACCTCGGCAAGCCGTCCGGCTGACGCCGCTCAGTCGTGCGGGGGCCGGCCGCCGAGCCGGTGGTCCGCCACGTTCAGCGCCTCCTCCACCAGGCGGCGCAGATGGCCGTCGCGCAGAGAGTAGATCACCCGGCGCCCTTCCTTGCGGGTGTCCACGAGTCCCGCGAGCCGCAGCCGCGCCAGGTGCTGGCTGACCGCTGGACGCGCCGCGCCGCACGCCTCGGTGAGCGTGCTGACGTCGGCCTCGCCCGCGGTCAGCGCGTGCAGCAGGGCGAGGCGGGTGCGGTCGCCGAGCAGCGCGAGGAGTTCCGCGGCGAGCGTGAACTGCTCCTCGCCCGGGGTGCGCGGGTGCGCATCATGCGCAGGTGACAGGTGCATGCGTGCGCTCATACGCACATAATGGTGCCGTGGGCGCCCCGCGTCCACTCCCGCGGAACGGAAGGGGACCGGCGTGAGCGACCGGCACGACCACCACAGTCACCACCACCCGCACGAGCATCACCATCCACAGAAGCACCACCCCCACCACTCGTACGAGCACCACCACCCGCAGGAGCACCATCGGGCCGGCTCCCGTCTGCGCCACCTGCTCACCCCGCACTCCCACGAGAGCGCCGGCAAAGTCGACGCCGCGCTGGAGGCCTCGTCCCGCGGCATGCGGGCACTGTGGGTCTCGCTGGCGGTCCTCGGCGCGACGGCGCTGGCCCAGGCGGCCGTGGTCGTGCTGTCCGGATCGGTGGCGCTGCTGGGCGACACGGTGCACAACACGGCGGACGCGCTGACCGCCGTACCGCTCGGGATCGCGTTCGTGCTGGGCCGGCGCGCGGCCACCCGCCGTTTCACCTACGGCTACGGCCGGGCGGAGGATCTGGCGGGCATCGTGATCGTGCTGACGATCGCCGCGTCCGCCGCCTTCGCGGCGTGGACGGCGGCCGGCCGGCTCCTGGACCCGCGCCCGGTCACCCACGTCCCGGCGGTCGCGGTGGCCGCCCTGGCCGGCTTCGCGGGCAACGAGTGGGTGGCCCGGTACCGGATCCGGGTGGGCCGCGAGATCGGCTCGGCCGCGCTGGTGGCCGACGGGCTGCACGCCCGCACCGACGGGTTCGCGTCGCTGGCCGTGCTGCTGGGCGCGGGCGGTTCGGCGCTGGGCCGGCACCTGGCCGACCCCCTGGTGGGGCTGGCGATCACGGCCGCGATCGTGCTGGTGCTGCGGGACGCGGCCCGCGAGGTGCTGCGGCGGGTGATGGACGCCGTAGACCCGGCCCTGGTGGACCGGGCCGAACAGGCACTGCGGGCGGTTCCCGGCGTACGGGAGGTCGGTGAGCTGCGGCTGCGCTGGATCGGGCACCGGCTGCGGGCCGAGGTCGCGGTGGTCGTCGACGGCGAGGCGACACTGCGGCAGGCCCACGGCATCGCGGTCGACGCCGAACACGCCCTGCTGCACGCCGTGCCGCGGCTCACGGCCGCGCTGGTGCACGCGGATCCGGCGCCGGCGCCGGGAGAGGCGGACCCGCACCTGCCGCTGGCGCACCACGCGACCGCCTGAGGAGCGAGGTCAGGCCACCCCGAGCCCCTCGACCACCACCGCGCCGGGCAGTTCGGTGAACGCCTTGCCCGGCACCAGCAGCTTGCCGCGCCGCCGCCCGCTGCCGACCAGCACGTACGGCAGGTCGGCGACGGCCGGGTCCACCAGCACCGGCCAGCCCTCGGGCAGCCCGAGCGGGGTGATGCCGCCGTACTCCATGCCGGTCTCGCCCGTGGCCGTGTCCATCGACGCGAACGACGCCTTGCGGGCCCCGAGGCGGCGGCGCACCACGCCGTTGACGTCGACCCGGGTGGTGGACAGCACCAGGCACGCGGCCAGTGTGGTCTCGCCGCCGCGCCTGCCCGAGACCACCACACAGTTGGCCGACTGCTGGAGCAGCTCCCGGCCGTAGTGCTCCACGAAGACGGCGGTGTCGGCCCATCGCGGGTCGGTGTCGACGTAGACGATCTGGTCGGCGGGGACGCTGCCGCTCCAGTGGCGTACGGCGTCGGCGACCGGGCGGATCAGTTCGCCGAGGACGTCGGGGGCGGGGGCGGCGTGGTCGAAGTGTCCGATGGGTGCGTCCATGGCGACACGGTAACAATGGCGGCACGGCAACAGCGGCCCCGGGCCGCTCAGCGCACGGGCGGGACGGAGACGGCCATGATCATCTCCATCGGGACCTCGCCCGTGTTGCCGTAGACGTGCGGGGTGTTCGCCTCGAAGGAGGCGCTGGCGCCGGCCGGGACGCGGTGTTCGGCGCCGTCCACGGTGAGCGTCAGCTCGCCGGCCGTGACGTGCACGAGTTCGACCGTGCCGGCCGGGTGCGGGTCGGACGGGCTGCTCTCGCCCGGCATCAGACGCCAGTCCCACATCTCCAGCGGGCCGGGGGCCTCGGTGCCCGCGAGCAGCCGGTTGTAGCTGCCCGCGTCGGTGTGCCACAGCCGCACGGCCTGCTCGGCGGGGACGACCCGGACCTTGGGACCCTGCTCGTAGTCGAGCAGGGTGGTGATGCTGACGCCGAGCGCGTCGCCGATCTTGACGACCGTGCCGATGCTCGGGTTGGTGCGCGCCTGCTCGATCTGGATGAGCATGCCGCGGCTGACCCCGGCGCGGGCGGCCAGCGCGTCGAGGGTGAAGCCGCGCTCGTTGCGCCAGCGCTTGACGTTGCGCGCCAATGACTGGGTCAGCAGGTCGAGGTCCGACACATTCCGTCCAACTCGTCGAGGCCCATGGGAGCACCACACCCAAGGGCAATATCCTGGATGACAAAGTCCACTTCGCTGCACTACGGTGGGGTGCACCCGATCGTGCACCGAACTGTACTGCGAGGCGAGCCGTGACAGCATTCTTCGCCCTGGCCACCAGCCTGCTGTGGGGCCTTGCCGACTTCGGCGGCGGGCTGCTGACCCGGCGTGCTCCGGTGCTCACGGTGGTCGTCGTCTCACAGGCGGTCGCGGCGGCCGTGCTCGGCGTGATCGTGGCGGCCACGGGCGGCTGGGGCGAGGCCGGGCCGCGGCTGTGGTTCGCCTTCGCGGCCGGACTGGTGGGGCCGGTCGCGATGATCTGCTTCTACAAGGCGCTCGCCCAGGGCCCGATGGGCGTCGTCTCCCCGCTGGCCACCCTGAGCGTGGCCGTCCCGGTCGGTGTGGGCCTGTGCCTCGGCGAGCGGCCGGGCCTGGTCCAGGCCGCGGGCATCGCGGTCGCCGTCGCCGGTGTCGTCCTCGCGGGCGGGCCGCAGCGCCGGGGCACCCCCGTGCGGCGGGAGACCATCCTGCTCACGCTGGTCGCGGCGCTCGGCTTCGGCGCGGTGTTCGCGCTCATCGCGGAGGCGTCCACCACCGTCACCGGTCTCTTCCTCGCGCTCTTCGTGCAGCGTGTGACCAACGTGGCCGTCGGCGGCGCCGCGCTGTACGCCTCCGTGCGGCGGGGCGGCGCGGCGCTGCCGCCGGAGGGCTTCCCGTGGGCCTCGCTGCCGGCGCTGGCCTTCGTGGGCCTGGCGGACGTCGCGGCGAACGGCACCTACGCGATCGCCGCCCAGTACGGCCCGGTCACCGTCGCCGCCGTGCTCGCCTCGCTCTACCCGGTGGTCACCGCCCTGGCCGCGCGCGGCTTCCTCAGCGAACGGCTGCACCGGATCCAGGCGGCGGGCGCGGGTCTGGCCCTGGTGGGCACCCTGCTGCTGGCGACCGGGTGAGTCAGGACTCCGCGTCCAGCTGCGCCAGCCTGGCCGCCGCCTCCTCGTCCAGCTCCGACAGCGCCAGCAGCTGTTCCGGCGTGACCCCGTCGGGGATCGGCACCGGCGGGGGCGTCCTGAGCGGCGGCTGCCAGCCGTCGGCGGGAGTCCAGCGCCGCACCACCCGCGCGGGTGCCCCGGCGACCACCGCGTGGTCGGGCACCACGCCCCGGACCACCGCGCCGGCGGCGACCACCACGTTCCGCCCGATCCGCGCGCCGGGCAGGATCACCGCGCCGGTGCCGATCCAGCAGCCCGCGCCGATCTCCACCGGCTCCATCCGGGGCCACTGCTTGCCGATGGGCTCGTGCGGGTCGTCGTAGGAGTGGTTCGTGGACGTCACGTACACGTACGGCCCGAAGTAGCAGTCGCTGCCGATGGTGACCGCGGTGTCCGCGATGACGTGACTGCCGCGGCCCAGGACGACACCGTCGCCGACGCGCAGGATCGGCTCGGGGCCGAGGTCGAGGTCGGGCATCAGGCCCGCGGTGAGGGTGACCTGTTCGCCGACGATGCAGTGGGCGCCCAGGTGGATCCAGGGTTCGCCGAAGACCGTGCCGAGCGGGAAGGCCAGCCTGGTGCCGGCCCCGATCGCCCCGAAGCGGAACCGTCCCGGGTGCTGCGCGGTGACCGAGCCGGTGCGCTGCACCCAGGCCCAGCCCGCGTGGACGGCGCGCTGCGCGAGGCGGCGCCGCCATGATGAGAACGTGTTCTTGCGCATCGGCACGGGGTCACGGTACTCAGCGCGGCGGGCCTTCAAGAGGCCGAGGCCCTGTGATCTTCACCCCACCGGATGGCGTACCGTGCGGGGGCATCCGACGACGAGGAGAGGGCGATGACGCACAAGGCGTTGGTCACGGGCATCGGCGGCCGGGAACCGAAGATCGACCAGGAGGCGTTCGTGGCGCCCACCGCGTCGGTGATCGGCGACGTGACGCTGGAGGCCGGGGCGAGTCTCTGGTACGGCGCGGTGGCGCGCGGCGACGTCGAGCGGATCTCCGTCGGGGCGCGGAGCAACGTGCAGGACAACTGCACGCTCCATGCCGACCCGGGTTTCCCCGTCACCATCGGGGAGCGGGTGTCGGTCGGGCACAACGCCGTGGTGCACGGGGCGACCGTCGGCGACGACTGCCTGATCGGGATGGGCGCGACCGTGCTCAACGGCGCGGTGATCGGGGCGGGCTCCCTGGTGGCCGCGCAGGCGCTGGTGCCGCAGGGGATGCAGGTGCCGCCGGGTTCCCTCGTCGCCGGGGTGCCGGCGAAGGTCAGGCGCCCGCTGACCGAGGAGGAGCGGGCGGGCGTCACCCTCAACGGGACGCTGTACGCGGACCTGGCGGCGGCGCACCGCGAGGTCCACGAGAGGCCGTAGGCCCGTGGGTGCTCAGTCGACGGCCGGGACGGGTTCCTTCTCGGCCTGCTCGCTGTGCGCCGTCGCCTTCTTCGTCTTGCGCTTGAGGACGAGCATCGAGGTCAGGCCGATCAGCACCGCCGCGACCAGGCCCAGCCACGAGAAGCGCTTCAGCCAGGACTCCGCGACCACGCCCACGTAGTAGATGACGGCGGTCGTGCCGCCCGCCCAGAGGATGCCGCCGAGGACGTTGGCGATCAGGAACTTCCAGTACGGCATCCGCAGCACGCCCGCCAGCGGGCCGGCGAAGATGCGCAGCAGGGCGATGAAGCGGCCGAAGAAGACGGCCCACATGCCCCACTTCTCGAAGGACCTCTCCGCGGTGGCGACGTGCCCCTCGCCGAAGTGCCGCGGGAACTTCCGGCCGAGCCACGCCAGCAGGGGCCGTCCGCCCTTGCGGCCGATGGCGTAGCCGATGGAGTCGCCGACGATGGCGCCGAGGCTGGCGCACGCGCCGAGGATCACCGGGTTGACGCCGGCGTGCTGGGAGGACAGCAGGGCCGCCGAGACCAGGACGATCTCGCCGGGCAGCGGGATCCCCAGGCTCTCCAGACCGATGACGAGTCCCACCACGGCGTAGACGGCCGCCGCGGGCACCGTGTCGAGCCACTCCTGGACGTGCACCGCCGGTCCCTCCCGTTCGTGACTCTGTTCGTGCCGCAGCGTTTCCGCGTGCGCGCACGGGGCGTACCCGGGAAGCCTACCGGGTCGGCGCCCGGCGGCGGCATGGCGGCGGCCGCACCCGGTGCCCCTCCCGGCTCCCGCCGGGCCCCTGCCGGTGCTCCTGGGGGACGGTCGCGCGGTCCGGGCCCGAACCGCGGTGACCGGCCGTCAGGGAGACCTCCGACACGCCGGGCACGGCACCGCAGGGCGGGCGGCACCACAGGCAGCGGGCCCACACGCGGGCGGCACCACAGGCACACGGCACCGCAGGGCGGGCGGGCCCGGCCGTCGCACGACCGCACCGCCGGAAGGCAGGCCCCGGCCGGAAGGCGGGCCCCCGCCGGAAAGCGGGCCCCGGCCGAAAGACAGGCCCCGGCCGGAAGGCGGGCCCCGGCCGGAGTCCTACCGGGCCCGGATCGCGGCGGGCGACGCGATCGGCTCCCGGCGGTGAGCGGAGGTCAGCCGTTGGGGCGCAGCGTCCACAGCACCGTCATCTCACCGGTGACGGCGCCGTCCTGGCGCTGGATGGCGACGCTCACCGGGAACTCCGGGCGGGTGCCCGCATCGAGCTCGGCCACGACGTCGGCGACGGGGCGGCCCAGGGTCGCGGTCGCCGTGACGGGACCGAGGGCGATCTTCTTGAACGCGATCTCGGCGTGCACCGGGAGCGGGACGGCCCGGGAGAGCTGGTCGCCGAACGCGGCCAGGACGACGGCGCCGCTGGCCGACTCGCCCAGCGTGAACATCGCGCCCGCGTGCGGCCCGCCGACGTGGTTGCGGTATTCGCTCTGGTCCGGGAGGGCCAGCACGGCCTTCTCCGGCGTGGTCTCGAGGTACTCCAGGTTCAGGGTGCGAACCATCGGCACCGTCGCGGCGAGCAACTCGCCGATCGACATCTGGTCTGCGCTCATGCCCGAAGGTTACCCACGAGTAGCCTACGCTGACCAGGCCCCTGCCGCCCCCCGCCCGTCGGGTGCGCCCGGACCGGATTCCCGGTGTGCCACGGCCGGCGAAACCGGGGGGCCGCATCGGATGCCGGGCGGCACTAGGGTGAACGCCCATGTGGCCAGGACAGCAGCCGCCCGGGGGCGAGCAGAACCCGCACGCACAGAACAACCCCTACCAGCAGCCGGGGTACCAGCAGCCGAATCCGTATCAGCAGCCCGGCTTCCAGCAGCCCAACCCCTATGCGCAGCAGCCGCAGTGGGGCGCGCCCACCTCGGTGGGCACTCCCCAGCCGCCCGGGGGCGGAGGCGGCCGGACGAAACTGGTCGCGATCCTGGCGGCCACGGCGGTGGTCGTGACGGCCGGCGTCACCGGTTTCCTGGTCCTCGGCGGGAACGAGGACGACACGGCGGACGGCGGCAAGGACAAGCAGACGACGAGTCAGTCGCCCACCACCGGCCCGAGCGAGTCCGCGACGGGCACGGACGACAACCCCCGCGGCGGCGAGACCGAGAAGGCGACGATTCCCGGCTGGAAGGTCGTCGTGAACCCCAAGTGGGGCACCGCCTTCGACGTGCCGGCCGACTGGGCGGTCGAGTCGCCCGGCACCTTCATCGGGTTCGAGGACGAGAAGAAGGGCGACGGCTCCGTCCTCATCGGCATGTCGGCGCCCGCCTACCTCAAGGAGAAGTGGTGCTCGTCCGACGCCGACAAGGACGGGCGCACCGACGACACGGCGCTGGCGGCGGCCGGCACGAAGGGCCAGGACGGCGCCAAGAACACCTCCGACGTCGCGCGCAACGACTCGGCCTGGTGGGTGTTCGGCGGCTACACCGACCAGTCGGACGCCGCCAAGAAGCTCCTCACCATCGGCAAGCCGGAGGACTACACGACGGCGTCGGGCGTCAAGGGCAGCGTCGCCACGACGTATTCGACGGGCGTCGCGAAGAAGGGCAAGTGCGACTCCGACGGCAAGGCGACCACGTTCGCCTTCAAGAACTCGGCGGGCGACTTCGTGTCCTGGACCTTCTACGGGGCCAAGGGCGTCAAGGACGAGGTGCCCGACGAGACGGTCAGGAAGATCCTCAGCACCGTGCGCCTGCACGGCGACCCGACGGAGGGGTGACGGCCTGACGGAGGGGTGACGACAGGTCAGCCGATGCCGAACGCGCCGTCGGGAGGCTCGGGCGACGGTACGGCGTCCGCGTCCCGCACCGGCCGCGCATCGCCGGTGAAGTCCCGCACCCCGGGGCCGTGTTCGACGCGGGCGGGGAAGGCGTCGGCCGCCGTGAGCCGGATCAGGGCGGCCGTGTCGAGCGGGCGGTGCGCGGCGGCGACCACCGCGTTGCCGAAGCGGCGGCCGCGCAGCACGGCCGGTTCGGCGATCAGCACCAGTTCTTCGAACTCGGTCGCGCAGGTGGCGAGTTGGGAGCGCAGGAAGGCGAAGGGCGCGGAGTCGGCGAGGTTGGCGAGGTAGACCCCGTCCGCGCGCAGCACCCGTGCGGCCTGCCGGATGCAGTCGACGGTGGTGAGGTGGGCCGGGATCCGGGAGCCGCCGAAGACGTCGGCGACCAGCACGTCGGCACAGTCGTCGGGGGCGGCCTCCAGCCAGGCGCGGGCGTCGGCGGCGTGCAGCGCGACGCCCGCGCCCTCGGGCAGCGGCAGGTGCTCGGCGACCAGTTCCAGCAGACCTCGGTCCGCCTCGACGACGTCCTGCCGGGAGCCGGGCCGGGTCGCGGCCACGTAGCGGGGCAGGGTGAGCGCTCCGCCGCCGAGGTGGACCACGTCCAGCGGGCGGCCCGGCTCGGCGACGGTGTCGAGGACGTGCCCGAGCCGCCGGGCGTACTCGAACTCCAGGTGCTCCGGCTCGTCCAGGTCGACGTACGACTGCGGCGCCCCGTCGACCGTCAGCAGCCAGGCCCGCCTCCGGTCGACGTCGGGCATCAGCTTGGCGGTGCCGTGGTCGGTGGTCCGGGTCACGGGTATGGGTTCGCTCACCCGTCCATTGTGCGGGCGGGCGACGGCGGCGGGGGACGCGGGGAGCCGCGCGGCCGGCGCACCGGCCCGCGGTCCCCCGCGCGGACCGGCCGCCGTCAGCCGACGGCTGTCACGGTGCCGGCCCCCACGGTCCGTCCGCCCTCGCGGACGGCGAATCCGAGCCCCGGCTCCAGGGGGACCTCGCGCCCCAGTTCGACGGTCATGGTGACCGTCTCCCCCGGCCGCGCGAGGGCCGCCTCGCCGAGGTCGACATCACCGACCACGTCCGCCGTCCGGATGTAGAACTGCGGGCGGTACCCCGTCGACACCGGTGTGCCGCGACCGCCCTCGCGCGCCGACAGGACGTACACCTGCGCCGTGAAGCGCCGTCGGGGAAGCACGCTGCCCGGCGCGGCCACCACGTGCCCGCGCCGCACCGCGTCGCGCGGCACCCCGCGCAGCAGCAGCGCCACGCTGTCCCCCGCCTGCGCCTCCCGCATGGGCTTGCCGAAGGTCTCCAGGCCGGTGACGACCGTCTCCAGCCCGGCGCCGAGCACGTCGACCCGGTCGCCGACGCGCACGGTGCCGCGCTCCACCGCGCCGGTCACCACGGTGCCCCGGCCGGTGATGGTGAGCACGTTCTCGACGGACAGCAGGAACGGTCCGTCCAGGTACCGCTCGGGCATCGGCACGTACGTGTCCACGGCGTCGAGCAGCGCCTCCACGGCCGCCGTCCACTTCGGGTCCCCCTCCAGGGCCTTCAGCCCGGAGACCCGTACGACCGGTACCGCGTCGCCGCCGTAGCCGTGCTCGGTGAGCAGGTCGCGGACCTCCAGCTCGACCAGGTCGGTGAGTTCCTCGTCGCCCGCGTCGGCCTTGTTCAGCGCGACGACGATGTGGTTCACGCCCACCTGCCGGGCGAGCAGGACGTGTTCGGCGGTCTGCGGCATGATCCCGTCGAGCGCGGAGACGACGAGGATCGCCCCGTCGAGCTGCGCGGCGCCGGTGACCATGTTCTTGACGTAGTCGGCGTGGCCCGGCATGTCCACGTGCGCGTAGTGCCGGGTGTCGGTCTCGTACTCGACGTGCGCGATGTTGATGGTGATGCCGCGGGCGGCCTCCTCCGGGGCGCGGTCGATGCGGTCGAACGGCACGAACGTGCCGGTGCCGCGCTCGGCCAGCACCTTGGTGATGGCGGCGGTCAGGGTGGTCTTGCCGTGGTCGACGTGGCCCATCGTGCCGATGTTCAGGTGCGGTTTGGTGCGCACGTACGCCGTCTTGGGCATGGCGGTACCTCGAAGCCTCTCAGTGCTGCTGAGCGATGGCCCCGGCCGGATTCGGACGCCGGCCGGGACGGGGACCCCGAGAACGTGCCGACCCTCCCCCTGCGGGGTCCGCCGGACGATCCGGGGAGGGTCAGCTTCGTGCGCCGTCGACGGCGGCCGGCGGGAGGACGACGGCAGCCTTCGGCGCATCCGCGGCTGCGGATGCTGCGAGGGTGAAGGCGTGCCGGAACATGAGGCCGATCATCGCCGACGCACCGCCCGGCGTCGAACGGTTTTCCCGCGGCGGGAGGCACCGCGCCCGCCGCACATGAGACGGACCATACGGCGATCACACGCGGGTGTCGGTTACTGTCACCGGATGCTCGATGCCACCACCCGCTCTGGGGGCACGGCCACGGCCTCTCCCCGGGCCGCCACCGCGGAACTCGCAGTCCCCGTCGCCCTCCCCGCGGCACCGGGACCGGCGACGCGCCGCAGGCGCGTGCTGCTGTCGCCGTGGTCGCGGCTGTCCCTGCTGGTCGCCCTGCTCGCGGCGGCCGCGTCCTGCGTGCTGCTGTTCGAGCCGCAGAGAGTGCTGACGCACGGCTGGCCGCCGCAGCTCGGCGGGGCCGCGGCGGCCGTGGTGTTCGCGGTGGCGTACGGGCTGTGCACCGTCGCGTTCGTGCCGCGGCCGCTGCTGAACCTCGCCGCGGGCGCGCTCTTCGGCTCCGGACTGGGCCTCGGCACGGCACTGACGGGCACCGTGCTCGGCGCCGGAATGGCCTTCGGCCTCGGCCGGGTGCTCGGACAGGACGCGCTGCGCCCGTTGCTGCGCGGCCGGCTGCTGCTGGCGGCGGACGGGCAGCTGAGCCGGCACGGCTTCCGCTCGATGATGGCGGCGCGGCTGTTCCCGGGCGTGCCGTTCTGGGCCGCGAACTACTGCGCCGCCGTCTCCCGCATGGGCTGGTTCTCCTTCCTCCTCGCGACGGCGCTCGGCTCGGTCCCGAACACCGCCGCGTACGCCGTCGCCGGTGCCCGCGCCTCGGCGCCGACGTCCCCCGCCTTCCTGATCGCCATGGCGTGCATCGCCGCGCCCGCCCTGCTGGGCGCGACGGTGGCGTGGCGCAAGCGGCACCATCTGCGGGGCCGCTGAACGGCTGCGGCAGGCCGAGCGAAGTCCGCTGCGGTCGGGCAGCGCCCCGAGGGACGCGGGGAACCGTGCCCCGAGGGAAGCGGGGAACCGGGCGACCCGCCACCACGGCGCCGCAGCCGGCTGACGGCGCGACGCGGCACGCCCGGCGGAGCGCTCAGACCGCTTCCAGGATCATCGCGTTGGCGAGGCCGCCCGCCTCGCACATGGTCTGCAGGCCGTAGCGGGCGCCGCGTTCGCGCATCGCGTGCACGAGAGTGGTCGTCAGCCGGGTGCCGCTGGCGCCGAGCGGGTGTCCGAGGGCGATGGCGCCGCCGTGCACGTTGACCTTGCCGAGGTCGGCGCCGGTCTCCTGCTGCCAGGCCAGGACGACGCTGGAGAACGCCTCGTTGACCTCGAACAGGTCGATGTCGTCGAGGGTCAGGCCGGCCCTGCGCAGCACCTTCTCCGTGGCGGGCACGACACCGGTCAGCATCAGCAGCGGGTCGGAGCCGGTGACGGCGAAGCTGTGCAGGCGGGCGAGCGGGCGCAGGCCGAGGCGGGCGGCCGTCTCGCCGGAGGTGACGAGCACCGCCGAGGCGCCGTCGTTGACCGGGCTGGCGTTGCCCGCGGTGACGTTCCACTCGATCTGCGGGAAGCGTTCGGCGAAGGCCGGGTCGTAGTAGGCGGGCTTGAGACCGGCGAGGATCTCCGGGGTGCTGTCCGGGCGTACGCACTCGTCGCGGGCGACGCCGTCCAGCGGTGCCACCTCGGCGTCGAAGAGGCCCGCGGCCCAGGCCGCGGCGGCCTTGCGGTGCGAGGACACCGCGAAGGCGTCCATCTGCTCGCGCGTGATCGACCACTTGGCGGCGATGAGCTCGGCGCTGATGCCCTGCGGGACCAGCCCCTCCGGGTAGCGCCCGGCGACGCCCGGGCCGAAGGGGTCCTTGCCGGGCGGCACGTTGGACCACATCGGCACGCGGCTCATCGACTCGACGCCGCAGGCCACGGCGATGTCGTACGCGCCGGAGATCACGCCCTGGGCGGCGAAGTGCACGGCCTGCTGGGAGGAGCCGCACTGGCGGTCCACCGTGGTCGCCGGGACCGACTCCGGCAGGCCCGCCGACAGGGCTGCGTAGCGGGTGGTGTTCATGGCCTGTTCGCCGACCTGGTCGACGGCGCCGCCGATCACGTCGTCGATCAGCGCCGGGTCGACGCCCGAGCGTTCGACGAGGGTGCGCAGGGTGTGGGCGAGGAGCTCCACGGGGTGGACGTGCGCGAGGGCGCCGTTGGGTTTGCCCTTGCCGATGGGCGTGCGTACGGCTTCGACGATGACTGCGTCACGCATGCTGCGGGCCTCCGTTCGGAGCGGTCACCTGGGCGGTCACCTGTCCGGCTCGCTGTTCGGTTACCTGTGAGTAGGAAATCTGGACCCACCATAACCAGTAGAGTTGGAAAAACAAACCCTATAAGTTTGAGATCCGAACCCTCCTCTGGCCGCACTTAGACTGGAGGCCATGGCCGCCACCAAAGATCCGCGCCCCTGTTCCATCGCCGACGCCCTGGCGCTCGTCGGCGAGAAGTACTCCCTGCTGGTGCTGCGGGAGGTCTGCCTGGGCAACGGCCGGTTCGACCAACTGGTGCGCAACATCGGCGCCCCGCGCGACGTGCTGGCCACCCGGCTGCGCCGGCTCGTCGACGCCGGGATCCTCACCAAGCGCGTCTACAGCGAGCGGCCTCAGCGCTTCGAGTACGTGCCCACCCAGGCGGGGATCGACCTGGAGCCGGTGCTGATGACCCTCATGGCGTGGGGCGACCGCCACCTCCGCCAGGACGGCGACCGCCCCATGGTGCTGGAGCACGTCTGCGGCGACGAACTGGTCCCGGTCGTCACCTGCCGGTCCTGCGGCGAGACGGTCCGCCACGAGGACCTCACCGCCCACCCGCAGGCGCCCGGCTGGACGGTGGCGGGCCCGTCCGCGGCCTGAGCCGCGTCAGGCCCGCGCGGTCACCAGGGGTGAGCCGCCAGGTACTCGGCGATCTCCGCCCGCTCCCACACACCGTCGGCCACCACGATCCGGTAGCGGCGCGTGAGGGACTCGCCTGGAGGGAGTACCAGTTCGTCGTAGAAGGCCCACGACGGGGCGACGGCGGCGAAGGGCTCGTTGCGCACGAACCAGTGGGCGGGGTGGGCGCCGCGGGCGCCGAGGTGGTCGTTGCCGGGGGCGTGCACGAAGACCAGGGTCGCGTGACCGTCGGTGCCGTCGTGCTCGCCGGAGAAGGCGAGCCAGGGCGCCTGCTCGCCCATCAGGCCGGGCCCCTCGGCGTCGGGACCGATGATCCGGCCGCCGCGGAAGGCGCGCGGTCCGCGCCAGAACAGGCCCGTGTAGCCGGCCAGTTCACGCCCCGCCGTGGTCGGGCTGCCGAACCGCAGCGGCTCGCGGCGCCGGTTGGTGATGACACTCGTCCAGGTCAGGGCCCAGGAGCCCGACTCCGGTTCGACGTCGTGCACCTCGATCCGGCGCTCCTCGTCCGCCCACAGGTCACCGCCGTGCGGGTGCCAGGTCAGCCGTTCGGCGATCACCGCCCGGCCGTCGCGCGCGGCGACCTCGTCGAAGGCGACGTGCGCCATGGAGCCGACGCGCTCGGGGAGTTCGAGGTACCCCTCGCCGTGGACGTAGGAGTTGCCGCCCCACAGGTTGGCGCCCGACAGATGCGACGCCGTCAACTGCAGGCCCTTGTGCCAGCGGTGGTCGCTCGGCCGGTAGCCGGTGACCACGTCGCCCGCCAGGGTCCGCAGCGGGTGGATGTACGGCTTGGGCGCTTCCCAGGCGGCCTCCGGGGCGTAGACGTAGCTCAGCAGCTCGACGCCGGTGGCCGGTGCGGCGACGGTGATCCGGTCGCCGTGGGTGTGGACGACGCGCGGGCCGGTCACGGTGGGCATGGGCGTGATCAGCACTCCTCGGGAACGGCGAACCGGCGAGGAATCCCAGCAAGCGCTTTCTCCTCCGCTGCAACGTAAGCGCCGCCCCCGCCGCAGGTCAACACCCCAGGAGCCGGGCCGGCACCGGCCCCCGCGCGAGCGCCCCGCCGCCCCGCACCTCCGTCCGATCGAGCCCAGCACACCCGTCCGTCGAGCCCCTGTGCGAGGACTGTCATTCCGGGACGCTAGGCTGCCCTGGACACACGTGATCACCGCGCCCGGGGCGTGGTGTGTCCGAAACCTGCCCGAATTCCCTGGCCGCGATCAGCACTTGGACCCGCTTCCTCCATGTCTTGGTTTGAATCCCTCATCCTCGGACTCGTCCAGGGGCTGACCGAGTTCCTTCCCGTCTCCTCCAGCGCGCACCTGCGGCTGACCGCCGCCTTCTCCGGCTGGAAGGACCCTGGCGCCGCCTTCACCGCGATCACCCAGATCGGCACGGAGGCCGCCGTGCTCATCTACTTCCGCAAGGACATCGGGCGGATCGTCTGGGCCTGGGCGCGCTCGCTCACCGACAAGGCGATGCGCGAGGACCACGACGCGCAGATGGGCTGGCTGGTGATCGTCGGCTCGATCCCGATCGGCGTGCTCGGCCTGCTGTTCAAGGACCAGATCGAGGGGCCCTTCCGCGACCTGCGGGTCACCGCCACGATGCTGATCGTCGTCGGCGTGGTGATCGGCATCGCCGACCGGATGGCGGCGCGCGACGAGAGCGGCGGACGGCACCGCGCGCCCAAGCAGCGCAAGACGCTCGACGACCTGCGGGTGAAGGACGGCCTGATCTTCGGCATATGCCAGTCGATGGCGCTGATCCCGGGCGTCTCCCGCTCCGGCGCCACCATCAGCGGCGGCCTGTTCATGGGCTACCGGCGCGAGGCGGCGGCCCGCTACTCGTTCCTGCTCGCCATTCCGGCGGTGCTCGCCTCCGGCCTCTTCGAGCTCAAGGACGCGATGGAGAGCGACCACGTCTCCTGGGGTCCGACCCTCTTCGCCACGGTGATCGCCTTCGCCTCCGGGTACGCCGTCATCGCCTGGTTCATGAAGTTCATCTCGACCAAGAGCTTCATGCCGTTCGTCTGGTACCGCGTCGCACTCGGCATCGTCATCATCGCCCTGGTGGCGGCGGGCGTGCTGAGCCCGCACGCCGCGGAGTCGGCCGGCTGACGCAGACCGGCGCATCCGACCGTCCGCGCGCCGTGTCGCACACCACCTCGCCACGGGTGTACGCCACCCCGTGCCACCCACCGCGCCACACCCCCGCCCTCGCCGCCCACGGGCCCCTGACCAGCAACGTCACCCACCGGCGCGTCATGAACCAGCCACTTCCGGATCGGCCGGATCCAAACGGCCGACCGGGAATTCGTGACGCAATACATACGGGATGCGTAGCCGCCCGGTAGCGCAGTGTCAGTTCTTGCCCCTAGGCTGGGGCGCATGTCCCCCGATTCCGTGGTCCCTGGTTCCGTGCGGCCTGCTGCCGAGGTGAACGAGCAGATCCGTGCCCTGTGGATGCGCGCGGGCGGCTCCCTGTCGGCCCAGGAGCGCGCGGAGTACGAGTTGCTGGTCGTCGAGTGGGCGGCCGCCATCCGGGCCGACGTCATCGAAGCGGCCTGAGACGCCGCCGGGAAGCCGCCGCCGGCGACAACGTCGTCATGGACCATGTGCTCAGCGCCGAGTGGCGGCTGCGGGACTGCCTGTCGGTGCTGGTGCCGCAGGACGTGGTTCTGGTCAACGTGCACTGTCCGGCCGAGGAGTTGGAGCGCCGCGAGCGCGCCCGCGGCGACCGGCCGCCCGGCCTCGCCGCCCGCCAGTTGCAGCAGGTGCACGCGCACGGCGTCCACGACGTGGAGTGCGACACCAGCCGCCGCACGCCCGGCGAATGCGCCGCACGCATCAAGGAGTTCCTGACCGCCCGCCCCCGGCCCACCGCCTTCGAACGGCTCCTGGCCGATCCGCCCACGCCCGACGCGAGCGGCGGCGGCCGGTACACCGCGTCGGGACCGGGGTGACGTCGTACCTCGTCCCGTCGCCGAAATGTCGCCGTCCCGCTTGGCCCGGGGCCCGATGTGCTCAACACTGAGGCGATGACGCAGCGTGTGGAGCTCGCAGCCTTACTGGACCGGGTGGCCGTGGACGAACTGGTCACCGACTACGCGGGGGCCGTGGACGACGGTGACTGGGCGGCGTACCGGAAGCTGTTCGCACCCGGCGGGCGGGCGGACTACCGCTCGGCCGGCGGTGTCGAGGGGGACGCGGGGACGGTCGCCGAATGGCTCGCGGAGAGCATGCGGCTGTTCCCGATGCGGCAGCATCTGATCGTCAACCGCCGGGTGCGCTTCGGGGTCCTGGAGCAGGACGCCGGCGACACGGCCCGGGTGCGGGCCGACTACGTCAACCCGATGCGGTTCACGGCGGACGGCGAGGGTCCCTCCGCACCCGACCTGGTGTGCGGCGGCCGGTACGACTTCGCGCTGCTGCGTACCTCCGACGGCTGGCGGCTGACCGAGGTGGTCGTGCGGGAGAAGTGGCGCCGCCTGCCCGCGCGGCCCGCGGCTGCCGGGACCGCCGACTGAGCCGGATGTCCCCTGTCACAGATCATCGGATGCACGCACACTGGAGTCGTCACTGGGTAGAGAGGCGCCATATGAAGATCTTCGGTCGATGGCAGACCTCTCCTTGGCGGACCTCCCCCTGGCGCCGTTCGGTGATCGCCGCGCTGGCCGGCGCGCTGCCGCTGTTCGCGTTCCCCGCCCCCTCGCTGTGGTGGTTCGCCTACGTGGCCCTGGTCCCGTGGATCGTGCTCGTCCGGTCCGCGCCGACCGGGCGGCGCGCGGCCTGGGACGGTTGGTGGGGCGGGTTCGGCTTCCTGGTGGCCGTGCACCACTGGCTGCTGCCGAGCCTGCACGTCTTCATCTTCCTGATCGCCCTGCTGCTGGGGGCCCTGTGGGCGCCCTGGGGCTGGCTGGTGCACCGGCTCCTGGGCGGGGCGCCCGGTCCGGCCCGGGCGTCGGCCGCCCTGCTGGTGCTGCCGGCGGGCTGGCTGATGGTCGAGCTGGTCCGCTCCTGGCAGGGACTGGGCGGGCCGTGGGGCATGCTCGGTTCGAGTCAGTGGCAGGTGACGCCGGCGCTGCGGCTGGCGTCGGTCGGCGGGGTGTGGCTGCTCAGCTACCTGGTGGTGGCCGTGAACGTCGCGGTCGCCGTGCTCGTGTCGGTCCGCGCGTCGCGGGTGCCCGCGGTGGCCGGTCTCCTCGCGACCGCCGTGGCGGCCTCCGCGGCCTGGGTGTGGTCGCCGCGCCCCCGCACCGACGGCCGGGTCCGGATAGCCGTCGTCCAGCCCGGCGTCGTCGACGGCGCCGACCGGCGCTTCGCGCGCGAGGAACAGCTCACCCGCCGGCTCGCCGGACAGGACGTCGACCTGATCGTGTGGGGCGAGAGCAGCGTCGGCCACGACCTCGCCGCCCGGCCCGACCTGACGCGCAGGATCACCGCGCTGGCCCGCGAGACCGGCGCCGACATCCTGGTCAACGTGGACGCCCGCCGCTCCGACAAGCCCGGCATCTACAAGAGCTCGGTGCTCGTCGGCCCGGACGGCCTCACCGGCCGGCGCTACGACAAGATGCGGCTGGTGCCGTTCGGCGAGTACATCCCCGCCCGTTCCCTGCTCGGCTGGGCGACCTCCGTGGGCAAGGCGGCGGGCGAGGACCGCAGGCGCGGCACCGAGCAGGTCGTGATGAACGTCGGGCACGGGCTGCGCGTCGGTCCGATGGTCTGCTTCGAGTCCGCGTTCCCCGACATGAGCCGCCACCTCGTCCGGGACGGCGCCGAGGTGCTCGTCGCGCAGTCGGCGACATCGACGTTCCAGCACAGCTGGGCCCCCGAGCAGCACGCCTCGCTGGCCGCGCTGCGCGCCGCGGAGACCGGCCGCCCGATGGTGCACGCCACCCTGACGGGCGTCTCCGCCGTCTACGGGCCGAGCGGGCAGCGCATCGGCCCGTGGCTGGGCACCGGCGCCCACACCACGCACGTGTACGACGTGCCGCTGGCGCACGGCGTCACCCCGTACGCCCGCCACGGCGACTGGGCGGTACGCGGCGCGATCCTGGTGCTGGCCGTCTGGTGCGCCGCCGAGGGCCTGCGCGGCATCCGGCTCAGGCGCTCCGCTCCCGCACCGCGTGTACCACCCGCTCGCACAGTGCGTGAGTCTCCAGCGCGTCACGGGCACTGAGCACCTTGCCCGCACGCACCGCGTCGAGGAAGGCGAGCACGGCCTGCTCGATGCCGCGCTGCCGGGCCACCGGCACCCAGTCGCCGCGCCGCCGCACGGTGGGCTGGCCCTTGTGGTCGATCACCTCGGCGAGGTTGAGCACCTGCCGCTTGGTGTCCTGCCCGGACACCTCGAGGATCTCCTCGGCCGAGCCGCTGAGCCGGTTCATCACGCCGAGCGCGGTGAAGCCGTCCCCGGCCAGCGTCAGCACGACGTGGTGCAGCAGCCCGTCCTCGACGCGGGCGCGCACGGCGACGTCGTCGACGGGGCCGGGCACCAGGAAGCGCAGCGTGTCCACGACGTGGATGAAGTCGTCGAGGATCACCGAGCGCGGCTCCTCCGGCAGCCCGACCCGGTTCTTCTGCATCAGGATCAGATCGCGGGGGTGCTCGGCGCACTGCGCGTACGCGGGGGCGTGACGCCGGTTGAAACCGACGGCGAGGCTGACGTTCCGCTCCTCGGCGAGCTCCACCAGCCGCTCGGACTCGGCCAGTTCGTAGGCGAGCGGCTTGTCGACGTACGCCGGTACGCCGGCCCGCAGCAGCCGGGTGACTATCTCGGGGTGGGCGGCGGTCGGCGCGTGCACGAAGGCGGCGTCGAGGCCCTGGGCGAGCAGGCTGTCGAGGTCGCGGTGGCGCTGCCCGGGCGGCAGGTGCAGGCTGTCGCCGACCCGGTCGAGCGTGGCGGGCGTACGGGTCTGCACGTGCAGTTCCACGCCGGGCAGCACGCCGAGCACGGGCAGGTAGGCCTTCTGCGCGATGTCGCCGAGTCCGATGCAGCCGACCTTCACGGTCCTACCTCCCGCAGTTGCCGACGGTGCCTGCCCGGAAGCATACGGGGGCCGCGGGCCGGCGGGTCCGGCGGTGTCCGCACGCGCCTCCGCGGCGCCGAAAACTCCTGGTGACGTCGGCTGCGTTCGGCGAGGATGCCGGTCATGACGACCGAGCGCAGGGAACCCGCGACCACCGCCGACGAACGCACCATGCTGGAGGGCTGGCTGGACTACCACCGGGAGACCCTCGCGTGGAAGTGCGAGGGCCTGAGCGACGCCCGGCTCAGAACCCCCGCGGTGGAGCCGTCCGCGCTGTCCCTGCTGGGGCTGGTCCGGCACATGGCCGAGGTGGAGCGGCACTGGTTCCGCAGGATGCTGGCCGATGAGCCGGACGACGTCGCCGGGCCGCTGTACTGCGGCGACGAGGACCCGGACGGCGATTTCCACGTCACGGACGCGGACACCTGGCAGGAGGCTTACGCCGTCTGGCAGGGCGAGATCGAGGCGGCCCGGCGCCATGCGGCCGGCTTCGGCCTGGACGAGGTGTCCAGGGGCCGGCACCGGCGCACCGGCGAGCGGTACAACCTGCGCTGGATCTACACCCACATGATCGAGGAGTACGCGCGGCACAACGGGCACGCCGACCTGATCCGCGAGCGTCTCGACGGCGCGACCGGCGACTGACGTCACCCCCGGCCGGTGCGGACCCTCCGTACGGGGGCGGAGATCACCCGTGCGGGGCATCCTGGGCCGGTCCGGCGTCCGCGGGCGCGCGGACTTCGACATCGTGGCGCGGGTGCATCGAACGACGACCACCGCAACGCTCCTGGTCACCGTGGCCGTCTCGGCTCTCGCCGGCTGTGTGACGATCCAGCGCCCGCCCGCGTCCGGACCGCCCGCGGCGCCCCGCCCGGAACCGCGGACCGTGCAGGCGCCGGCCCGGGAGGCACTGACGACGACCTCCCCGTCCCGGCCGGCCCGGGCACCGGAGCGGACCCGGCCGGCGCCGGGGCGGCCGGAGCCGACGGCCCCGGCGCCGGCCCGGCAGCCGTCACAGCGGCGACCGGCTCCCCGCGCCGACCCTGGGCCGGCGCATCCCGCACGTCCCCGCGTCGAGGCTCCGGCCGCGCCCGTCCCCGCCCCGGTGAGGAGCGCGGACGTGTGCGCCCTGGGCCGCAGGTACGGCGGCTGGCGTGCGGACAGCCCGGAGACCGCGATCTGCGAGCGGACCTACGGCCACTGAGCGGCGCCGCCCTCTTCCAACCGCAGTTCCAGCCGCCTGATCGCCGCCCGGACGCCCTCTGCGTAGCCGTCGTCCGCCAGCGCCTCGGCGGCCCCGCGGGCCAGGCGCAGATGGGTGCGGGCCGGCCCGCCGCGTCCGAGCCTGACGTAGTCGGCCGCGAGGTTGAGGTGCAGGGAGGGGTAGAGGGCCCGCACCGCGGGCGCGTCCGCGTGCCCGGCGAGGCGCTCGTGGTTGAGTTCCTCCGCGGCCGTCAGCGCCCGCAGGTCCCAGGCCAGCTCGTCCGCGGGGTCGTCCTGGGCGTCGGCCATGTAGTGCGCGAGCGTGCAGCGGTGCAGCGGGTCGCCGTCCTCGCCGATCTCCGCCCACAGCCGCAGATAACGGTGGCGGGCCTCCTCGCGGTCGCCCGCGTGGTGCAGCATGACGACCTGCCCGATCCGCGTCATCACGGCGTCCGGCACCGCCTGCTCCTGTCGCTCCGCCACCGTGTCCTCCGCGCGCTCGTGGCCGGTCCCCCGACGCCAGGGCCCAGAAGGACCCTAGTGCCTGTCCGGCGGATCGCCCCGGAATCGGCGGCGCGGCACGTCCTGCCCCGTGCCCGGCCGGGCATGGGGCAGGACCGTCCCACAGGTGCGGGCGGGACCGTCCCACGGGTGCGGGCCGGTTCCGCCCGGGACCGGCCCGGCGGCGGTCAGCCCAGGTCGGGGATCGTCCAGTCGATCGGGGCGTGGCCCTGCCGCGCGACCGCCTCGTTGATCTGCGTGAACGGGCGGGAGCCGAAGAACTTCTTCGCCGACAGCGGCGAGGGGTGAGCGCCCTTGACCACGATGTGCCGGCTCTCGTCGATCAGCGGCAGCTTCTTCTGCGCGTAGTTGCCCCACAGCACGAAGACCGCCGGGTCGGGCCGGCCGGCCACCGCGCGGATGACCGCGTCGGTGAACTTCTCCCAGCCCCGGCCCTTGTGCGAGTTGGCCTCGCCGCCGCGGACCGTGAGCACCGCGTTGAGCAGCAGCACGCCCTGCTCGGCCCACGGCATCAGATAGCCGTTGTCCGGGATCGGCGTGCCCAGTTCCTCGTGCATCTCCTTGTAGATGTTGCGCAGCGACGGCGGGATCTTCACGCCGGGGCGCACCGAGAAGCACAGCCCGTGCCCCTGGCCCTCGCCGTGGTACGGGTCCTGGCCCAGGACGAGGACCTTCACGGCGTCGTACGGCGTCGCGTCGAGGGCGGCGAAGACCTCCTCCCGCGGAGGGTAGACGGGACCCTTCGCCCGCTCCTCCTCGACGAACTCCGTCAGCTCCTTGAAATAGGGCTGCTGCAGTTCGTCACCCAGGACGCCGCGCCAGGACTCGGGCAGCATGGCGATGTCGGTCACGTCAACTTCCTTACGGTGTGCGGTCGTTTCCAGGTCTCAGAACCTACAGGCGGCCACTGACAATCGGCCCGCCGACCGCACGGCCGGCCGCTACCAGCTGGTCTTGCGGTACAGCGCCCACATCATCATGATCGTCGACGGGTCGAGTGCCCGCTCCGCGCCGGAGATGTCGTCGCTGGCGGCCACGTACTGGCGGCCCTGCCAGATGGGCAGCAGCCGGGCGTCGTTCACCAGGATCTGCTGGGCCTCCTCGAACTCCTTGACCACCTCGGCCCGGTTGCTCTCGCTGCGGGACTGCGGGAGCAGCTTGCCGGTGATCTCGGGGGCCGGGTAGGGCGTGCCGAGCGCGTTCTGGGCGCCGACGAAGGGCGCGATGAAGTTGTCGGGGTCGGGGAAGTCGGGGAACCAGCCGCGCCCGAACACCGGGTACTCGCCGTTCTGGTAGCCGGTCACGTACGTCTTCCAGGGCCGGCTCTTGAGGGTGACCGTGAACAGGCCGGAGTCGTCCAGCTGCCGCTTGATCTCCTCGAACTCCAGCTTGGTGGAGGAGCCGTAGCGGTCGGTGGTGTACCAGAGGGTGAGCGGGACGCGCTGGGTGATGCCCGCCTCGGTGAGGATCTTGCGGGCCTTCGCGGGGCTGGGGCTGCCGTAGTCGTCGAAGAATCCGGTGGTGTGCCCGGTCAGGCCCTTGGGGACCATGGAGTACAGCGGCTCGACGGTGTCCTTGTAGACCTTGTGCGCGATCGCGCCGCGGTCGATGACCTGGGCGACGGCCTGGCGGACGGCGAGCTTGCCGGCCCAGGAGTCCTTCGGGTTGAACACCAGGTAGTTGATCTCGGTGCCCGCGCCGTCGATGAGCTGGAGCGCGCCGTCGTTGTTGTGTCTTTGCAGGTTGACTATGTCGTCGGCGTTGAGGCCGCGGAAGGCGACGTCGAGCTTGCCGGCCCTCAGTTCCCGGACCATCTCGGCGGAGTCCTGGAAGTAGCGGATGGTCACCGCGCTGTTCTTCCGCTCGGCGTAGCCCTTGTAGTTGCCGTTCCTGGCGAGTACGGCCTTCTGGCCGTCCTGGTAGGACTGCAGGGTGTACGGTCCCGAGCCGAAGACCTTGCCGTCCTTGCGCAGGGAGTCGGCGGGGTACTCCTCCGGGTCGACGATGGACATGGCGGGCGTGGCGAGCACGAACGGGAAGGTCGCGTCCGGCTTGTTGAGGTGGAAGACTACTTCCCTGTCGCCCAGCGCCTGGACACGGTCGAGGCTGCCCAGCAGGCCCTCGGGGCCGCCGTTGACCTTGATGGTCCTGATCCGGTCGATCGAGTACTTGACCGCCTTGGCGTCCAGCGTGTGCCCGTCGGAGAACTTCAGCCCGTCACGCAGTTCGCAGCTGTACGTCGTGTTCGAGCGGTCCGTGAAGCGGCAGTGCTCGGCCGCGTCGGGCTGCGGGGTGGTCGCGCCCGTGGGGTAGTTGAGGAGCGTTTGGTAGATGTTGCGGAACAGTTCCCAGGAACTGTCCCAGGAGGCGGCGGGGTCCAGGGTGCTGGGGGCACTCGTCGTCCCGACGACGATGGGGCCCTTGTCGTCGGAGGAGCCCGACGAGAGGACGCCACACCCGGCCACCAGGGACGACATGGACGCGATGGCCGCCGCCTTCCGCAGGCATCGGTTCCGGTTGAACACGCGCACGCTCCTCGATCTGCCATACCAAGGGTTGGCAGACCATACCGCAGCCCCACGCCGGCTGAACCTGCCCGTCCGCGGCCTGCTTGATCAGCGTGCTTTGACGACGTTGTCAGGGATTTGTGATCTTTCCGCGCACCGCGACGGGCACACCGCGACGGGCGCCGCCTTCGTACGGCGGCGCCCGTCGCGGGTGCCTCGCGTCAGGCGACGCCGGCGTTCAGGAAGATACCGCCGTCGACGACGAGCGTCTGACCGGTGATCCAGTCGGACTGCTCCGAGGTGAGGAACGCGGCCGCGCCGCCGATGTCGGACGGCACGCCGAGCCGGCCCAGCGGGTAGGCGGCGGCCGCCTCCGCCTCCCGGCCCTCGTACAGGGCCTCCGCGAACTTGGTCTTCACGACGGCCGGGGCGATCGCGTTGACCCGCACCTTCGGCGCGAACTCGTGCGCCAGCTGCTGCGTCAGGTTGATCATCGCGGCCTTGCTGACGCCGTACGCGCCGATGAACGGCGAGGGCGCGAGGCCGGCGACGGAGGCGATGTTGACGATGGCGCCGCCGTTGTCCTTCTGCCAGGCGTGCCAGGTCTTCTGCGCGAAGCCGAGCGCCGAGATGACGTTGGTCTCGAACACCTTGCGCGCGACGCCGAGGTCGAGGTCGGCGATCGGGCCGAAGACCGGGTTGGTGCCGGCGTTGTTGACCAGGTAGTCGACGCGGCCGAAGGCCTCCATGGTGCGCGCGACGGCCTCGGCCTGGTGGTCGAGGTCGTGCGCCTTGCCCGCGACGCCGATGACCCGGTCGGCGCCGAGCTTGTCGACGGCCTCCTTCAGGGCCTCCTCGTTGCGTCCGGTGATGCACACGCGGTCGCCGCGCGCGACGAGCGCCTCGGCGATGCCGTAACCGATGCCGCGGCTGGCGCCCGTGACGAGGGCGACCTTGCCGGAGAGTTCAGCAGTCATGTTCCCTCGTCCCTAGTCGAGCGGTCCGCCGGCCACGTACAGCACCTGGCCGGAGACGAAGCCGGCCGCCTCGCCCGTGAAGAAGGCGATGGCGTTGGCGATGTCGTCCGGCTCGCCGACCCGGGCCACCGGGATCTGCGTGGCGGCCGCGGCCTTGAAGTCCTCGAAGCCCATGCCGACGCGGTCGGCGGTGGCCTTGGTCATCTCGGTGGCGATGAAGCCGGGGGCGACCGCGTTGGCGGTGATGCCGAACTTGCCGAGCTCCTTGGCCAGGGTCTTGGTGAAGCCCTGCAGACCGGCCTTGGCGGCGGAGTAGTTGACCTGGCCGCGGTTGCCGAGCGCGGACGACGACGACAGGTTGACGATGCGTCCGAAGTTCGCGTCGACCATGTGCTTCTGGCACGCCCGGGACATCAGGAAGGCGCCGCGCAGGTGCACGTTCATGACGGTGTCCCAGTCCGAGACGCTCATCTTGAACAGCAGGTTGTCGCGCAGCACACCGGCGTTGTTGACGAGGATCGTCGGCGCGCCGAGCTCCTCGGCGATGCGGGCGACGGCCGCCTCGACCTGCGCCTCGTCGGAGACGTCGCAGCCGACGGCGATCGCCCTGCCGCCCGCCGCGGTGATCTTCTCCACGGTGTCCTTGCAGGCGGCCTCGTCGAGGTCGATCACGGCGACCGCGCGACCCTCGGCGGCCAGTCGTACGGCGGTGGCGGCCCCGATGCCGCGCGCTCCGCCGGTGACCACGGCGACCCGCTGCTCAGTGGTGGACATTGCTGCTTCTCCTCGCCCTTGAGAAAGTACGCCCGCTTGGTGAGCGACCGCTTAGTACCTTCGGCAGACGTGACGCTAGAAGCCCTGGCACTCGGTGTCAACGCCACACGAGGCGGGTGTGATCCATTACCTCACCAGCAGCTCGAGCAACCGCTCCGCCTCCGCCGCCGGATCGGCGGTGAGCCCAGTGTGCACCGGTCCGGGCTGGACGACCGTGGAACGCGGCGCGATCAGCCAGCGGAAGCGCCGTCCGGCGTCGTCGCCCGCGGCCTGCCCCGCCGCGTCGCCGCCGCCGCACACGCGCTCCACCGCCCGCAGGGCCGCCCGGACGCCGGCCACGTCGGCGTCCGGGTCGAGCGCGAGCAGCCTCGCTTCGTCCAGATGGGTGCGGGCGCCGACGTAGGAGCGGGCCCGGCAGTACACGAGCACCCCGGCGTTGATGCACTCGCCGCGCTCGACGCGGGGGACGACGCGCAGCAGGGCGTACTCGAAGACGTCACGGTCGCCGCCCTGCCCGGCCCGGGTGATGTGGCGCTCGGTCACGTGACCGGCCATGTGGATGTGCCGCTCGCTCACTTGCCCTCCTCGATGCCGGTCACGCGCTCGTGGACGACGGCGGCCCGGGCGAGCAGGGGCCGCGCGTAGGCCCGTCTGAGGTCGTCGGGGGTGGCGAAGCCGGGCTCGTCGGCCAGCCAGACGTCCGGGATCTCCGCGGTCACCTCGGCCAGCAGGTCCTCGGTGACGCGGGGGGCCAGGTCGGCGGCGGCGCCCGCGACATCAGGGCGGAAGCGGGCGAGCGCGTGGTCGCAGGCGTCGTAGGGGCGGGCCGCGGAGGCGTCGGCGGCGGGCCAGTTGTGGTGCCAGATCATGGTGGCGCCGTGGTCGATGAGCCACAGTTCGCCGTGCCGCATCAGCAGGTTGGGGTTGCGCCAGGAGCGGTCGACGTTGTTCACCAGCGCGTCGAACCAGACGATCCGTCCGGCCTCCTCGGCGCTGACGGCGAAGGCGAGCGGGTCGAACCCCAGGGCGCCGGAGAGGAAGTCCATGCCGAGGTTGGTGCCGCCGCTGGAGCGCAGCAGGTCCTGCACCTGCTGTTCGGGCTCGCCGAGCCCCAGCACCGGGTCGAGGGAGATCGTCACCAGGCGGGGCGTGCGCAGGCCCAGCCTGCGGGCGAGTTCGCCGCAGACGACCTCGGCGACCAGCGTCTTGCGGCCCTGCCCGGCGCCGGTGAACTTCATGACGTACGTCCCGAAGTCGTCCGCTTCGACGAGCCCCGGCAGCGAACCGCCCTCACGCAACGGTGTGATGTAACGGGTCGCGCTGACTTCCTTGAGCATCGTCCCAGGTTACTGGCCGACGGCGAGGCGACGGTCCCGATCTCGGCGCCGGTCTGAACAACCCCCGCCCTTGGGCCGTACCCCTGTGCGGATCACGAAGTCGCGTGAAGGGACCGTCAGCATGACCAGCGAACCGCTCCATCCCGTTCCGGGACCCGCCCGGCGTACCGTCGTGGCGGCGGTGGGCGCGGCGGGACTCGCCGTCGCGTTGACCGCGTGCGGGTCGGACGACGACGCGTCGAGCTCCTCGGGCTCGTCCGGCACCCAGGCCGGTGCGAACACCACCGGCGGCGACGCGGGCGGCGGCTCGGCGTCGGGCTCCGCGTCCGGCTCCGGCGGGACCGTCCTGGCGAAGACCGCGGACATCCCCGAGGGCGGCGGGAAGATCTTCAAGGACCAGGGGGTGGTGGTCACCCAGCCCGCGGCCGGCACCTTCAAGGCGTTCTCGGCCAAGTGCACGCACCAGGGCTGCGCGGTGAGCAGCATCGCCGACGGCGTCATCGTGTGCCCGTGTCACAAGAGCGAGTTCTCCGTCGCCGACGGCAGTGTGAAGAAGGGGCCGGCGACCCAGGCGCTGCCCGCCGAGCAGATCACCGTCAGCGGGGACTCGATCACGCTGGGGTGATCCGGCGGCGCCGGGGCCCGCGGAAACAGCCCAGCACCTCGTCCGTGGTGACGATCGTGGCGACCAGGGCGAGGGTGTGGCGGATCATCGCGGGGGTGTAGTCGGAGGGCACCCCCGCGATGGCGTCGCGGGGCACGACGGCGGTGTAGCCGAGGTTGACGGCGTCGAAGACGGCGTTGGGGATCGCCACGTTGGCGGAGACGCCGGTGACGACCAGCGTGCGGCAGCCGAGGTTGCGCAGCAGGGCGTCGACGTCGGTGCCCTGGATCGGGGACAGCCCGTGCAGCCGCCGTACGACGAAGTCCTCCTCGGTGACCTCGATCGGGGCGGCGACGCGGACCGCGGTGGTGCCGGACAGCTGCTGGACGGGGAGCCTTTCGGCGGCGCGGAAGAGGCGGGCGTTGCGGTTCGCGCCCCGGCCGTCGGGGCGGCGTTCGGCGATCGCGTGGACGACCTGGACCCCGGCGGTGTGCGCGGCGGCCACCAGCCGGGCGACGTTGGCGAGGGCGCCGGAGGCGCGTGCCTCCCGGGCGAGTTCGGGCAGGGCGCTGTCGGGGCCGACGACGCCCTGCTGGCACTCCACGGTGAGCAGCACGGTGGTCGCCGGATCGAGGAGTTCGCTGAGCTGTTCATAGGACGGCACGGGTCCCCCTGATCACCGACGGCTGGGAGCGGGCGAGACTAGTCAGCATTGCGCACGGAGGGAAGACCGCTCATCCTCTTCTGACGTGATGTCAGAGGATCAGCCGGGTTCCTCCGGTACGACGTGAGAGAAGAGGTGTCCGCATGACCGTCACGCAGCGCCGGGGCCGGAAGATCATGATGACGTCCGGCGAGCTGGACGAGTTCCTCACCACCCAGCGCACCTGCCGGGTCGCCACCGTCTCGGCGGACGGCGCTCCGCACGTGAGCACCCTGTGGTTCGCCTGGGACGGCACGTCGGTGTGGCTGTACTCGGTGGTGCGCAGCAAGCGCTGGAGCGATCTGCGCCGCGATCCGCGCGTCGCGATCGTGGTCGACACCGGCGAGGAGTACGACGAGCTGCGGGGCGTGGAGCTGTCCGGGTCCGTGGAGTTCGTGGGCGAGATCCCGCGCACGGGTGAGCTGTGCGCCGAACTGGACGTGCCGGAGACGCTGTTCGCCCGCAAGAACTTCGGCATGGAGGAGATGCCGCACGACGGCCGGCACGCCTGGGTGCGGCTGACGCCCGCGAAGACCGTGTCCTGGGACTTCCGCAAGCTGGGGTCGCGGTAGCTCACGCCGCCGCACGCCGTCCGCCGACCGCCGTCCGCCGACCGCCCCGGCGCCCGTGGTTCACCGCGCCTTCGGCGCCGCGTCCTGCAACGCCCGGACCGCCGCGCGGATCGACGGGCGGCGGTCGGCGTCCGCGCGCCAGACGGCGTAGACGTACCGGTGGACTCGGTGCCGCACGGGCACGGCGCGCACACCGGCCGGCATCGGGTCCCGGCCGAGCCGGGGCGCTACGCAGACGCCCAGCCCGGCGGCGACCAGCGCGAGCTGGGTGTGGTGTTCCTCGGCGCAGTGGGCGATACGGGGTTCGATGCCCTTGGTGCGCAGCGTGTAGAGCAGCCACTCGTGGCAGAACTCGCCCTCGGGCCAGGCGACCCACTCGTCGTCCGCGAAGTCGTCCAGGTCGACCTCGTCCCGGCCGGCGAGCGGGTGGTCCTCGGTCATGGCGACCTCCACGGGGTCGTCGAGGATCGGGGCCTTGGCGAGTCCGTCGGGCATGGGCAGCGGCTTGTTGTACCAGTCGAGGACGACGGCGAGGTCGGCGTCGCCCCGGAGCACCGCCCGCACGCCTTCCTCCGGCGCCACCTCCCGCGAGCGCACCCGCAGCGCCGGGTGGTCGTTCCGCAGCGCGGCGAGCGCGGCCGGGAACAGCCCCCGCAGGGCGGTGGGGAACGCGGCCAGCCGCAGTTCGCCGACCACCTGCCCGCGCTGCGCCTCCAGGTCGGACTGGGCGAGCGCGACCTGCGACAGGATGCGCGCCGCGTGCTCGGCGAGCAGCCGGCCGGCGTCCGTGAGCCGGACGCCCCGGCCGTTCCTGGCCAGGAGCCGCTGGCCCACCTCCCGCTCCAGCTTGGCCATCTGCTGCGAGACGGCCGACGTCGTCACGTGCAGGCCCTCGGCCGCGCCGCTGACCGAGCCGTGCCGGGCGAGGGCGTCGAGGGTGCGCAGGCGCTCCAGGTTCAACATGTAAGCGATGCTACGAGACACCTGGCGGGAAATCTCGATTGTGCTAACACATCGGCGGGCGGCAGGGTGGCGGTCATGACCACCGTCAGCACCGTCACCGCCGCCGGGCCGGCCGGCCGCCGCCGCGCCCTCGACTGGCGTCTGCGCTTCGGCGCCCTCTCCCTGATCTGGGGCTTCAGCTTCCTGCTCATCAAGGTCGGCACGGCGGCGTACGCGCCCTTCCAGGTGACGCTCGGGCGGCTGGTGTTCGGGACGGCGGTGCTGGCGGCGGCGATGGCGGCCAAGCGGGAGCGGCTGCCGCGGGGCGCGCGGACCTGGGGGCATCTGACGGTGGCCGCGTTTCTGCTCAACGCGCTGCCGTTCTCCCTGTTCGCGTACTCGGAGCTGACCATCCCGTCGACGCTGGCCGGCATCTGCAACGCCACCTCGCCGCTGTGGGGCATGGCCCTGTCCCTGGTCGCTCTCTCCGAGGACCGGCCGACCCGGCTGCGGGTCGCCGGACTGGGCATCGGGTTCCTCGGCGTCCTGACGGTCCTCGGCGCCTGGCAGGGCTTCCACGGCCTGGACGCGACGGGCACGGCGATGGCGCTGCTGGCCTCGCTGAGCTACCCCGTCGGCTGGATCTACGTCCGCCGCGCCCTGGCCGGCGCCGGTCACTCCAACCTGTCCCTGACCGGCGCCCAGTTGCTGCTCGCGACGCTGCAACTGGCCGTCGTCACGCCGCTGTTCACATCGTTCCCGGCCGCGCTCTCCCCCGTTCCGCTGCTCGCGGTCGCCGCCCTCGGGGCGCTCGGCACGGGCGTGGCCGTCCTCATCCAGTACGGCCTGGTCTCCGAGGTCGGGCCGACGACGGCCCAGATGGTCACCTACTTCATCCCGGTCATCGCCACGGCCGCCGGAGTGGCGATCCTCGGCGAGTCACTGAGCTGGTCGACCCCGGTCGGCGCCCTGGTCGTCCTGGCCGGGGCGGCCCTGACCCAGGCCGGGCCGAGACCGGGGCCCCGGAAGGCCGACACGACGCCGGCCCGATCCGCTCTCCGGCCGACAGAGCCGGCGGAGCCGGCGGAGCCGGCGGCCAGGTCCTGACCGTCCGCCGGGAGCGGGGCCACTCACACGTACCCGCGCCCCGCGGCCGGGCTCACCGCGGCGGCGATCGCGGCCGCCAGGTCCGCGGTCTCGCCGTCCGCCAGGGTCGAGACGGTGATCCGGATGCCGGGTGGCGCGTCCATCCGGAAGCGGGCTCCCGGGGCCACCGCCCAGCCGGCGTGCAGCAGGCGGGCGACGGCACCGGTCTCGTCCGGCACCGGGACCCAGACGTTCAGGCCGCTGCGCCCGTGGGCCGGCACGCCGCGCTCCGCGAGGGCGCCGATCAGCAGGTCCCGCCGCCCGCGGTACGCCGCGGCGACGGCATGCCGGTCCGGTGAGCCGTCGGTCCACAGCCGCACGACGGCGCGCTGGACGAGGCGGCTGACCCAGCCGGGCCCGAGCCGGTGCCGGCCGGTGACCCGGTCGACGGTGACGGTGTCACCGGTGAGCACGGCGAGCCGCAGGTCGGGGCCGTACGCCTTGGCGACCGAGCGCACGAAGGCCCAGGCGCGGGTGGCGCCGGCCAGCGGGTGCAGGGGCAGGTCCACGATGCCGTGGCCGTGGTCGTCCTCGATCAGCAGGACGTCGGGACGGTCCCGCAGCACCGCGCGCAGGGCACGCGCGCGGGTGGCGCTCACCGCGGCGCCGGTCGGGTTCTGCGCGCGGTCGGTGACGATCAGGGCACGCGCCCCCGACTCCAGAACCCGCCGTACGTCGTCCGGCAGCGGTCCCTCGTCGTCGACGCCTACGGGCGCCGTACGCAGGCCGAGCGCCGGGACGAGGTCGAGGAGGCTGCCCCATCCCGGATCCTCCACGGCGACGGTGTCCCCGGGCTTGAGGTGCGCCGCGAGCACGCGCTCGACGGCGTCGAGCGAACCGGAGACGACGGCGAGGGGTCCGTCCGGCACCCCGTCGGCGTCCAGTCCGGCGCGCGCCAGGCGTGCCAGCTCCGGCTCCACCAGGGCGTCGCCGTACAGCACCGGCTCCCGGTCGCCCTGCCGCGCCGCGGCCGCGAACGCCTCCGCCAGGGACGGCAGCAGCGCCGGATCCGGGTTGCCGTTCGCCACGTCCCGTACACCTTCGGGCACGTCCACCCGGATGTGGTCGCGTCCGGTGGTGGCCGGCTTGGACCGGACCCGGCTGCCCCGGCGCCCCGACGTCTCGATGACCCCGCGTTCCCGCAGGGTGCGGTAGGCGGCCGCGACGGTGTTCGGGTTCACCCCCAGCCGCACCGCCAACTCCCGCATGGGCGGGAGCAGTTGACCAGGTTCCAGCGCGCCGGAGCCCACCGCGCGTTCGACGCTCGCCGCGATGTCCGCCGCACGCCGCCCCTCGATCCGATATTCTCCTAGCACAAAGCAGATTATGCACTAGTGCAATATCGGCCGCAACCGGATCACCCGAGGACCGACGGAGACCGCCATGCAGGGGACCCAGCACCCGACGCCGCCCGCCGCCTACACACCGACCGACCGCACCGTCCCCACCCGCTCCGCGGAGCGCGCGTCGTACGACAGGGAGCTGGTGCACGCGATACTCGACGAGGGCTACGTCTGCCACCTCGGCTTCGTGCGCGACGGCGCGCCCGTGGTGCTGCCCACCCTGTACGGCCGGGTCGGCGAGCGGCTCTACGTGCACGGCTCGACGGGCTCGCGCCCGCTGCGGATGACCGGGCAGGCCGACGCGGGGCTGCCGGTGTGCCTGACGGTCACGCACGTGGACGCGTTGATCCTGGCCCGCTCCGCCTTCCACCACTCGGTGAACTACCGCTCCGTGGTGGTGCACGGCGTCGCCCACGACGTGACGGACCCGCAGGAGAAGCGGGCCGCCCTGGACGCGCTCGTCGACCACGTCGTACCGGGCCGGGCGGCCGACTCCCGGCCCGCGAACAAGAAGGAGCTGGCCGCCACCGCCGTGCTCCGCCTCGACCTGGACGAGGTCTCCGCGAAGGTCCGCACGGGCGGCGTGAACGACGAGCCGGAGGACCTGGCCCTCCCCCACTGGGCCGGCGTCGTCCCGCTGCGCAAGGGCTACGAGACCCCGGTCGCCGACGACCTGCTGGCGCCCGGCACCGGCCTTCCGGACTACCTGGCGGTGCCGTGATGCTGGTTCATCCCTGGGACGCGCCCCACGACGACGCCGAATGGCGGCAGTGGCTCGCCGTCCACGACTTCGGGCAGCTCGCCGTCAACGGCCTGCCCGGCGAGCCGCCCCACGTCCAGCCCCTGCACTTCGTCTACGACGCCGGACGCGGCGAGCACGGCGAGGTCGTCACGCACCTGGCCCGGCCGAATCCGCTGTGGCCCGCGCTGGAGGCGGACCCGGAGGTGCTGCTGAGCGTGGTCGACGACTACGTGTTCGTCCCCGGTCCCTGGCAGGCGGAGCCGGACGGCCCCGCCGAACACGGCACCCCGACCAGCTTCTACGCCGCCGTCCAGCTCCGCTGCACGGCCCGGATCGTGGACGATCCGGCCGAGAAGGCCGGCCTGCTCAACCGCCAGGTCGGCCACTTCCAGCCGGAGGGCGGCTCCGCCCTTGCCGCGGTGGGCGAGGAGCCGTACGGCAGGATGCTCGCGGGCATCCGGGGCCTGCGGCTGGAGGTGACCGGCGTCCGGGCGAAGTTCAAGTACGCCGGTCACCGGCCGCGGGAGGTGCAGGACCGGATCGTGGCGGGGCTCGCGGCCCGTGGCGGCCCCCGGGACGCGGCGGCCCGGGAGCACCAGCTGCGCAGGCGGGGGACCTGGCGGGCGGTCCGCTGAGCCGCACCCGTCACGCGAGAGCCGGCGTCCTCGCCCGTCACGCGAGAGCCGGCGTCCTCGCCTCCGCCGCGGCCAGTCCCGTCACCGACCCGAGCATGAGCAGCGTGCCCACCAGGGTCGCCGCGGTGAGCCGTTCACCGAGCAGGGCGATCGCCAGGACCGCCGCGCTCACCGGCTCCAGCAGCATGATCACCGACACGGTGGCCGACCGGACGACGGCGGCGCCGGCGAAGTACAGCGCGTAGGCGAGCGCCGTGGGGACGGCCGCGATGTAGGCCAGCAGCCAGACCAGCCGGACGGGGTCGGGGGTGTGCGGAAGCAGCCCCTCGGCCAGGGCGAACGGCAGCAGGCACAGACTGGTGACCGCGAACGCCCCCACGGACGTCTCGGCGGCGTCCGTCCCGCCGCCGCGGCCCCACCAGCGGGTCAGCAGGGTCATCACGGAGTACCCGGCCGCGGACGCGAGCGCCAGCAGCACGCCCCACGGCCGTACGGTCGCGCCGCCGCTGCCGAGCACGAGCACGCCCAGCCCGGCCAGCGCGCCGGCGACGGCCGCCACGCCGCCCCGTCCGAGCCGCTCGCCCAGGGTCAGCCGGGCGCCGAGCGCGATGAACACCGGCCCGGCACCCAGGGTGACGACGGTGGCCACCGCCAGGCCGGTCGCGGCCACGGCGGCGAAGTAGGCGGTCTGGAACACCGCGAGCCCGACGCCCGTGAGGCCGGCCCGCACGGCCCTGCGGGCGAACGGCTCACGGACGGCGGGCCGGACGCGCGGGCGCAGCCGGCCGGCGGCCAGCAGCAGGACGAGACCCAGCGCGCACCGCCAGAAGGAGAGGGCGACGGGGCCCATGTCACCGGTCCGGTAGACCAGGGAGGCGGCCGCGCCCGCGGTGCCCCAGGCGAAACCGGCGACGATCAGGTAGAGCAGGCCTCGCCCGACGGGCAGGCCGTGATCAGCGTTCGACACGAGTGTTCTCCGCAGAAGTGCGTGGGGAGGTCCCGGGTCAGCGGGACCGTGGACTGCTTCTGCGGGCAGCAGCGACCGGCCCGGCGCCGTGCCGGGCGTGTCCGACCTGGGGCCCGCCTCAGACGGCGGGAGGGGGCAGGACGAGCGCGTTCGCATGCATGAGCGACAGCATAGGGCCCGTACTAGGCGGCGCTGCGGCGGGCCGCCACGTCGGCTTCGAGACCGCCGCTCGCCACCGGCTCGGCGGATCCCCGGGCGGGTGCCGACGACTGGGCGATGAAGGCGCCGACCAGGACGACCGCCCCGCCGACGATCTGCGGCGCGGAGAGGTGCTCACCGAGCAGCACCCAGGCCAGGACGGTCGCGATGACCGCCTCCAGGCACGCCACGACCCCCGCGACCTGCGGCGAGAGCCGGCGCACCGACAGCACCCCGGTGACGTAGGCGAGGACGGTGGCGACGAGCACGATCCAGGCCAGCAGCAGGCCGGCCGCGACGGGGGTGCCGTTCATGTCGGCGGTGCCGGCCAGCACCGACCAGTCCATGTCCCAGGGGCGGGCGACGACGGTGAGGACGGCGGCGCCGGTGAGCAGGCCGTAGGCGATGACGCCGAGCGGGTCCGGGGCGTCGTCGCCGGCGTCGCTGCCCTGGTCCGACAGGACGAAGTAGCCGACCTGGCAGCAGGCGGCGCCGAGCGCGAGGACTAGGCCGAGGGCGTCGAAGCTCAGGCCCGACCAGACCTCGACCACGCAGGCGAGACCGCCGACCGCGAGGACCACCCCGAGCGCGGCGGCCCGCGTCACCGGCCGCCGCTGCACGAACCGCACCCAGCCGAGGACCAGGGCGGGCGCGAGGTACTCGACGAGCAGCGCGACCCCGACCGGGATACGGGAGATCGAGGCGAAATAGCAGGCCTGGACCCCGGCCACGGCCAGCAGTCCGAACCCGGCGAGCAGCGCGGGGCGGCGGCGCGGCAGCGCGCGGTGGCGTACCGCGACCGGCAGCATGACCAGGGCGGCGCCCGCCACCCGCAGCCACACCACGTGCAGCGGCTCCAGTCCCGCCTCGATCAGCGGCTTCGCCGCGACTCCGGACCCGCCGAACGCCACCGCGGACCCCAGCGCGAGGCCGAGCCCGACGCCCCTGCCGCGGCTGCCCTGACTGCTCTCAGACGTATGCACGGGCACATGATGACAGGGGACGACATGAGCGTCACCCTCGATGACACCTGTCTCAGCGGCTGGACGATCCCGACTGCGCCGACAGCTCCTCGATCCGGGCGAGCACGGCCTCGACCGCGAGGCCGGCGCGGCCGAGCACTTCCACGGCGCGGGCCTGCGGCTCCGCCACGATTGCCGCGAGCAGGTCGATACCGCGGGCCGGTCCGGCGCCCCGGCCGGCGGCGCGCTCGCGGGCGTGCTCCATCGCCCGCGCGGCCAGCGGCGAGTACCCCTCCGCCTCCGGCGTCGGAGGCATCGCGCCGGAGTCCTCCACCGAGCCCTGCCAGCGCAGGCCGTAGCCGATGCTGCGCTGCACGAGGTAACCGAGCAGCCGCGCGAGTCCGGTCCCGTCGCCGAAGACGCCCCGCGCCTCGGGGTCCTGTTCGAGGAGCGAGTGCAGCAGGTGTGCGGTGTCTATCTGCCGGTCCCCGTCCCGCACCGCCCGCCGCCGGGCGCCGGAGACCACCGCCGCCAATTCGTCACTGGGTCCGGCATCGCCGTCGGCACGAGGGCCTGGGCGCGGCTCGTCCGCCGACTGCCTCGGGATACGGGGTTGCACGTCTCCTACCCCATCAGTCCCGGCCCCTGCGGTCATCGCCGGGCGGAACCATTTCCGCGTCCAACGGGGAGTGGACTCCATGGCCCGAAATCTCCTCCTCACGGATGAGATCAGGCCGCGGCACGCCGAGATCTGACAGTTCATCAGTATTGAATGTTGCGGCGCCTGCGGCTACGTTCCGCGACACCACAGCCCGACACGAAGAGGTGGTCGCATGGCCGAGGTCAGCGCGGAGGCACGGATCGGGGCCCCCGCGGAGAAGGTGTGGGCGCGACTGACGGACTGGTCCGCCTACGGCGAGTGGAACGCGACCCACACGAGCTTCCCCGCGGGCGGCCCCGCCGAGCTCGCGGCCGGCGGGACGTTCCAGGAGAACATGAAGCTCATGGGGTTCCCGGCCGAGGTGGAGTGGACCGTCGAGGAGGTGGAGCCGGCCCGGGTGCTCGCCATCCGCGGCAAGGGCCCGATGGCCGTGAACCTCGCCACGCGCTACACGCTGACGCCCGACGGCGACGCCACGACGGTCCGGATCGACGGGGAGTTCACGGGCGCCGCGGTGTCGCTGATGGCGGCCAGGCTCAAGGACTCGGCCACGACCGCGCTGAACGAGTCGCTGCGCAGGCTGGACGGACTGCTGACCTGAGGACCGGGGACCGTACACGCGAGAAGGCGCCCCGCGGATCGCTCCACGGGGCGCCCCGCACGCGGCGGCGCGCCGCCGTCAGTCCTCGTCGGCGAGGATCAGGTACAGCTTCTTGCGGGCTTCGTTGATGACGGTCAGCGCCTTGTCGCGCTGTTCCTTGGTACCGGTCTTCCAGACCTGGCCGAAGGCCTCCATCAGGCCGAACCCGGCCTGCCGGATCTCGCCGAGCGCCTCCCAGTCGATGCCGCGGGAGGCTTCCTCCCAGGGCGCGTCGGGCCCCTCGTCGGGCGGCTGGCGGGGGGGGGCGGGTGGGGGCGACAGCGGGTGTGCGCGC
>NZ_JBFADM010000042.1:40287-74590 GCF_040641355.1 Streptomyces sp. NPDC020996
CCCCACCCGGGCCGGCCGTATCGCGCCGCGCGCCCCCCTGTCGTTGCCGGGGTCGGCTCCCCCCCGGGGGGGTGCGGCCCCCCCGGGGGCCGCTTCGCGGCCGGCGCCGGTGAGCGAGAACAGCTTCTTGCCGCCCTCGCTCTCACTGACGATCAGCCCCTCGTCCTCCAGCAGCTGGAGGGTGGGGTACACCGAGCCGGGGCTGGGCTTCCACGCCCCGCCGCTGCGCTCGGCGATCTCCTGGATCATCTCGTAACCGTGCATCGGACGGTCCTTCAGCAGGGCCAGGATCGACGCGCGTACGTCGCCGCGCCGCGCCCTTCCGCGTGGTCCGCCGCGCCCCCTGGGGCCGGGGCCGAATCCCGGGCCGAAACCCGGACCGCCGAAACCGAATCCCGGCCCGGGGCCGCCACCCGGCCCGAAGGGGCCGAAGGCACCGCGCCGTCCCTCGAAACCGGCCCGTCCGCGGGGGCCGGGTCCACCGTGTCCACGCTCGAATCCGTGGCTGCGCATCGCACTCACTCCATTCCATCGTTGATCTGTCGCGATGACTCAACGATATATCGGAACTGTTCGTACGGCAAGACCCGTCACGATGCGAGTGACCGAGACCTCCGCGCTACCGATCGAGCGGGAGGCGGAAGACGGTCGACTGCCTGCTCCGGAACCCGACGCGCTCGTAGAGCCGGTTCGCCGCCGCACGATCCGGCCGGGAGGTGAGATCCACCGTCCGCGCGCCCGCCTCCCGGGCGATCCGCACGGCCTCCTCGGTGAGCAGACCGGCAACTCCACGGCCTCGCGCCGCACCGTCCACGACCACGTCTTCGATGCGGGCCCGCAGTCCGGAAGGCAGCGGCAGCAGCACCAGCGTCAGAGTCCCGACGATCGCCTCGGGAGTGCGGGCCACGAGCACGGTGTTGGCGTCGCAGCGCACCATCCGGTCGACCGCCTCCCGGTCGAGGGGCTTCGCCGTCGACGACAACTGCGGCAACAGCCGGCCGAAGGCGTCGACGATTTCCTGGCTCGCTTCGCTGACGACGTCCACACGGATGGGCATGCCGGGAGCCTATCCACCGCCGGCCCGGAACGCCGGGCGCGTGTCCGTGCTTGATAGGCAAGTGGCCGCTTGCCTATTCTCGGGTCGTGGCCGACGACCTGTTCAAAGCCCTGGCCGATCCCACCCGCCGCACCATCCTCGACGAGCTCACGGAGAAGTCCGGACAGACCCTGTTCGAGATCTGCTCCCGGCTGAGCATGAAGCACCGGCTCGGCATCTCACGCCAGGCGGTCTCCCAGCACCTCGCCGTACTGGAGGCCGCCGGGCTCGTCGAGACCAGGCGGGAGGGCCGCTGCAAGTTCCACGACCTGAACACGGCCCCACTGCGGCAGATCGCCGAGCGATGGCTCACGCCCGACACGTCCGGACCGGAGGAGAGCACCCCATGAGGATCCATCTGACCAGCGTCTTCGTCGACGACCAGGACAAGGCCGAGCAGTTCTACACCGAGATCCTCGGCTTCACGAAGAAGCACGACGTCCCGCTGGGCGACAAGCACCGGTGGCTGACCGTGGTCTCGCCCGACGAGCCCGACGGCACCGAACTCCTCCTCGAACCCGCCGAGCACCCGGCCGCCAGGACCTACCGGGACGCGCTCGTAGCGGACGGCATCCCGCTCGCCCAGTTCGCCGTCGAGGACGTGACGGCGGAGTACCGGCGCCTGCGCGGCCTCGGCGTCCGGTTCACCCAGGAGCCCGTGGAGACGGGCCCCGTCACCACCGCCGTCCTCGACGACACCTGCGGCAATCTGATCCAGATCGCGACCACCCCCCGGTAGGCGCTCGACCGCGCCGCGCACGCGGGTCGTCCGTACGGCGTCGCACGGTCGCCGCGCCGCTCCGTGCGGCGTCGTGCGGCGGCCGCGCGTCCTCGCACGGCATGTGCCGGCACAGGGCTTTGCATAGCCATGCGGATTCATGCATACTCTTCCCATGTCCAAGGTCCTCACCTCCCTCCCCGCCGGCGAGCGCGTCGGCATCGCCTTCTCCGGCGGTCTCGACACCTCGGTCGCCGTCGCGTGGATGCGCGACAAGGGCGCCGTCCCGTGCACCTACACCGCCGACATCGGCCAGTACGACGAGCCCGACATCGCCTCGGTGCCGGGCCGGGCCAAGACCTACGGCGCCGAGGTCGCGCGTCTGGTCGACTGCCGCGCCGCGCTCGTCGAGGAGGGCCTGGCCGCACTCGCCTGCGGTGCGTTCCACATCCGCTCGGGCGGGCGCGCCTACTTCAACACCACGCCGCTCGGCCGCGCCGTCACGGGCACCCTCCTGGTGCGCGCGATGCTCGAGGACGACGTGCAGATCTGGGGCGACGGGTCGACCTTCAAGGGCAACGACATCGAGCGGTTCTACCGCTACGGCCTGCTGGCCAACCCGCACCTGCGGATCTACAAGCCCTGGCTGGACGCGGACTTCGTGACCGAGCTCGGCGGCCGCAAGGAGATGTCCGAGTGGCTGATCGCCCACGGCCTGCCCTACCGGGACAGCACGGAGAAGGCGTACTCCACCGACGCCAACATCTGGGGCGCCACCCACGAGGCCAAGACGCTGGAGCACCTGGACACCAGCGTGGAGACCGTCGAGCCGATCATGGGCGTGCGGTTCTGGGACCCCGAGGTCGAGATCGCCACCGAGGACGTGACGATCGGCTTCGAACAGGGCCGCCCGGTGACGATCAACGGCAAGGAGTTCGCCTCCCCCGTCGACCTGGTGATGGAGGCCAACGCCATCGGCGGCCGGCACGGCCTGGGCATGTCGGACCAGATCGAGAACCGGATCATCGAGGCCAAGAGCCGCGGCATCTACGAGGCCCCCGGCATGGCGCTGCTGCACGCGGCCTACGAGCGTCTGGTCAACGCGATCCACAACGAGGACACCGTCGCCCAGTACCACACCGAGGGACGGCGTCTGGGCCGGCTGATGTACGAGGGCCGCTGGCTGGACCCGCAGGCGCTGATGGTGCGCGAGTCGCTGCAGCGCTGGGTCGGCGCGGCGATCACCGGTGAGGTCACGCTGCGGCTGCGGCGGGGTGAGGACTACTCGATCCTCGACACCTCCGGCCCGGCGTTCAGCTACCACCCGGACAAGCTGTCCATGGAGCGCACCGAGGACTCGGCGTTCGGCCCGGTCGACCGGATCGGCCAGCTCACCATGCGCAACCTCGACATCGCCGACTCCCGCGCCAAGCTGGAGCAGTACGCCGGGATCGGCCTGATCGGCACCGCGCACCCCGCCGTCGGCGCCGCCCAGGCGGCCGCGACCGGCCTGATCGGCAGCATGCCGGAGGGCGGTGCCGAGGCCATCGCCTCCCGCGGCGAGGTCTCGGAGGACGAGGAACTGCTGGACCGCGCCGCCATGGAGTCCGGCACGGACTGACCGTCCCGGACGGGGACCACTCCGCAGGTTCCGGCCCCGGCCCGGACGCCCGTACGGCGTCGGGGCCGGGGCCCGCGGCTGTCGCTCCGGGCCTCACCGCCTGCGGCCGTCCGCTCCAGGCGTCGTGCCCCGCCAAAGGGCCAGGAAGCCGGAATTGGATGTGTTCCGGGGGCCGGCGCGCACCCTAGCGTCATGGCATGCGGATACGAATCGTCGACGCCTTCACCGACCGTCCCTTCGCCGGAAATCCCGCCGGGGTCCTGCTCCTCGACGCCGACGCCTTCCCGGACGACGGCTGGATGCAGCAGGTGGCCCGGGAGGTGAACCACGCCGAGACGGCGTTCGCGCACCGGTTGCCCGGGGGCGGGGAGGCCGACTGGGCGCTGCGCTGGTTCACTCCCGCGGCCGAGGTCGCCCTGTGCGGCCACGCCACGCTCGCGACGGCCCACGTGCTGAGCTCCACCGGCGCCCACAAGGGCCCGGTGCGGTTCGCCACGCGCAGCGGCGTGCTCGTCACGACGCCCGGTGCGGACGGCTCGGTCGCACTGGACTTCCCCACGGCGCCGCTCACGCCCGTCGAGGTCCCCGACGGCGTCGCCGAAGCACTCGGCGCCGCACCGCGCGCCGCCTTCGACACCGGCCCGAACGTGGGCGACCTGCTGCTGGAACTCGCCGACGAGGGGACGGTCCGCGGCCTCGACCCGGACCACAGGACCCTGGCCGCCTGCTCCGAGCGCGGCATCATCGCCACCGCGCCGGCCGCCGACCCGGCCGCCGGGCACGACTTCGTCTCGCGCTGCTTCTTCCCGAACGTCGGCATCGACGAGGACCCCGTCACCGGCAGCGCCCACACGGCCCTCGCCCCGTTCTGGTCCGAGCGCCTCGGCCGGTCCGTCCTGACCGGCCTGCAGGCATCCCCCCGGCCCGGCCGCGTCCGCACCGAACTGCGCGGCGAACGCACCCTGCTGACCGGCCGCGCGGTCACGGTCATCGAGGGGACACTGCTCACGCCGTAGGCAGCCAGCCCACCTTTCCCGCCAGCAGCGCGTACCCGACGAACGCCCCGATGTCGAGCAGGGAGTGCGCCACCACCAGCGGCCCCACCCGGCCCCAGCGCCGGTACAGCAGGACGAAGACCACGCCCATCACCATGTTCCCGACGAAGCCGCCGATGCCCTGGTAGAGGTGGTAGGAGCCGCGCAGCACGGCACTGCCCATCAGCGCGGCTCCGGGCGTCCAGCCCAGCCGCCCGAGCCGGCGCAGCAGATAGCCGACGACGATGACCTCTTCCAGGACGGCGTTCTGCACCGCCGACAGGACCAGCACGGGGTACTTCCACCACACGTCGGGCAGCGCCTCCGGCACCACCGTGAGGTTGAAGCCCAGCCCGCGCGCGGCCAGGTAGAAGGCGATGCCGGTACTGCCGATCACCGCGGCGACCGCGGCGCCGCGCCCGAGGTCCGGCCAGGGCCGCGTACGGTCGAAGCCGAGCGTGCGCAGGCTCTGCCCCTCACGCATCAGGAAGTGCGCCACGAGCGCGACGGGCACCAGAGCGGTGGCGATCCCGAACAGCTGCCAGGCCAGGTCCAGCCAGGGGCGACCCGGCGCGGCCGAGGCGTTGAGCGTGGCCGCCTGGTCCTTCAGACCGCCTGGCCGGGTGACCGATCCGACAAAGCTGATCAGGGCGGAAACACCGCTCGCGCCCAGCGAGAGCCCCAGGACGAGCAGCGTCTCGTCACGGAAGATCCGCCGCGAGGGCCGCTCCTCGGGAGAGGAACCGGCCACCGCGCCCGCCTCTGCCTGCACACCTGCCTCCATTGACTGTTCACGCCTCGCCGTCACCACCGGCACCGCCGGGGAGAGCGCCACCGTCGTGGGACGTCACAGCATGCACGATCACCATGAGGCAGGCGTCCGCGACCCCCGCCGACGCCGCGCGTGATCGCCGTGCGTCGCGGACGCCGACGCGGAGGAGGCCGAGAGGACCGCCGCGAGAGGCAGCGCACCGGCCGGGAACGACCCGGCCGCTCAGCCCAGGGGCACGGGCTTGGGCAGGCCCACCGGCCAGGTGTGCACGGGCTCCCCCGCGTGCATCAGCTCGCAGTACCGCCGGGTGGTGGCCGCCAGCGCGGACTCCCGCGACAGCCCCGACTCCAGGGCCCGGTGGAAGGTGACCGCCTGCCACGAGGCGCCGTTGACCCGGCGGCGGCACCGCTCCTCGATCACGCCGAGGTACAGGTCGCGGTCGGCGGGTTCGACGCCCCACGCGGTCAGGCCCGCCTCGGCGAGCGGCAGCAGTTCGTCGCGCACCAGGGTCACCGCGTCGACCTGGGCGGTACCGGCGTACCGGCCGCGCCGCGGCCATTCCAGGCGGGCGTCGATGCCGTGCTTGCAGGCGGCGTCGAAGTTGGCGGCGGCCGCCTCGAAGGGCAGCCGGGTCCACACCGGACGCGGCTCCTCGGCGAGGGCGCGGACGACGCCGTAGTAGAAGGCCGCGTTGGCGATGACGTCCGTGATGGTGGGGCCCGCGGGCAGCACGCGGTTCTCCACGCGCAGGTGCGGGACGCCGTCGGCGATGCCGTAGACCGGGCGGTTCCAGCGGTAGATCGTGCCGTTGTGCAGGACGAGTTCCGCGAGCTTGGGGACGCCGCCCGCGTCGACGACCTCCAGCGGCTCCTCCTCGTCGCAGATCGGCAGCAGCGCCGGGAAGAACCGCAGGTTCTCCTCGAAGAGGTCGTGGGCGGAGCTGATCCAGCGCTCGCCGAACCAGGTGCGCGGCCGTACGCCCTGGGCCTGCAGCTCCGGCGGGCGGGTGTCGGTGGACTGCTGGAACAGCGGGGGCCTGGACTCGCGCCACAGCTCGCGGCCGAACAGGAAGGGGGAGTTGGCGCCGATGGCGACCTGGGCTGCGGCGACGGCCTGCGCCGCGTTCCACACGTCGGCGAAGCGGCCCGGGGTGACCTGGAGGTGCAACTGCACGGAGGTGCAGGCGGCCTCCGGGGCTATGGACTTCGACGTGCACCTGAGGTGTTCCACGCCGTCGATGTCGAGGGCGAAGTCCTCGCCGCGGGCTGCCACGATCTGGTCGTTGAGGAGGGTGTAGCGGTCCACCGCGGAGAGATTGGAGGAGACCAGGTCGTCCCGGTCGAGCGTCGGCAGAATACCGATCATCACGATTCCCGCGTCCACCTCCCCCGCCTTTCTGTCGGCATATGCCAGTGACGTACGGAGTTCTTCGGCGAGCCGGTCGAATACCCGCCCACCCAATCGGTGTGGGGCGATGTTGACTTCCAGGTTGAACATGGCGAGTTCTGTTTGGAAGTCCCGGCTCGCGATGCGCTCGAGTACTTGCGCATTCAGCATTTTGGGCATGCCGTCGGCGCCGACCAGATTCAATTCGATCTCGAGACCCATGAGGTTCTTCGGCCGATCGAAGCGCTCCTGAGCCAGCAGCCGCTCGAGCCCCGTCAGGCACCGCCGGAGCTTGTCCCGGTAGTGCTGCCGATCGGACAGGTCGAACCCGCCTGCCACGACCTTCTCCCCCATCGAAGCGTCCCTCCTCGAATGGGCGGGCCGAAGACCGGCCGCCGGCGTCCTGGTCACGTGGGATAATGCCCAGCCCAGCCGATCGATAACGTCCCCACGCGGGCTCGTGGCCCGCTACGCTGGAAGAAGTGACCCGCGGCACATTCGCCGGGCATGCGTCACAACGCAGTTGCGGACAGCTCACGAACTCGTGAAAAACGCCGACGAGAATTGGCCGACCACCTCCCGGACATTCTCCGAGGTCACCGCTTCGGAGTCGGTTGGGAATCGGGATGATTCCCGCGTAACGCCGACCGAATGCGCCCTTGCCGAGTACACCGCAAAGGGCTAGCCGAAACACTGCCTGAACATACCTCGTATAAACTCCGCGAACAGGCAGAGGGTTGGCGCCCGCGGTCATGGAACCCGCCGTCGAGGCGACGTACGGCAGGCCTCACCACACCCCTCGTTACCAGACCCCGGCCCCCGCCTCCCTGGCCTCGTGAGCAGACAGCGCCGTCCGCCCCCGCCCTCGCGTCACCGTGCCTGCCGAATGAGAGGCGACCCACCATGCCGCTGCATGTCCCCCCGGCTCCCACGCCCGCACTGCGCTCCGTCCTCGCCGCGCTCGGTTCCCCCTCCGCCGTCCGTGAGGCCCGCACCCCGTCCCTGCTGCGTCACCAGGGACCCGTCACCCCCGAGCTCCCGCTCCCCGTCCACGTGCTGGAGGCGATCACCGCCACGGGCGCCACCACCCGGCTCGCCGGATGGCGGTTCCTGATCCGCTCCGGCGACCGCTCGGTGGCCGCCGCCGAGACCACGCTCACCGCCGACGGCTGGGCCTTCTCGCACTTCTTCGAGGGCCCCTACATCCCCTCCACCGAACAGGCGCTGCGGCAGGCCGAGACACTGACCCAGCCCTACCAGCCCCGCCTGCTGTCCGTGCCCGGCCTGTACATGCTCACCCTGTGGCTGCACGGCGACTGCGCCGCGGACGCCGCCGCCGGCAACCCCGCCGACACGGACATCCTGGTCCCGCTGGCGCCCGCTCCTCCCGGCATCGCGGCGCACCAGCCGCACCGGGTCGCCGATCTGCTGCCGACGCTGACCCGCCGGGTGACCCCGGCGCCGCTGCTGCGCCAGACCGCCTGAGCCCACCCGGCCCGACCACCCGCGTGCCCCCGCTCCCCGACTCCGGGGGCGGGGGCACGCCGCCACCTCACTCGCCGCCCGCACCCGTTCCGCTCGTTCGAGCCACGGGGTGCTCGCACGCGCCCGCAGCCGGCTCCGACCGGTCGGGACTAGCCCCATCCGGCCATGTGAAACCACCCGAAGGGACAGTGCGGTCACACTGAACCGCCCGCGGGGAACGGTGCGTCCTGAACCTGTGAGAAGCGGTGCTGCGAAATACCTGCGGATCGACGCCCGTGGGGCAACACTGGGTTCCGACCGACTTGTCAACGGGGGGCGGCCATGGACGAGGCTTCACGGCGCGACACGGACACACCATCCATCTCGAACACCACGACAGAGCGAAAGATCCCGCCAATGTGCCAGCACCAGCCACCGTGCCCCTCAGCAGACTCCGCCGACCGGGAATCCGCCCGACTCGTGGCGCACCACCCGGAGCAGGGATGGAGCCTGCTGTGCAACGGCGTCCTGCTCTTCGAGGACACCGGTGAGCTCCTGCCGGACGGTCAGATCATCGCCCCGCACCGCGTGATGACGGCCGCCTGATTCACGAACGGGCGGCACGCCGACCGCCCGCGGCTCCCCGGGGCCGGCTCGCGGACGCCCGCCGCGAACCGGCCCTGACGCGCGCCCGGCGGCGTTCACCGTCCGCTCCCGGACGCATCGAGACGGGCAGCGGCGGAGGTGGGGATGGCAGCGCACGAGTCCGGCGCCGGGCAACGGACCGAGGCCCGCGGCAAGGTCACCATCACGGAGACCGCCCGGCAGGCCGGGGTGTCGGTGCCGACCGTCTCCCGGGTGGTCCACGGCCGCTCCGACGTCTCGCCCAGGACCCGGGCGCTCGTCGAGGACCTGCTGCTGCGCCACGGCTACCGCAGGCGCGCCGCTCCGGCCACCCGCGCCGCCCTGCTCGACCTGGTCTTCGACGACCTCGACAGCCCGTGGGCGGTGGAGGTCATCAGGGGCGTGGAGGAGGCCGCGCACGCGGCCGGGGTCGGCACCGTGGTCTCGGCGATCCACGGACGCTCCGGCGACGCCCGCGAGTGGATGCGCAACCTGCGGGCCCGCGCCTCCGACGGCGTCATCCTCGTCACCTCGGCCCTGGAGCCGGTCCTGCACGAGGAACTGCGCGCCCTCGGCGTCCCCTTGGCGGTCGTCGACCCGGCGGGCTCCCCCGGCCTCGACGTCCCCGCCATCGGCGCCGCCAACTGGGCGGGCGGCCTGGCGGCCACCGAGCACCTGCTGGCCCTCGGCCACCGCAGGATCGGGCTGATCGCCGGCCCGCCCCGGCTGCTTTGCTCCCGCGCCCGGTTCGACGGCTACCGCGCCGCCCTGAAGAGCGCCGGCATCACGGTGGACGAGACCCTCGTCGTCCGCGGCGACTTCCACCCCGAGTCCGGCCGCCACCCGGAAGGCCCGCTCCGCCGCCCCCGCCGCCGAAACGCGGCGGGGCCGCCGGGCACCGGTGCACCGCCCTCCTGGACCTGCCCGAGCCGCCTACCGCCGTCTTCGCGGCCGGCGACCGGATGGCGCTCGGCGCGATCGAGGCCCTGCGCCGACGGGGTTTGCGGGTGCCGGAGGACATGAGTCTGGTCGGCTTCGACGACCTTCCGGAGGTCCGCTGGTCGGCCCCGCCGCTGACCACTGTGCGCCAGCCCCTGGCCGACATGGGCGGGCTCGCCGTGCGCACGGTGCTGCGCCTGGCCCGCGCGGAGGGGCCGGAGTCACCGCGGGTGGAGCTGGGCACGGAACTGATCGTCCGCTCCAGCACGGCCCCCGCGCCGCCCGCAGCCTGAGCCGCACACCGCCACACCCGCAAACCGGCGCACTCGCCAACCGCCGATGCCCGCCCACGTCAACACAGCCGCCCACCCCCGCCACGCCGACCCGCCCGGCCCCGGCGGCGCGCCGGGATGCCTCGCCGCCACCCTGCAGCGGCGAGGCACCTCCCCCGGCGCGGGTCCGTGCCGTCACCCTTCGCCGAGCGCCTGCCGGATCGCGGCGTACGCCGGCTTGGGCCGGAACTCCTCGTCCCACGGCAGCGCGGCGCCCTCTCCGGGGAAGAACGCCGGGATCCACGAGTACTTGTCGGTCCAGTCCCACACCGTGATGCCCACGCACCGGCGCACCGCGAGGCAGGCCGCGGTCAGGTCCCGGTACCAGTCGGCCTGCTCGGCGAGCTTCTCCGCGTCCGCCGGCAGCAGCATACGGACGTCGACCTCGGTGAGCGCGGTGTCGAGGCCGAGCCGGGAGAAGCGGCGCAGGTTGTCCTCCAGGGTGGCCGGATAGCCGTACTGGAGGGCGAGGTGGGCCTGCAGTCCGATGCCGTGCAGCGGGACGCCCTGCGCCCGGAGATCCTGGGCCAGCCGGTAGTAGGCGTCGGACTTCGGGCCGACGGCCTCGATGTTGTAGTCGTTGAGATAGAGCTTGGCGTGCGGGTCGGCCTGGTGGGCCCAGCGCAGCGCGTCGGCGATGTAGCCGGGGCCGAGGGTCTTGTACCAGATGGTCTCGCGGTAGGTGCCGTCCTCGTTGAACGCCTCGTTCACGACGTCCCACGAGTAGACCTTGCCCCGGTAGTGCCGCACCTCCGTGAGGATGTGCCGCTTCAGGACCGCCCGCAGTTCGTCGGCCGTCCACTCGCGGTCGGTCAGCCAGCTCGGCAGCTGGTTGTGCCAGACCAGGGTGTGGGCCCGTAACCGCTGGTGGTTGCGGCGGGCGAGGTCCACGATCTCGTCGCCGGCGGACCAGTCGAAGACGCCCGGTTCGGGTTCGGTGGCGTACCACTTCATGCCGTTGCCGGGCGTGATCATGTCGAACTCGTTGCCGAGGACCGCCGTGTAGGCGGTGTCGGTGAGTTCGGGGTTGTCGGTGGCGCTGCCGAAGTAGCGTCCGTGCCGCTCGGCCAGGCCGGCGAGGGTGGACGGCCTGTCGTGTGCCTGGGCGGGCGCCGCGGTGCCGGCGCCCGCGGCGGCCAGGACGGCGGCCACGGCAGCGACGAGTCTCAGGCGGTGCTTGCGCATGGTGCGACTCCTCACGGTCGGATGGTGTGGGTGAGCCGTACGTCCGCGGGCGCTCGTCATCCCTTCGTGGCGCCGGCGGTGAGGCCGCCGACGAGCTGACGCTCGGCGACCGAGTAGAAGGCGAGGGCCGGGACCATCGCCAGCACGAGGTAGGCGAAGACCCGGGCGTACTCCGCGGAGTACTCGCCCTGGAACTGCTGGACGCCGATGGGCAGCGTCCACCACTTGTTCTCGGTGAACACCAGCAGCGGCAAGAAGAAGTTGTTCCAGCTGGTGACGACCGCGAGCACGGAGACCGTGCCGAGCGCGGGCCGCGCCATCGGCAGCAGCACCCGCCAGAAGAACCCGAAGGGGGTGCAGCCGTCGAGGGTGGCCGCCTCCTCCAGCTCGCCGGGGATCTCCCGGAAGAACGCCCGCAGGATGATGATCGTCATCGGCAGCCCGAACGCGGCCTGCGGCAGGATCACGCCCAGCGGGTTGTCGAGCAGGTCCAGCGAGCGCAGCAGCAGGAACAGCGGCAGCGCGGCCACCGCGAAGGGGAACATCAGCCCCATCGTGAAGACGGTGAACAGCACCTCCCGCCCCCGGAAGGCGAACCGGGCGAAGGAGAAGGCGGCGAGCGCGGACACCGCGACCACGAGCACGGTCGTGCCCACCGCGATGAGCGTGCTGTTGCCGACCAGCCGCCAGAAGTCGCCGGAGCGGAGGATGCCGGTGTAGTTGCCGGTCAGCCAGTGTTCGGGCAGCCCGAAGGGGTTGCGGGAGAGCTCGTCGGTGGACTTGAAGCCGGAGAGGGCGGCGTACACCAGGGGTACGGCCATCACCGCGCCGACCGCGACGAGGATCAGGTGCAGGGGCAGGGTGCGTGCGGTCTTGCGGCTCACTTGCCGGCTCCCCTCATCGTCGTGGTGGCCCCTTCGAGGTCGCGGCGGAGCACGAACCGCTGGTAGGCGAGGGCGAAGGCGAGGCAGATGCCGAACATGACCACGCTGACCGCGCTGGCGTAGCCGACCTGGTAGCGCTTGAAGCCGTACTGGAACATGGTCACGGCCATCGTCTCGGAGTGGTGGTCGGGCCCGCCCTGGGTGATCACCCAGACCAGGTCGAAGAGCTGGATCGCCCCGATCACGGAGAGGAAGACGCTGATGCGCAGGGTGGGCGCGAGCAGCGGCAGGGTGACGTTGCGGAAGCGCTGCCAGGGCCCGGCGCCGTCGATCAGCGCCGCCTCGGTCAACTCGGCCGGGATGGACTGGAGTCCGGCCAGGTAGAGCATCATGTGGAAGCCGAAGTACTTCCACGTCATGACCAGGAACAGGGTGGCCATGACGTAGGAGGGGTCGGCGAACCACTCCCCGCCAAGACCGTCCAGTCCGACGGCGCCGAGGACGTGGTCGGCGAGCCCGTCGCCCGGCGCGAAGACCATGCTGAACAGCACGCCGGTGATGGCTTCGGACAGCACGTACGGGGCGAAGAACAGCATCCGGTAGACGGCCCGGCCGCGCAGCCGCTGGTTGAGCAGCACCGCCATGGCGAGCGCGAACGGCAGCTGGATCGCGAGCGACAGCACGACCAGGACCAGGCAGCGCCACAGGTCGCCCAGGAAGACGGGGTCGTCGAACAGCCGGGTGAAGTTGTCGCCGCCGATGTAGTCGGAGGGCATGCCGAAGCCGCCCCACCGGAAGAAGGCGGCGTAGAGGGCGAAGAGCATCGGCAGCAGCACCAGCGTGACGAACAGCACCAGCGCGGGCAGTTGGAAGCCGACCGCGGTGAACCAGTTCAGTGCCCGCCGCCGGGCCCGCCCCCGGGCCGCGGCTCCGGCCGGGGGCGGGACGACGACACCGGGCCCCGTCCGCTTGTCCGGAAGGAAAGTGGAGGTCATCGCCGGCTACTGCTCTTCCTTCGCGGTCTTGGTGATCGCCTGGGTGACCTGCGCGGGCGACTTGGACCCGGCGATGAGCGCGGCGACGCTGTCGTTGATCTCCTGGCCGACGGCGGGCGCGTAGGCCTGGTCGAGGTAGAGCTGGAAGCCGGTGGCGGCCTTCAACTGGGCATGTACGGACTTGGTGTTGGGGTCGGAGAGCCCCTTCTCGGCTCCGGGGACGACCGGCAGGGTGTTGGTCTTCTTGACCAGTTCGAGGTCCGTGGTCTCGGAGGCGAAGAACTTCAGGAAGTCGACGGCCGCCTGCGGGGCGCCCTTGCGCAGGGCGTGCCCGCCGCCTCCGCCGAACACCTCGGTGATGGCGCCCTTTCCGCCCTCGACGGCCGGGAACGGGAAGAAGCCGAGGTCCGCGCCGAGGCCCTTGCCCGCGTCCGCCTCCACGACGGGGGCCCACTGGCCCATGAGCTCCATGGCGGCCTTGCCGTTGCCCACGGTGGCGGCCTGTCCGGTGGGCGTGGAGTAGGCGGCGCCGAGGAACCCCTTCTGGAACGGCTGGAGCGCGACGAGGTCCTTCAGGTGCTGTCCGGCCTGGACGAACCCGGCGCCGGTGAAGTCCTTGTCGCCTGCGGCCTTGCTCAGGGCGTCGAGGCCGGCGGTGCGCATCGCCAGGTACGCCCAGTAGTACATGCCCGGCCACTTCTCCTTGCCGGCGAGCGCGATGGGGGTGATCTTCTTCGACTTGAGCTTGCTCACGGCTTCGAGGAACCCGCCCCAGGTGGTGGGGGGTTCGCTGATGCCGGCCTTCTCGAACAGCGCCTTGTTGTACCAGAAGCCGATCATGCCTATGTCGAACGGGATGCCGTACACCTTGTCGTCGAGCAGATACGGCTGCTTCGCGACCGGCAGCAGCCCGTCGGCCCACGGCTTGGTCCGGTCCGTGAGGTCCTCGACGAGCCCGGCGTCGACCTGCTGCTGCAGCACGCCGCCGCCCCAGGTGTGGAAGATGTCCGGCAGCTTCCCGGAGGCGGTCAGCGCCGTCATCTTCGACTTGTAGGCGTCATTCTCCAGCTGCACGATCTTCAGCTTGACCTTGGGGTTCTGCGCCTCGAACTTCTTGGCGAGGCCGGCCCAGACGCTTTTCGTCGGCTGGGTGGTGGAGATGTTCCACCACTCGATGGTGGTCGTTCCCGACGACGACCCTCCGTCCGAGTCTCCGCCGCAACCACTCAGTGCCGTCATGCCGAGACCGGCCGCGGCGGAGGCCGCGAGGAAGCCGCGGCGGGACAGTGCCCGGTCGCCCATCATGCGCTCCTTGGGTACGGGACGGCGCATCCACGGCCGTCCACTGGATCGAAAGTTTCGGAGTTGATCCAGAAAGATGCGTTGTTGCCGCACCCTAGAGACAGCCCCTGAACGGTGGCAACCCCTTGTGCACGGTGAATCTGCGGCCGACGCGCGCGGAAGGCGGGGCCGTTGAGGCACTTCCGGGCGGGGCCGACAGTTTCCGAAGGCTTCCGGAAACGCCCGGCCGTGCGGTTCAGCCGCCGGCGAGGGGGACGTAGTCGAACCAGTCGAACGCCACGCTGCCCTCCGTGGCGTACATGCCGATCACGCGGCCGGTGAAGCCGCCTGCCACCTGGGTGGAGAGGTAGCGGCCGTCCAGCTCGGCGAGGGGTTCGCCGCCCTCGGCCGAGAGGACGACCGTGTCGGGTCCCGCGCCGTGCCCGGAGAGCGTGGCGCGGAACTCCAGGCCCAGGGTGACCGGGCCCGGCGGCACCGGACGGCGCGCGAGTTCCTGCCGGACCGGCCCGATGCGGGCGACGACGCTCACCTGCCCCCCGGCGACCTCGAGGTCGTAGTGGTGCGCCTCGTCCATACGCACCGAGAGCCCGCCGCGGCCCGTCCCCGGGTCCATCCGTGCCGCGACGCGGCAGTCGGGATGCTGCTGCCGGCGGCCGGCGAAGGTGTGGCCCGGCCGGTCGAGGGTGCCGCCCGTGGCTTTCAGGGTCAGCCACGACGGCCGCCCGCCGAGGGAGCAGGCCCCCTCCGGCCGGCTGCGCGGCGAGATCCAGTACGGCGCCAGGTCCGCCGCGTCGAAGTCGTCGCGCACCGGTTCGGGCGGGAAGGGGTGCCAGGCCGCCGGAGCCGGGTGCCGTTCCCGCACCGGGCCGGCCTGCGGCCAGCCGTCGGCCCACTCCACGGGAACCAGGAACGTCTCCCGGCCGAGCACGTGGAAGGACGGGAAGTACCCGCGCGGACGCGTGCCCAGCAGCACCATCCACCAGCTGCCGTCGGGCGCCCGGACCAGATCGGCGTGGCCCGTGCACTGGACCGGCAGATCGGTGCTGCGGTGCGACAGGACCGGGTTGCCCGGCGCCGGCTCGTAGGGGCCGCGCGGGGAGCGGGCACGGGCGACGGAGACGCTGTGCCCGTGCGCGGTGCCGCCCTCGGCGAGCATCAGGTACCACCAGTCGCCGATGCGGTACAGGTGCGGCGCCTCCGGATGCTGCATCCCCGTGCCGGACCACACCTTCACCGGCCCCTCCAGCACCCTCCCGGTCCCGGGGTCGATGCGCGCCAGGCCCACTCCGGCGACGGCGCACCAGCACGCGCCGTCGTCGTCCCAGGCGAGGTCCGGATCGATCCCGGGCACGTCGATCCACACCGGGTCGGACCAGGGACCTTCGGGCCGTTCTGCGGTGACCAGGAAGGTGCCGCCGTTGCCGACGTTGGTCGTGATCATGTAGAAGCGGCCGTCGTGGTGGCGGAGGGTCGGGGCGTAGATCCCGGCGGACGGCGGGGTCCCGTCCGGCAGGGCGAGCTGCCTCGGCCGGTCGAGGACGTTGCCGATCTGCCGCCAGTGGACGAGGTCGCGGCTGTGGAACAGCGGGACGCCGGGGAAGTACTCGAAGCTGGAGCACACCAGGTAGTAGTCCGCCCCGACCCGGCACACGCTCGGGTCGGGGTGGAAGCCGCCGATGACGGGATTGCCGAAGGTCCGCATGCGCGTCACACCCTCCACGAGGCCGAAAGTTTCGGCATCATTGGCGAACTTTACGGAGGGAACTGTAGGAGCTCGGACCGACCGGCGATACCCGACGGACCGCAGCCGGCCACGCGCGAGCCGGCCACCCGGACCCGCGCCCGCATGCGGCCCTCGCCCACGCCCGTGTGCGGCCGGCATCCACGCCCGCACACGGCCCTCACCCAGCCCACGTGCGGCCGGCATCCACGCACACACGCGGCCCGCGAACCGCCCTATGGTGATCCGCATGCAGTCCTACACGATCGGCCAGGCAGCACGACTGCTCGGCGTGAGCCCGGACACCGCGCGCCGCTGGGCGGACGCCGGCCGGGTGGCGACCCACCGCGACGACAGCGGACGACGGCTCATCGACGGGCGGGACCTGGCCGCGTTCTCGGTCGAACTCGCCGGATCCGGCAGCGGCGGCGAGGAGGAGACGCCGTACACCTCGGTCCGCAACGCCTTCCCCGGCATCGTCACCGCGATCAAACTCGGCGACGTGGCCGCCCAGGTGGAGATCCAGGCCGGCCCGCACCGGCTGGTCTCCCTGCTCACCCGCGAGGCGGTCGAGGAACTGGGGCTGGAGGTCGGCATGGAGGCCACTGCCCGAGTGAAGTCGACAAACGTCCACGTCGACCGCGCGTGAAGCTCATCCGCGTGACCGCACATGCACCCCTATATATGTCCACGCCGCCGCTCATGCGATGCCGGTGAGGACTTACGTCTCGCAAATGCGTCAGTATGATCGGCACAGGGAAGGGGGCCGACGGTCCTCTCCATGACCGGGCAGAAGGAGTGGCCACTGTGACGATCCGCTGCGCGCGCCGGACCCGCCGGACCCACCACACCCTGTGGCCGGCCGGCGCGGGAGCCGCTGCCCTGCTGCTCCTGAGCGCCTGCTCCTCCTCGGGCTCGGACTCCTCCGGGGCCTCCGGGTCCGCGGCGTCCTCGTCGCCGAAGCTGTCCGGCACGGTCACCGTCTTCGCCGCGGCCTCGCTTCAGGAGAGCTTCACCGCCTTGGGCAAGGAGTTCGAGAAGGAGCACCCCGGCACCGAGGTGACCTTCAGCTTCGGCGGCAGCGACACCCTCGCCGCGAACATCACCGGCGGCGCCCCGGCCGACGTCTTCGCCGCCGCCAGTCCGAAGACGATGGCGATCGTGACGGACCGCAAGGACGCGGTCGGCACGCCCACGGTCTTCGTGCGCAACCGGCTGGAGATCGCCACCCTGCCGGGCAATCCCGACAAGATCTCCTCCCTGAAGGACCTCACGAAGTCCGGCCTCAAGGTCGTGCTGTGCGACAGGACGGTGCCCTGCGGAGCCGCGGCCCAGAAGGCGCTGGCTGCCGCGAGTCTCGAGCTGACGCCGGTCTCCTACGAGCAGGACGTCAAGGCCGCACTGACGAAGGTCGAGCTGAAGGAGGCCGACGCCGCCGTCGTGTACCGGACGGACGTGAAGGCCGCCGGTGACAAGGTGGAGGGCGTGGAGTTCCCCGAGTCCGCCGACGCCGTCAACGACTATCCGGTCGCCCTGCTCAAGAACGCCCCCAACGCCCGGGCGGCCAAGGCGTTCATCGAGCTGGTCGAGTCCGCCGAGGGCCAGAAGGTGCTGACCCGGGCCGGGTTCCTCGAGCCGTGACAGCGCCCGACGGCTCCGCGGCCGGGCTCCTCAAGGGCGGGCCGCGGCGCGACGGCGCCCGCGTCAGCCGCCGGACCGGGCGGGCGAGCGGGCGCGGGGTTCCGCTGCCCCTCCTGCTGCCCGCCCTCGTGGGCCTGGCGTTCCTGCTGCTGCCGCTGGTCGCCCTGCTCGTGCGGGCGCCGTGGAGCACCCTGCCGGACCAGCTGACCAGCGCCGCGGTGTGGCAGGCCCTGCGGCTGTCGCTGCTGTGCGCGACGGCGGCGACCGCGGTGAGCCTGGTGATCGGCGTGCCGCTGGCCTGGCTGCTGGCCCGCACCGATTTCCCCGGACGCGGCCTGGTCCGCGCGCTGGTGACCCTGCCGCTCGTCCTGCCGCCCGTGGTGGGCGGTGTCGCGCTGCTGCTCGCGCTCGGCCGCAACGGGGTGGTCGGCCGGTGGCTGGACGCCTGGTTCGGCGTCACCCTGCCCTTCACGACCGCCGGGGTGGTGCTCGCCGAGACGTTCGTGGCGATGCCGTTCCTCGTCATCAGCGTGGAGGGCACCCTGCGCGCCGCCGACCCGCGCTACGAGGAGGCGGCCACCACCTTGGGCGCGTCCCGCTTCACCGCCTTCCGCCGGGTGACGCTGCCGCTGGTCGCCCCGGGCATCGCCGCGGGAGCCGTACTGGCCTGGGCACGGGCCCTGGGCGAGTTCGGCGCGACGATCACCTTCGCGGGCAACTTCCCCGGCCGCACCCAGACCATGCCGCTCGCGGTCTACCTCGCCCTGCAGAACGACCCCGCCGCCGCGATCGCCCTCAGCCTGGTGCTGCTGACGGTGTCGATCGCGGTCCTGGCGGGCCTGAGGGACCGCTGGATGACGACCTCATGACCAACCCGCCCTCCCCGGCCCCCGGCACCCCCGAGCCCCCCGCGGACGCCCCCGGCGCCCCTGTGCGCCGGCCCCTCGCCGAAGCACCCCGCCAAGCCCCCGCCGGCACCCCCCGCACGGCCCGGAACCGGCCCCCCGCCGAAGCACCCGGCAAGGCCGAGCACCCGCCCCCGCCCGGCCGCCCGGGCGCGGGCCTCGACGCCCGTCTCGTCGTGGACCGCGCGGCCTTCCGCCTCGACATCACCCTCACCGCCGCCCCCGGCGACGTGGTCGCACTCCTCGGCCCCAACGGCGCCGGCAAGACCACCGCCCTGCGCGCCCTGGCCGGTCTCGTCCCGCTCACCGACGGCCACCTGCGCCTCGACGGCGCCGAGCTGGACCGTACGCCGCCCGAGGCCCGCCCGGTCGGCGTGGTCTTCCAGGACTACCTGCTCTTCCCGCACCTGACCGCCCTCGACAACGTGGCTTTCGGCCCCCGCTGCCAGGGCGCGACGAAGGCGGAGGCCCGCGCCCTGGCCGCCGAGCTGCTGGACCGCATGGGCCTCGCCGGCCACGCCGGCGCCAAGCCGCGCGGGCTGTCCGGCGGCCAGGCCCAGCGTGTCGCCCTCGCCCGCGCCCTGGCCGTCCGGCCCCGGCTGCTCCTGCTGGACGAGCCGCTGGCCGCGCTCGACGCCCGCACCCGCCTGGAGGTCCGCGCCCGGCTCCGCCGCCACCTGGCCGACTTCGAGGCCGTCGCCGTCCTGGTCACGCACGACCCGCTGGACGCCATGGTGCTGGCCGACCGCCTGGTGGTCGTCGAGCACGGCCGTGTCGTACAGGAGGGCGCCCCGTCCGACATCGCCCGTCGCCCCCGCACGGACTACATCGCCCAGCTGGTCGGGCTGAACCTCTACCGGGGGCAGGCCGACGGCCACACCGTCCGCCTGGACGCCGGACCGTCCCTCACCACGACCGAGGTCCTGTCCGGCCCGGCCTTCGTGGCGTTCCCGCCCGGCGCCGTCACCCTGCACCGGACCCGCCCCACCGGCTCCAGCGCCCGCAACCTCTGGCACTGCGAGGTGGCCGGCCTGGAGACCCACGGCGACCAGATCCGGGTGGACCTCACCGGCGAGCTCCCGCTGGCCGCCGACCTCACCACGGTCGCCGCGGCCGAACTCGGCCTGCACCCCGGCGCGCCGGTCTGGGCGACGGTCAAGGCGACGCAGACGCACGCCTACCCGGCCTGACGCACCCCGCCCACTACGGTGGACGACCATGACCCTGAGCATCCGCAACCAGTTCCCCGGCACCGTCACCGACGTCACCCGCGGCAAGGTGATGGCCACCGTCAAGGTCCGCCTCGCCGGGGGACAGGACCTCACCGCGGCGATCACCCTGGACGCCGTGGAGGAACTCGGACTCGAGGCGGGCTCCGCCGTCCACGCGCTGGTGAAGTCCACGGAGGTCGCCCTCGCCACCGGCCCGGTCGAGGGTCTGTCCATCCGCAACCGGCTCCCCGGCACGGTCACCGGCATCACCGCCGGCCGCGCGATGGCCGCCGTGGAGGTCGCCGTCGAGGGCGGCGAGCTGACCTCCGCGATCACCGAGGACGCCGCACAGGACCTGGCGCTGGCGACCGGCACCCCCGTGGTGGCCCTGATCAAGTCGACCGAGGTCGCGCTGGCGACGGCGTGACGCGCGAGGGCCCCGCCGAAGCGGGGCCCTCGCACCGTGCGTCCGTCGCCGCGGTCAGTCCTCGTAGGCGTCCGGCGGCGGGCACGAGCACACCAGGTTCCGGTCGCCGAAGGCCTGGTCGATGCGGCGCACCGGCGGCCAGTACTTGTCGGCCGCGGAGCCGCCGGCCGGGAAGACGGCCTCCTCGCGGGTGTAGGCGTGCTCCCACTCGCCGGTCAGCGCTGCCGCGGTGTGCGGCGCGTTGCGCAGCGGGTTGTCGTCGGCGGGCCACTCGCCGGAGCCGACCTTCTCGATCTCCGCGCGGATCGCGATCATCGCGTCGCAGAACCGGTCGAGCTCGGTCAGGTCCTCGGACTCGGTCGGCTCGATCATCAGCGTCCCGGCCACCGGGAACGACATGGTCGGCGCGTGGAAGCCGTAGTCGATCAGCCGCTTGGCGACGTCGTCCACGCTCACGCCGGTCGCCTTGGTCAGCGGCCGCAGGTCGATGATGCACTCGTGCGCGACCAGGCCGCCGGGGCCGGTGTACAGCACCGGGTAGTGCGGCTCCAGTCGCTTGGCGACGTAGTTGGCGCTCAGCACCGCCACCTGCGTGGCCCGCTTCAGCCCCTCAGCGCCCATCAGGCGGACGTACGTCCAGGAGATGGGCAGGATGCCCGCCGACCCCCAGGGAGCCGCCGAGACGGGGCCCACGCCGGTCTCGGGACCGGCCTCCGGCTGCAGCGGGTGGTTCGGCAGGTACGGCGCCAGGTGCGCGCGCACCCCGACCGGGCCGACGCCGGGGCCGCCGCCGCCGTGCGGGATGCAGAACGTCTTGTGCAGGTTCAGGTGGGAGACGTCACCGCCGAAGTGGCCCGGCTTGGCGAGGCCGACCAGGGCGTTGAGGTTGGCGCCGTCCACGTACACCTGCCCGCCCGCCTCGTGCACCTGGGCGCAGATGTCGGCGACGTGCTCCTCGAACACGCCGTGCGTCGACGGGTAGGTGATCATCAGCACCGCCAGTTCGTCGCGGTACTGCTCGATCTTCGCCCGCAGGTCCGCGACGTCGATCTCGCCGTCCTCGGCGGTCTTCACGACGACGACCTTCATGCCGGCCATCGCGGCGCTGGCGGCGTTGGTGCCGTGCGCGGAGGACGGGATCAGGCAGACCGTGCGCTGCTCGTCGCCGTTGGCTCGGTGGTAGCCGCGCACGGCGAGCAGACCGGCCAGCTCGCCCTGCGAGCCGGCGTTGGGCTGGAGGGACACCTTGTCGTAGCCGGTGACCTCGGCGAGACGTTCCTCCAGCTCGTGGATGAGGGTGAGGTAGCCCTGCGCCTGCTCCACGGGCACGAAGGGGTGCAGCTGCCCGAACTCGGGCCAGGTGATCGGCTCCATCTCCGTGGTCGCGTTGAGCTTCATCGTGCAGGAGCCCAGCGGGATCATGCCGCGGTCGAGCGCGTAGTCACGGTCGGCCAGGCGGCGCAGGTAGCGCAGCATGGCGGTCTCGGAGCGGTACTGGTGGAAGACGGGGTGGTTGAGGTAGCCGTCGGTGCGCAGCAGCGCCTCCGGCAGCGCGTCCCCGGCCGCCGCGTCCAGCGCCTCGACGTCGCCCTCGACGCCGAAAGCCGCCCATACGGCGTCCAGCCGCGCCCGCGTGGTCGTCTCGTCGCAGGCGACCAGGACGTGGTCGGCGTCGACGAGGTGCAGGTTGACCCCGCCGCGCCGCGCGGCGGCGACGACCTCGCCGGCCTTCGCCGGGACGCGGACGGTCAGGGTGTCGAAGTAGGCGCCGTGCACGACCTCGACCCCGCCGGCCCGGAGGCCCTCGGCGAGGATCGCGGCGTACCGGTGGGTGCGCCGGGCGATGCCCTTCAGCCCCTCGGGGCCGTGGTAGACGGCGTACATGCCGGCCATCACGGCGAGCAGCACCTGGGCGGTGCAGATGTTGCTGGTGGCCTTCTCCCGGCGGATGTGCTGCTCACGGGTCTGCAGCGCGAGCCGGTAGGCCTTGTGCCCGTCGGCGTCGACGGAGACGCCCACCAGACGCCCGGGCAGGCTGCGCGCGAACTTCTCGTGCACCGCCATGTAGCCGGCGTGCGGACCGCCGAAGCCCATGGGCACGCCGAACCGCTGGGTCGTGCCGACCGCGATGTCCGCGCCGAGCTCGCCGGGCGACTTCAGCAGCGTCAGCGCGAGCAGGTCCGCGGCCACGGTGACCAGGGCGCCCAGCTCGTGCGCCTGGTCGATGACCGGCTTGATGTCGCGTACGGCACCGGAGGCGCCGGGGTACTGGATGAGCACGCCGTTGATCTCGCGCGCGGCGACCTCGGCCGGGATGCCGTCGCTGAGGTCGGCCACGACGACCTCGACGCCCGTCGGCTCGGCGCGGGTCTCGATCACGGCGATGGTCTGCGGCAGCGCGTCGGCGTCGACGAGGAAGAGACCCTTCTTGTTCTTCCCCATGCGCCGGGACAGCGCCACGGCCTCGGCGGCCGCCGTGCCCTCGTCGAGCAGCGAGGCGCCGGAGGTCGGCAGGCCGGTGAGGTCGGCGACCATCGTCTGGAAGTTCAGCAGGGCCTCGAGGCGGCCCTGGGAGATCTCCGGCTGGTAGGGCGTGTAGGCGGTGTACCAGGCCGGGTTCTCCAGCACGTTGCGCAGGATGACGGGCGGGGTGAACGTGCCGTAGTACCCGAGCCCGATCATGGAGCCGAGCACCTGGTTGCGCTCGGCGAGCGACCGCAGCTCGGCGAGCACCTCCGCCTCGGTGCGCGCGCCCGGCAGGTCGAGCGCGCCGGCGTTCTTGATCACATCCGGCACCGCGGCGGCGGTGAGCTCGTCCAGCGAGCCGTACCCGACCTGGGCGAGCATCTTCGCCCGCGCTTCCTGATCGGGCCCGATGTGGCGCTGTTCGAAGGGGATGCCCTGCTCGAGCTCGGAGAGCGGAATGCGGTGGGCGGTCATTGCGGAGGCCTCCTGGTCTTGCGCGACCTTCGAGGGGCACCACGGCGCGGGTACCCGGACGGCCTCCCCCTCTGTCATCTCAACCTGAGAGCTTCACCGGGCCGCCCGAGGGCTTGCGGCTTGCACCGTCGGTGAGAGCGGAGGCCGTAGCGACACCCGCTCTGCTTTCCAGAGTGACCTCGTCCGTGCGGTACGTGAGCCTGAGAGATTCCGGGGAGGATTTGCTCCTTCGGCGCCTCCGGTGATGTCCGGAGGACTCTCCCGCACGGGGTCAGCAGCCGTTGCCAGGGTACCAGCGGGCACGACACCCCGGCCTTCGAGTGGCCGCCCGCCGCGTTGTGCTCTTTCGTAGTGATGACGAATGCGACCAGGAGGAGGGCCCGTGCAGACCGACATCGATCCGCGCAACCTGATCGGCCGCAAGGCGTTCGACCGCAACGGCACCAAGATCGGCACCGTCGACGAGGTCTACCTCGACGACGCGACCGGCATGCCGGAGTGGGCCGCCATACGCACCGGACTGTTCTCCCGGGACGCCTTCGTCCCACTGGAACCCAGCGAACTGGTGGAAGGCGCCCTGCACGTCCCCTTCGACCGCTCCCTGATCAAGGACGCCCCCGACTTCGGCGTCGGCCGCCACCTCTCCCCCGAGCAGGAACTGCAGCTCTACCACCACTACGGCCTGGACGTCGCCCCGCCGTCCGCCTTCGACGACGCCGACCACGACTTCGGCAGGCTGGCGGGCTCGGACGAGGCATAGGCCGACTTTCCGGCTCCCTGTTCCTGCGACCTCTCCGGTATCAGCGGCACCAGCGGCAGCGGATCGGCCGGCTCCAGGTCGGGGTCGTCGACCCGGAACGTCCGCACCCGCCCGGGCTGCGAGCCGGGCGTCTCGAACCGCACGGTCACCCGTCCGAGCCCGCTCCCCTGCACCCACCCGTGCCCGAACTCGGCATGCCGTACGTCGTGCCCCGCGGGCCACCGCCGCTCCGCCGGAGCCGTCTGCCGCTCCGCCGGCAGTTCCTCGGGCTCCTCCGTCTGCCCGCTCTCCCGTTCCCGCTCCCCGGCCGCCTGCGCGAACAGGTCCTCCTGCGTGTAGTCGGCCAGCCCGCTCACCCCCACCCCCAGCAGCCGCACGCCTCCCGTGGTGTCCACCGACTCCAGCAACCGCGCGGCGGCCTCCCGCACGACCGCCGGATCGTCGGTCGGCCCCCGCAGCGTCTCCGAACGGGTCAGCGTGGAGAAGTCGTAGCGCCGGACCTTCAGCACGATGGTCCGCCCGGACAGCCCGGCCGCGCGGAGCCGCCGTACGCAGCGGTCGGCCAGCCGCCCCACTTCCGTGCCCACCCGGATCCGGTCGTGGATGTCGACGTCGTAGGTGTCCTCGACCGACACCGACTTCGCCTCCCGCTCGGCCACCACGGGCCGGTCGTCGCGCGCCAGCGCCATGGCGTACAGGGCGTGTCCGTGGGCCTTGCCCAGCAGCCGCACCAGCTCGTCCTCCCCCGCCTCGGCGATGTCGCCGACCGTGGTGATGCCGGCCCGCCGCAGGTGGTCCCCGGTCGCCGGTCCCACGCCCGGCAGGATCCGCACCGGCATCGGCTCGAGCAGGGCCCGCTCGGTGCCCGGCTCGATCACCACCAGCCCGTCGGGCTTGGCCTCCTCGGAGGCGATCTTCGCGAGCATCTTGCAGGCGGCGAGCCCCACGGACCCGGTGAGCCCGGTCAGGCCCCGTATGTCGGCGCGCAGCCTCTCCCCCACCAGCCGCGCCGACGTCTCGTCCCAGGCGGCGTCCCCGGCCTCCAGGTCCACGAACGCCTCGTCCAGGCTCAGCGGCTCCACCAGCGGCGACAGCGCGTGCAGCAGCCCCATCACCTGCTCGCTGATCGACCGGTAGAGGCCGAAGCGGGGCACGAGGTACGCCGCGTTCGGCGCCAGCCGCCGGGCCTGCGCCATCGGCATGGCGGACCGGACCCCGAAGGCCCGTGCCTCGTACGACGCGGTGGCGACCACCCCGCGCGGCCCGAGCCCGCCCACGACGACGGCCTTCCCGCGCAGACTCGGCTTGGCTGCCTGCTCCGCCGAGGCGTAGAAGGCATCCATGTCGAGATGCAGGATCGTGGGCGCGGTTCTCACATGTCCGATGCTGCCCTACGCCACTGACAACGTCGCGGGCGCGAGGGGCCGGCCTCAGACCGCCCGGTTGCGCCGCCGTGCCAGCTCGTCCGCGGGGTTGTGCCCGACGAGGGTCTCGCCGGTGTCGACGCGCTCCCCGTGCAGCTGCGACAACGCGTTCTCCACGTCCCGCCACACCACGCCCACGGCGATCCCGAAGACGCCCTGCCCCCCTTGGAGCAACGCGTGGACCTCGTCGGGAGAGGTGCACTCGTAGACCGTGGCGCCGTCGCTCATCAGCGTCATGCGTTCCAGGTCACGGAAGCCGCGCTCGCGCAGGTGCTGCACGGCGGTGCGGATGTTCTGCAGCGACACCCCGGTGTCCAGGAACCGCTTGACGATCTTCAGGACGACGACGTCACGGAAGCTGTACAACCGCTGTGTCCCCGAGCCGTGGGCGGGGCGCACGCTGGGCTCGACGAGGCCGGTACGGGCCCAGTAGTCCAGTTGCCGGTAAGTGATGCCGGCGGCCGCGCAGGCCGTCGGACCGCGGTAGCCGATCTCCTCGGACGCCATGGACGTCGCCCCTCCGCTGCTCGGCACGGCCGCCGGTCGCTGCGGAACGTGGTCGGCCGCGCTGCCGTGATGGGGGTATTCCCCGCTCGCACGGAGCCGAGAGCTCGGGGAAGGGTACGGACCGCTCGCCCCGGGACCGTGTCCAGGGGCACCCCCAGCCGTACCGTCGCCGCTGCTTCTCACGCCGACCTCCGTCCTTGACCTGCCTTCTCGACGGTAGGCAGCCACCAGGGGTGCGTCAACGACCGCCACACTCGGCACGCCGAGTGATAATCACCCCACGAGTGGTTTCCCGCAGCCAACCGCGGGGAAAGGCTAGCCGAATGCACTCCGGGCAGGCCGCAGGACGCCCGCACCGACCGCCGGTCATCGCCCGCGGCCGCCCCGTGACCGGCCGGGCACCGGCCCGCGTGGCGCACCGGGGCGCCCGCCGGGCCGGCCACGCCTCACTGGCTGCTGGTGCCGAAGTCCTCCGGCGAGATCTGGTCGAGGAACTCGCGGAACTTCTCCACCTCGTCCTCCTGCTCGTCGGGGATCGCGATGCCGGCGTCGTCGAGCACCCCGTCGCTGCCGTAGATCGGCGTTCCGGTGCGCAGGGCCAGCGCTATGGCATCGGACGGGCGGGCGCTCACCTCTACCCCGCTGGCGAAGACCAGCTCCGCGTAGAAGACGCCCTCACGCAGGTCCGTGATGCGCACTTCGGTGAGCTCCTGGCCGACGGCCTCCAGCACGTCCTTGAACAGGTCGTGGGTCAGCGGTCGTGCGGGGGCCATGCCCTGCTGGGCGAAGGCGATCGCCGTCGCCTCCCCCGGCCCGATCCAGATGGGGAGGTAGCGGTCGCCTCCCACTTCACGCAGGAGCACGATCGGTTGGTTGGAGGGCATCTCGACCCGGACACCTACGACATCGAGCTCGTTCACACAGCAACCCTAGGCCGTGCCCGGGACGTTTGGGTAGTCGGGCAGGGAACGGGTGGCCGATCCGGCCGGGTGCGGCGGGTCCGCCTCACGGCAGGCGCACACCGAGCGCGGTCTGCACGAGCGCCGTGTGGAGCCTGACCGTGAGCGCGGCCAGCTCTTTCGTGCGGGCCTCGGCGTGGGCCCTGGTCTGCGGATTGCGGTGGCGCTTGAGCGGGGCCACCACCTGGTCGATGAGTCCGGCCTCACGGTCGGCCGCGGCCCGCATCGCCCTGAGGTGCCGCGGCTCGATCCCGAACCGGCCCAGTTCGACGACGAGCGACGCGACAGTGGCCGCCTCCGCGTCGTAGGCCCCGTCCGGCAGCGGAGCGACGAGCCCGTACGACTCCCACTCCTTGAGTTCCTCTTCCCCGATCCCGGCGGCCGCCAGCAGCTGCGCCCGGCCGATCCGGGCCGCCGTGGGCTGCTCGGCCCCCTCCTGGACGGTCTCGCCGTCCCGCTGCCGGCCGAGCGAGGGCAGCGGGACGGCCTCGCCGCGCTCCATGGCCTCCAGGTGCTCGCGGATCACCTTGAGCGGCAGATAGTGGTCCCGCTGCATCCTCAGGACGTGCCCGAGGCGCTCGACGTCCTGCGCGCTGAACTTGCGGTACCCCGACGGGGTCCGCCGGGGCTCGATGAGGCCCTCCGACTCCAGGAAACGGATCTTGGAGATGGTGACTTCGGGGAACTCCTCGCGCAGCGCGTTCAGCACCGTGCCGATGCTCATCAGGCCGCTGTCCGTGGCGGCGGCGCCGTGCCCGGCACCGCCGCTCGGTGATCGAAGCATGGACCTTCCCTGGGGGGTCTCCCCGGACCGAGTCCGGAGGAGGGTCAGTAGCCCTGCTGGCTCGCGTAGAAGACCAGCCGGTACTTGCCGATCTGCACTTCGTCGCCGTTGTGCAGCGCGACCTGGTCGATCCGCTCGCGGTTGACGTACGTGCCGTTCAGGCTGCCCACATCGGCGACCGTGAACGAGCCGTCCGCGGCGCGGCGGAACTCCACGTGCCGACGCGAGACCGTGACGTCGTCCAGGAAGATGTCGCTCTGCGGGTGACGTCCGGCCGTGGTCAGGTCGCTGTCCAGCAGGAAGCGGCTGCCCGAGTTCGGCCCGCGGCGCACGACCAGGAGCGCCGAGCCCAGCGGCAGGGCGTCCACAGCCGCCTGCGCCTCCGGGGACAGCGCCGGGATCGGCGTCTGGCCGGTGGCCTCGGCGTCATAGGCCTCGAGACCGGAGATGGAGATCGTGGACGTCGTCTCCGAGGGCCGCTCGGCGGCCGCGCCCGCCCGCAGCGGCGCGCCGCAGTTCGAGCAGAAGCGGCTGCTCTCCGCGTTGCGGTTACCGCACCTCGTACACACCAGGGCCGACATAGGGGAAAACCCTCCACCCGTACTTGAGGTTGACGGTTGCCCGAAACCTATGCCGCCGGACTGCGCAGGGTCAACAGACGCCGCGCCCTGGCCTCCGGAAATGTCCCCGCCCGGACCAGCGACCTGGTCCCGGAACAGCGGGCGCTGGCCCTCCGCATCGGACTGTGCGCGATGGCGGGCGGTCGCGTTGTCGCCGCCCTCTCGCGCGCTCTTGCCGAACAACTTCGCAAACAACTTCACGGGCGATTCCCCTTGACCGAAACAGACCCGCCCGTGGGGCAGGACGAACCCTGACTGCATACGCCGGCCGACCCGGACAACTTCACAACGTCCGTATCCACCAGACAGTTTCCACCACGCGCCACCCCTTCGGTGCGCCGACCCCCCGCAACCTCATGCCCCTGCCGGACGGCCCCCATGCACCGCCGGTTCACTGGGCGGACGACCGAGCGTAGTCAGGCTGCTTCGCAGCTCGCAAGGCGTCCACGACGATCTTGTCCGACCGCTCGACGGTAACGGTGGCCTGCTCCTTCTCGAGGGTCTGCACCACGCCTCCAGGGATGTTGAGCGCCGGCTCCAAGTCCTCCGGCTTGCCGATGACCTTGAAACGATAGGGCGCGTTGATCTTGTTCCCGTCGACGCTCACGCTCTTGCCCGAGTCCGTGAGGTACGTGCTCGCGACGACGCGCACGTCGTTGACCTGTATCGCCTCCGCGCCCGCCGCGCGCAGCTCCTGGATGGCGTCCAGCAGCATGTCGGCCTCGACCGTTCCCTTCGTGTCCTCGATGGTCATGGTGATGCCGGGGCCCTGAGCCGCCACCGTGCCCGCCAGGACGCCCAGTTGACGTTCCTTCTGGACCGTCTGTCTGCGGGCCTCCTCGGCCTGGTCCGAGCTGTTCTCCAGCTCGTCGCGCTGCTTCTCGAGTCCCTGCTTCTCGTCTTCAAGACGTTGTGTGCGGTCGTCCAGTTCATCGAGGATGCGGACGAGATCCTCCTGACGCGCGCCGCGCAGGGCACTGTCGCTGTCGCTGTTGGAGGCGACCTGCACGGCCAGACCGAAACCGAGGCCGAACAGCAGCAGGGCGACGATGAGTTGGGCGCGGGTCACGCGCGGCGGCCACAGCCCCTTCGCCAGCCGCTGCCGTCCCGTCAGCCCGGCCTCGGGGGCGGCTTCGCCCTCGGGGCCGTTCTCCGGGGCGTTCCCGGAGGCAGCGGGGGGCCGTGGAGCGGGGGGCGGGGCCGGCGCCGGGACCTCTTCGGGCAGCTCCTTGCGCAGCCTGTTCGCGGGCGTCTCGTCGTTGTCGCTCATCGGCCTCACGCCCGGAACACGTGCCGGCGGATCGCCGCGGCGTTGGAGAAGATCCGGATGCCGAGGACGACCACGACACCGGTGGACAGCTGGGCACCGACGCCCAGCTTGTCGCCCAGGAACACGATCAGCGCGGCGACGACGACGTTGGACAGGAAGGACACCACGAAGACCTTGTCGTCGAAGATGCCGTCGAGCATGGCCCGGAGGCCTCCGAAGACGGCGTCCAGCGCCGCGACGACGGCGATCGGCAGGTAAGGCTCGACGACCGCCGGAACCTCAGGCCGGACCAACAGTCCGGCCACGACTCCCACGACGAGGCCCAGTACGGCGATCACGATGTGCCCTTCTCAGTCTTCTCGGTCTTCTCGGTCTTCTCGGTGTCCGGCTGTGCTGTGCGTACGATCACACTCGGTGCGGCGGGCAGCCGGAGGTCCCCCTCCACGGAGATGGCGGTCCGGATGCCGTAGTTCTGCTGCAGGGCATGCAGATACAGCCCGTCGGCGCTGTCCTGGAACCTGCTGCTGAGCCTCTGGCCGTCCCCCACAGCGAGCACCGTATACGGCGGCACGAGTGGCTTGTTGTCGACCAGTATGGCGTCGCCGGCGGCCCTGACGGCCGACAGCGCCGTCAGCCGCTGCCCGTTGATGGAGACCGCCTCGGCGCCGGACTCCCACAGCCCGTTGACCACACGCTGCATGTCCCGGTCGCGCACCCGCCCGGTGTCGGAGAATCCGGAGGTCTCGCGCGGGTCGCCGTCGCCCCCGGTGGTGGCTTCCTTGGCGTCGTTGACGACCAGCTTGACGCCCGGCCCGTGCACCTCCACGGCGCCCGACAGGACGCCCACCAGCTCGGAGCTGTCCCCGCCGCTCTGCTTGAGGGCCTCCCGCTGCCGCGCGCTGACGTCGCGGCGCAGCTCGTCGACGGAGTTCTCGAGCTTGTCGGCCGCCGCGGTCTCGCGGTCGATCCGGTCGATCAGTTCCTGGCGCTCCTTGGCGACGACCGGGGCCGCCGCGCGCGCCTGGGCGGCGCCGACGGTGACCACCAGGGCGGCGAGTACCAGCCCCCCGGCCAGCCCGAGCCTGGCCCGGAGGGGCTTCGGCACACCGCCCGCGCCCGCGGCCCGCTTACGGGCGGCCGCCTCGGCATAGCCGTCGTCGAGGCTGTGGTCCATGACGTTGGTGAGCAGCGACATGGACGCGTCCGGCCGCGAAGGGCGCGTGGGTGTACTCCGAACGGGGGGCTGCTGCGGCATGCCGCACATCGTCGCACGTCGCGCCCACTACCTCCGAATGGCCCCACCGACGTGCCGGACCGGTCCCTTCCGGGACACTTGTCCGGCACGCCCGCGTGGTGTGCTTCTCAGCGGCCGGCGCTGTCCACGACGGCCGCCCACTCGTCCAGCAGGGCCTGGGCGGACGCGTCGTCGGGCCCCTCCGCCCACAGGTGGGTGACGGCCTCGGCCGGGTCCGGCAGCACCATGACCCAGCGCCCGTCGGTCTCCACCACCCGCACCCCGTCGGTGGTGTCCACGAAGCGGTCTCCAGCCGCTTCGACGACCCGCCGCATGACGAGCCCCTTCACGGCCCACGGGGTCGCCAGATCGCGTTTGAGGACGTGCGCCCGCGGAATGCGCGCGTCGATCTGGCTGAGGGTGAGCTGTGTCCGCGCCACCAGCCCGATCAGCCGCACGAAGGCCGCCGTGCCGTCGAAGACGCTGCTGAACTCGGGGACGATGAAACCGCCCTTGCCGTCGCCGCCGAAGATGGTCGACTCGTCGCCGCCGACCCGGGTCAGGTCGTCCGGCGAGGTCGTCGTCCACTCCACCTGCGTACCGTGGTACGCGGCCACCTGCTCGGCGATCCTCGTCGTGGTCACCGGAAGCGCCACCCGCCCGCTGCGCCGCTCGGCCGCCACCAGGTCGAGCATGACCAGCAGGGCGCGGTCGTCCTCGACGATCCGCCCCTTCTCGTCGACCAGCGACAGCCGCTCACCGACCGGGTCGAAGCGGACGCCGAACGCCGCGCCCGAGGACGCGACGATCTCACCGAGCCGCACCAGCCCCGCGCGCCGCACCTCGGCGGTCTCCGTGGGCCGCGACTCGTCGAGACCGGGGTTGACGGTCAGCGAGTCCACGCCCAGCTTGCCGAGCAGGCTCGGCAGCACGAGGCCGGCACTGCCGTTGGACGCGTCGACGACGACCTTGAGCCCGGACTCCGAGACCCCGGTCGTGTCGACGTTGCGCAGCAGCGATCCGGTGTACGAGTCGAAGACGCTGGACGGGAAGTGCAGGTCCCCGATCTCGCCGGGGAACGCGCGCCGGTACTCCTGTCGCGCGAACACCCGGTCGAGCTTGCGCTGGCTGGCCTGCGACAGGTCCGCGCCCTGCCCGTCGAAGAACATGATGTCCACGGAGTCCGGCACCCCGGGGCTGGTCCGGATCATGATGCCGCCGGCGCTGCCCCGCGCGGTCTGCTGCCGGGCCACCGGCAGCGGCACGTTCTCCAGGTCGCGTACGTCGATGGCGCTGGCCTGCAGCGCGGAGATGACCGCCCGCTTGAGCGCGCGGGCGCCACGGGAGTGGTCGCGGGCCGTCGTGACCGTCGCCCCCTTCTTGAGGGTGGTGGCGTAGGCGCCGGCGAGCCGCACCGCGAGTTCGGGGGTGATCTCCACGTTCAGGATGCCGGAGACGCCGCGGGCCCCGAAGAGGTGCGCCTGGCCTCTGGACTCCCAGATCACCGAGGTGTTGACGAAGGCGCCGGCCTCGATGGTCTTGAACGGGTATACGCGAACATTGCCCTGAACGATCGATTCTTCACCGATCAGGCACTCGTCGCCGATGACCGCGCCGTCCTCGATCCGCGCCGCCCGCATGATGTCGGTGTTCTTGCCGACCACGCAGCCGCGCAGGTTGCTGTGCTGGCCCACGTAGACGTTGTCGTGCACCACGGCCTTGTGCAGGAAGGCCCCGCTCTTGACGACGACGTTGGAGCCGACGACGGTGTGCTCGCGGATCTCGGCGCCCGCCTCGACCTTGGCGTAGTCCCCGATGTAGAGCGGGCCGCGCAGTACGGCGTCGGGGTGCACCTCGGCGCCCTCCGCCACCCATACGCCGGGGGAGATCTCGAAGCCGTCGATCTCGACGTCGACCTTGCCCTCCAGCACGTCGGCCTGCGCCTTGACGTAGCTCTCGTGCGTGCCGACGTCCTCCCAGTAGCCCTCCGCGACATAGCCGTAGATCGGCTTGCCCTCCTTCATCAGCTGAGGGAAGACGTCGCCGGACCAGTCGACGGGCACATCGGCTTCGACGTAGTCGAATACCTCGGGCTCCATGACGTAGATGCCCGTGTTCACGGTGTCCGAGAAGACCTGGCCCCAGGTCGGCTTCTCGAGGAAGCGCTCGACCTTGCCCTCGTCGTCGACGATCGTGATGCCGAACTCCAGCGGGTTCGGCACGCGTGTCAGGCAGACCGTGACCAGGGCGCCTTTTTCCTTGTGGAAATTGATCAGCTCGGTGAGGTCGAAGTCGGTCAGGGCATCGCCGGAGATGACGAGGAAAGCATCGTCCTTCAACGCCTCTTCGGCGTTCTTGACGCTTCCGGCGGTACCGAGTGGCTTCTCCTCGTTGGCATAGGAGAGCTCCATTCCGAGCTCTTCACCGTCACCGAAGTAGTTCTTGACCAGGGAGGCCAGGAACTGGACGGTTACGACGGTCTCGTTCAGCCCATGCCTTTTGAGCAGCCGCAGCACGTGCTCCATGATCGGCCGGTTGGCCACCGGCAGGAGCGGCTTGGGCATGCTCGAGGTCATGGGGCGAAGGCGTGTGCCTTCGCCTCCGGCCATCACGACGGCCTTCATGTCGGAAGCGTCCTCCTCCAAGAGACGACGGTCTAGCCGACTTCACCCGTCCAGATTGTCGCGCACTTTTGTGCCAGGGGCCATCGAGCCGCTACGACCGCACAATCGGTGAGTTCAATCGGCCATGGCGTCCGCACGAACCAGGCGGCGGACTTGTACCACGTAGAGGACTCCTGCCCACCAGTAGAGGGTTGTACCCCATCCTGCGAACGCCCATCCGAAAATAGCAGCGAGTGACGAGATCCATCCAGTTCCGTCACTGAGCAGGAGTAGTGGGAAGGCGTACATCAGGTTGAAGGTGGCTGCCTTCCCCAGGAAGTTCACCTGCGGCGGCGGATAGCCGTGCCGTCTGAGGATGCCCACCATCACCAGCAGAACCAGCTCTCGCGCCAGAAGTGCAGCGGTCAACCAGAGTGGCAGAATCTCGCGCCAGGTCAGGCCGACCAAAGTCGAGAGAATGTAGAGCCGGTCGGCCGCCGGATCCAGAAGCCGGCCGAGACTGCTGATCTGGTTCCAGCGCCGCGCGAGCTTGCCGTCCAGGTAGTCGCTGATTCCGCTCAGCGCCAGCACCAGCAGCGCCCAGCCGTCACTCTTGGGTCCGCCGAACTCGGGCCTCAGAATCAGCCACAGGAAGAGCGGTACGCCGACGAGCCGCGCCATGCTGAGGATGTTGGGGATGGTGAGGACCCGGTCCGTCTGGACGCGTGTCTCCTGGACCTCCACCCGGGGGCCTCCTGTGGGAAACGAACCGACGATGCTCCCCGACCCTACCTCAACGCAAAAAAGCTCCGGCTCCCGGGCGATGCCCAGGAGCCGGAGCTGTAAAAGGAGTTCGGCGGCGTCCTACTCTCCCACAGGGTCCCCCCTGCAGTACCATCGGCGCTGTAAGGCTTAGCTTCCGGGTTCGGAATGTAACCGGGCGTTT
>NZ_JBFADM010000043.1:0-74170 GCF_040641355.1 Streptomyces sp. NPDC020996
ATGAGGCGGAAACGCCTGCGTCAGCACCCCGACCGCAATCCGATCCGACAACCGCTCACCCGCAGGCGTCCCGGCCTGCCCCACCCTCGCCACACCAACGACAACGAGACACAGCCACTTAAGTCACCGGCATTGAGCCTAGGCCGGTCCGGCGGACCAGGCTGGGGCCGGCCCGGTGGATCACGCCGGACCGGCCCTAGTGGGCAACCCGCGGTAACGGAAGGGCCCTACGTCCGAAACCTTCGGTTCCGTTTCTGGCGGTCGCGTGAAATACGCCACGTCCAAGATCCAGAAACCCGCTCAACAGACGGCTTCAGGCCATTTCTTGCCAGAAGTTGGGCGGCGCGCCAATCCACGCAGGTGGTCCGAATGGAGTACTGTTGCGAGCCCTGGGTCCGGTCTCCCGCCAGGGGCGTCCGAGGCCTTGCCGGACCGCCGGGAGGGGGCGAGTTGCACAGGGTGACGGAGTTGGTCACTTAGCGTTGCAAAGAGGTAACCGTGCCATAACGGCGATCAAGGGCCCGCGCCCGACACGCCGGGCAACACGGCAAGGTTGTGGCAGGCTGCACCCGGGCAGGCCACACTCGACTAGCGGAAGCAGCGACGCACGTGACGTCGGCAGGCACCACCCGGGAGGTCCCCATGCCCGAACTGCGTGTCGTGGCCGTCTCGAATGACGGCACACGGCTGGTGCTGAAGGCTGCCGACTCAACGGAGTACACGCTTCCGATCGACGAGCGGTTGCGTGCCGCCGTTCGCGGCGACCGGCCCCGCCTCGGCCAGATCGAGATCGAGGTGGAGAGCCACCTCCGCCCCCGTGACATCCAGGCGCGGATACGTGCCGGTGCCACCGCGGAAGAGGTCGCGCAGATGGCCGGCATCCCCGTGGACCGGGTACGCCGTTTCGAGGGACCCGTGCTCGCGGAGCGCGCGTTCATGGCCGAGCGGGCCCGCAAGACGCCCGTGCGCAGGCCCGGCGAGAACGCGGCCGGACCGCAGCTCGGCGAGGCCGTCCAGGAACGCCTGCTGCTGCGCGGCGCCGAGAAGGACACCGTGCAGTGGGACTCCTGGCGCCGCGACGACGGCACCTGGGAGGTCATGCTGGTCTACCGGGTCGCGGGCGAACCGCACTCGGCGAGCTGGACGTACGACCCGCCCCGGCGGCTCGTCCAGGCCGTCGACGACGAGGCGCGCTCGCTGATCGGCGAGTCCGACGACCTCGCCGCGCCGGAGCCCAGCTTTCCGTTCGTGCCGCGCATCGCACGGCTGCCGCGCGACCGCCCGCTGGACCGCCCCGACCGGGAACGGCCGAGCCTGCCGGCCCAGGCCTCCGAACCCGCCGAGGAGACCACCAGTGAACGGGACTCGCTGACCAGCCTGTTGGAGGCGGTACCGAGCTTCCGCGGCGACCTGGTGGTCCCGGAGCGGCCGTCGGAGACCGCGTCGGAGGAGCCTGCCGTCGAACCGGCGGAGGAGGAGCCCCCGGCCCCCGCGGCCTCGGCCGGCGCCGGCTCCGCCTATGCCGACGTCCTCATGCCCCGGTCCGTCGGCAGCCACCGCGAGCGCCTCATCGGCTCCACCGACCGCCAGGCGGAGGCCGACGGCGTCCGCCCCGGCCGCCGGGCGGCGGTCCCGAGCTGGGACGAGATCGTGTTCGGCACGCGCCGCAAGAAGCAGGAGTAGCCGGCCGCACTCAGCGGTACGACATGACGAGGGCCGCGCCGTCGGGCGCGGGCCTCGTCATGTCGTCGGATCCCGAGGTCGTCAGGGCTGAGAGGCTGTCAGGTCATCGGCGCACAGGGCCGGTCGAGACGATGGCAGGGACATCCTCAGTCGTGCCTCGAGGAGTTGTTCGCCCGGCGGCCGGAACGTCCGGCGCGCGTCAGGCCGGTGGCGACGCGTTACCGCCGGACGGCGAGACCGCGTCGGTGAACACGGCTCGACCACGCCGAGCGCTCCGGTGCGGGAAGGGACGAGGTGAGGGTCTGATCCGTCGTCACCGCGCGTGGTCTGCTTCCGTCTCTGCTGCGAGGGCCGCGTCCAGTCGACGGGCGGCCAGCACGCCCACGGCTCCGACGGCGAGCAGGACGCCGACCGTGCCGAGGGTGAAGAGCTCGAACGACACGCGGGAGACCCCCCACACGTCCCGGAAGTCGTAGTCGATGCCGAACAGCCCCTCCAGCACACCGGGGAAGAGCGCCGACCACGATCCGACCGCGATCCAGGCGTAGACGAGGCCCGCGCACACCAGGAAGCCGGCGCTGCCGAAGGGCACTCGGTAGGGGCGATGGACGTCGGGGCGTCGCAGTCGCAGCACGACCAGGGCGGGGACGATCACGAGGTAGGACAGCAGCAGGGTGGTGACGGCGACCGTGAGGACCACCGAGAACACGGCGGCGGCGTCGCCGTCGGCCAGTCGCATGGCGGCGAGCATGAAGAGGGTGGCGACGACCCCGGACAGCAGGTTGGTGCGCACGGGGGTGCCCAGTCGGGGATGGAAGGCACCGAGTGAGCGGGAGAAGAACCCGCCGTCGGCCGCGGCCATGGCCTGCATGCGGTCGCTGACGATCATCCATGCGCTGCCCTGGGTGAGGAGGGCGAAGACGAACATGACGGCGGTGAGGGTCAGCAGCGGGCCGCCGGCGCCACCGTAGATGTCGAAGACCAGGCGGGCGCCTTCCATGAATCCGCCGATGCCGGTGACCTGGTCGGCGGGGACGACGGCGAGGAGGGCGAGGACGGGCAGCACGTAGCAGCATGCGGCGACGGCCGCGGACCGGCCGAGCGCGGCCGGCACGTCACGCTGGGGGTCCTCCATCTCCTCACCGGCGGCGTTCGGGGCCTCGAATCCGACGTAGGCGAACAGCAGGATCGGCACCAGCGCGAGGAACCCGGCCGTGGTGGGCGTGAAGCGGGCGTCGTCCAGGCCGTGGAAGCCGTGGCGGACCCCGTACAGGACAGCGGTGGCCGTGAAGAGGACGAGGGAGAAGACCTTCACCATGGCGCCCGCGGTGGTGATCCACTTGCCGCGGCGCAGGGACACCACGGCGGTCAGGATGGCGATCCAGACGAACAACAGCTTGAAGGTGTAGTCGGCGACCGTGCCGGAGCCGAGGGGGAAGACGAAGCCGTCCCAGGTCTCGGCGGCGAGGAAGACCAGCGAACCGCCCAGCCAGATGGGGTTGGTGACCCAGTAGAGCAGGGTGGTGAGGGCGGCGGCCGTACGGCCGAAGGCGAGCTTCACCCAGACGTACGGCCCTCCCTCCTGGGGGAAGGCGGCGCCGGTCTCGGCGAAGAGCAGGGCGTAGGGGATCAGGAAGAACAGCGCGATGGCCGCTGTCCAGGTGGCGGCCTCGCCGCCGCCGGTGGCGATCTGCCCGACGGTGTCGAAGGAGATCACCGCCGCGATGCCCATGGCGGTGATGTCGAAGCGCCGCAGGCTGCGCTTGAGGTGGGTGGCGGCCTCGGGCGCACGCGCTTCGGTCGTCGAGGGATGAAGGGACACGGGCAGTTCCTCGGGGATGTGTGCGGACTGCGGGAAGGCGCGTGCGGGGCGCCGCGACGGTGTGGGGTCCGTGTCGGGTGGTGCTGTCCGGGTGCCGGGCCGGGCAGGCCGGCCCGGCACCATCAGGAGTTGGTTCAGGCGGGGCTGATCTCGCCGTCGGGCGCGGTGCGTTCCAGGACGCCGCGCAGGGCGTCGGCGGCTTCCTCGGCCTCGGCCTCGGTCATGATCAGCGGCGGGGAGAGGACCAGGCTGTGGGCGGAGTCGCGGACGATGACTCCGGTCTCCCGCCGGATCACGTCGTGCGGCATCCGGTCGGGGTTCAGCGGGAGCGGGGTACGGGTGGCGCGGTCGGCGACGAGTTCGACGGCGAGCATCATGCCGACCGAGCGGATCTCGCCGACCACCGGCAGGTTGCCCAGTCGGGCTTCCAGTTCGGCGTGGAGGAGGCCGCCGATGGTGGTGGCGCGGGCGAGCAGGTCCTCCTTCTCGATGAGGTCGAGGTTGGCGAGCGCCACCGCGGTGGCGACGGGGTGGCCGTTGTAGGTGTAGCCCATCGGGAAGCCGTGGTCGCGCAGCAGCACCTCGGCGACGTGGTCACCCACCAGCAGGGCGCCGAGCGGCACGTAGCCGGAGGTGATGCCCTTGGCGGTGACGATGATGTCCGGGGTGACGTCGAAGTACCGCGCGGCGAACCACTCGCCGACCCGGCCGTAGGCGGTGACGACCTCGTCGAAGATCAGCAGGATGCCGTGGCGGTCGAGGACCTCGCGCACCCGCGGCCAGTAGTCGGCCGGCGGCACCAGCATGCCGCCGACACCCATGATCGGCTCGCCGATCATCGCCGCGATGTTGTCCGCACCGATCCGCGCGATGCGCTCCTCCAGTTCGCGGATCAGGAAGTCGGTCGGATCCTCGCCGCCGTAGAGCTCGGTGCGGTACGGCCACGGCGGGGTGAGGTGGGAGACGTGCGGCATCATCGGGGCGAAGCCCTCGTGGTAGACGGGGAAGCCCGTGGCCGAGCCGCCTCCGTAGCCGATGCCGTGGTACGCCTTGTCGCGCGCCAGGATCCAGGTGCGGTTCTTGTCGCCCCGGCGGTGGTGGTAGTAGCGGGCCATCTTGATGGCCGCCTCGTTGCCCTCGGAACCGCCCGAGGTGAAGTACACGTGGTTCAGCGGGTCCGGGGCGATGGACGCGAGGCGGGCGGCCAGTTCGATCGCGCGGTCGTTGGAGAACTCCCAGAAGCTGGTGAAGTACTCCAGCTTCCGCATCTGCTCGTGCGCGACGTCGGCGAGCTCCGCGCGGCCGTGGCCCACCTGGGCCAGCCACAGACCACCGGTGGCGTCGAGGTACGAGCGGCCCTCGGAGTCCGTCAGCCGGCAGCCGGATCCCTCCGTCATGACCACGCGCTCGGTGGCCGTGCCGGGCAGGTAGGGGTGGATGATGTGCTCGCGGTCCAGCCGGAGCAGTCGTGCGGCGTCGAGGGTCATGGGCGGGTGCGTCCTTTGCTCGAAGACGGGTGCGGGTGTCGGAGGTGGGCGGTGGCCGGCCCGGTCAGCCGTAGGCGATCCACGTGGTCTTCAGGCCGGTGTACTTGTCGAAGGAGTGCAGCGAGAGGTCGCGGCCGTGGCCGGACTGCTTGAACCCGCCGAAGGGGGTGAAGGGGCTGAGCGCGTCGACGGTGTTGACCGACACGGTGCCCGCGTGCAGCGCGTCCGCGACGCGGTGGGCGCGGCCGAGGTCGCGCGTCCAGACGGACGCGGCCAGGCCGTACGCGGAATCGTTCGCCAGCCGGACCGCCTCCGCCTCGTCGCGGAAGGGCAGCACGGTGAGGACGGGGCCGAACAGCTCCTCCCGGACGAGCGGGGCGTCCGCCGGCAGGCCGGTGACGACCGTCGGGTCGAGGTAGGCACCCGTACGGTCGGGCCGGGTGCCGCCGCACACGAGGGTGCCGCCGGACGTCCGGACAGCGGCGAGAATCCGCTCCACCTGCGCCTCGTCGACCAGCGGGCCGAGCCGGGTGGCGGGGTCGAGGGGGTCGCCCGGGGTCCAGGTGCCGGCGTGTTCGGCGACCCGCTCGGTGAACTCCGCCGCGACCGACGCCTCCACCAGCAGACGCGTGTTGGCCGAGCACACCTGTCCGGCGTTGTAGACGAAGCCCCAGGCGGCGCGTTCCGCGGCGGCCTCCAGATCGGCGTCGGCGAAGACCAGGTTGGGGCTCTTGCCGCCCGCCTCGGGCCACACCTGCTTCATGTTCGACTCGGCCGCATAGGCGAGGAACCGCTTCGCCACCGCGGTCGAGCCGGTGAAGACCACCGTGTCCACGTCCGGGTGCAGGCCCAGCGCCCGACCGGTCACCTCGCCCCGGCCCGGGACCACGTTCAGGACCCCGTCGGGCAGTCCGGCCTCCACCGCCAGTTCGGCCAGCCGCAGCGCCGACAGCGGCGACTGCTCGGCCGGCTTCAGCACGACGCTGTTTCCGGCCGCCAGCGCCGGGGCGAGCTTCCAGCTCGCGAGATCCAGAGGGAAGTTCCACGGCACCACCGCCCCGACCACCCCGAGCGGTGCGCGGCGCACCAGGGCGAGATTGCCGGGCGGCGCCGGGGCGACCTCGTCGTAGAGCTTGTCGAGAGCCTCCGCGTACCAGGCGAACACACCGGCCGCACCGGGTACGTCGGTGCCGTGGGACTCCGCTACGGGCTTGCCCATGTCGAGGGTGTCGCACAGGGCGAGTTCCTCGCCGTGCTCCTCGATGAGCCGGGCGAGGGTGAGCAGGACGCGCTTGCGCTCGGCCGGCGCGGTACGCGACCAACGGCCGTCCTCGAAGGAAGCACGCGCGGCACGCACGGCCCGGTCCACGTCCGCCTCGGAACCGGCCGCCACCTCGGCGATCGTCTTGCCGGTCGCGGGGTTCACGCTGGGCAGCCAGGTGTCGTCCACGGGCCCGGTCCACCGACCGTCGATGAACAGGCGCGTGCGGGGCTCCAGGCCGGCCGCGAGCCGCTGCCAGTGGTCGTACGTCGTCATGCTGTGGCCTTCGATCACGTCGTGGGACGGGGAACCTTCCCGCTCCCGTCGGAGCGGTACCTGTCGGGCATCCGGCCGAGCGGCTGAGAGCGGTGGCCCGGAAGGGAGACACGATGGCTCGCCTCACAGGCGCTCACCCGACTTCTTTGAGCCGCAATTCAAACAATCGATGAACCGGTCGTCAATGCTCCAGGCAGGCACTTCTTGCCAAAGCCGACTCCGGTAACAGAGAATTAACGACCATGGGGAAAGTCGGTAGACCACGCAACCAGACGGCTCGCCGGGAAGCCCTCGTCCTCGCGGCAGGGCGCGCCATCGCGGAGCGCGGCCTCGAGGGTCTGCGCATCAAGGACATCGCGGACGCGGCAGGCGTCTCCCAGGGCTCGGTGCTGTACTACTACCCGGAGCTGGACGACCTGGTGCTCGAAGTGCACCGGGAGGCGGTGGAGAGCTTCCTCTCCGCCCGGCAGAAGGCGTACGACGACGCGCCCGCCGCAGACCCCGCGGGACGGCTGCGCGCCCTCCTGGCCGGCGGTCTGCCGGACGGCACGGAGGACGAGGTCCACGGACTTCTCTACGAACTCCACCGGCGCGCCGGCCGCAGTCCCGGCCACGCCGAACTGATGACCTCCCTGTACGCCCGGGAAGTGGCGCTGTACACGACCGCGCTGGAGGTCGGCTCCGCCACGGGTGTGTTCACCCTGGCCGCCGGCGCGCAGGAGCTGGCGCAGGGCCTGGTCGCCATGGAGGACGGCTACGGTCTGCACATCATCAGCCGCAACGCGGCGCTCGACCCCGACAAGGCCCGCCGGATGATCCTCGCGCACGCCAGAGCGGTGACGGGCTGCGCCGCGTTGTGACCGGGCGGGGGCCGTCCCGGCCGCGGTGAGCCGGCAGGGCGGCCACCATTCAGCCGGTCGTGTCCCGGGCGGCGATCTCCCGCAGCATGTCCATGACCGCGCGAGCCCGGGCGGTCTGCGTCACGCCCTTCAGGCAGACCAGTGCGACGTCCAGGGCGGCCGTACGGTCACGCAGCGTCAGTTCCGCGATCTCGCCACCGCCGTAGGTCTGGCTGGTCGCCGGCCGCTGGTTCAGCACGGAGTAGCCCAGCCCCCGGCTCACCAGGGAGCGCACGGTCTCGTAGCTCTGGGTGCGATAACGCACGTCGGGTGTCACCCCGGCGGCGGCCAGCAGCGAGCGGAAGTAGTCACGGCTGTGCGGAAGGTCGAGCAGCACCATCGGCTCGTCGGCCAGTTCGGCCAGCTCCACGGAATCCCGGCCGGCGAGCCGGTGACCCGCCGGGACGATGACGTGAGGCGGAGCCTGGGCGATCGACTCGGCGCCGAGGTCCGTCTCCGGGGCGAGCCCGAGATCGTAGGTCAGGGCGAAGTCGAGGCGCCCCGCGCGCAGCGCGGTGGCCAGCTGCTCCGTCTCCGCCTCCACGATGTCGATCTCGATACCCGGGTAGCGGACGGTGCATTCGCTGAACAAGGCGGGCAGGAAGTAGGGAGCCAGGGTCACGAAGCAGCCCACGGCCACCGGTCCGTAGAGCGTCTCTCCTTCCCCGCGGGCCTCCCGCTCGATCTCCTGCGCGCGCGACAGCAGATCGCGGGCCTGCTGCTGAAGGCGCTGCCCGGCGGGCGTCAGGGTGAGCCCCCGGCCTCTACGGCGGAGGAACACCTGCACGCCCAGGTCGCGCTCCAGGTTGTGGACGGCCGCGGACACAGCGGACTGGGCGATGTGGAGCCGCGCCGACGCCACGGTGAGCGACCCGCACTCAGCGGCCACGAGGAAGTAGCGGAGCTGAACGAGCGTGAAACCCACCGCGGGCGTCATGTGCACCTCTTGTACCTGTGTTGCGGGACCGTGCCCGTTCTCGGCGCGACGCCTTCTTCCGCGACGGGCGTGACGGGCCGTTGACGGAGTGCCCGCACCGTGAGCGAGGCGCCACCATCAGAATGCCTCACGGCGGCGACAGGCCGGTCTGCCGGGATGGCCGGAGGGCCGGCTCACCGCGCGGAAGGTCCGGCGGGGGTGGTGGTGTCCACCGCGGTCCAGGCCAGGGCCACGGCCCCGTCGAGGAGAGCGCGTTCGGCCGTGCCGCCCACGCAGTACGCGGCGAACTCGTGCTGGTGGTTGGTGGCGGGCAGCGAGCCGATCCCGATGTACGGGTGGATGGCCGGCACGACCTGGGACACATTGCCCATGTCGGTGGAGGCGCGGTTCATCCGTGCGGCCTGCCCGGGTGGCGCGAACTCGCGCCCCAGTGCCAGGGCGTTGGTCCGGTAGCGGGCGAGGGCGGCCTCGTCGGTGCGGAACTCCGCGTAGGGCTTGCTCTCCGGCTCGACGGTCAGCTCGCACCCGGTGGCGAGCGCGCCCGCCTCGAAGGCACGCATGACCCGCGGTTCCAGCTGGGCCAGCTCGGCGAGGGTCTCGGCCCGGACGTACCACCGGCCGCTGGTCCGCTCCGGGATGGCGTTCGGGGCGTCGCCGGCGTGGGTCACCACGCCGTGCACCCGTGCCGAGGCGGGCAGTTGCTGGCGCAGCAGCCCGATGGCGACCTGGGCCACCGTGAAGGCGTCGGCCGCGTTGACCCCTGCCTCCGGGTAGGCCGCGGCATGGGCCGACTTTCCGGTGTAGGTGATCCGGGAGTGGCTGACCGCGAACGGACGGGCCTCGGCGACGTCGACGGGCGCGGGATGCACCATCATCGCGAGGTCCACTCCGGCGAAGGCACCCCGTTCGAGCATTTCGATCTTGCCGCCGCCGCCCTCCTCGGCCGGGGTGCCGTACACCTCGACCGTGAGGCCGATGTCGTCGGCGACCGTGGCCAGTCCGAGCGCCGCGCCCACCGCGCTCGCCGCGATGAGGTTGTGTCCGCAGGCATGGCCGAGGCCGGGCAGCGCGTCGTACTCGGCGCACAGCGCGATGCGCGTCGGCCCGCTGCCGAACCGGGCGAGGAAAGCCGTCTCCAGGCCCAGGTACGCCGGGGTGACATCGAATCCGGTGCGTTCCAGCAGCTCGGGTACGGCCGCCGCGGCCCGGTGTTCCTCCCAGGCCGTCTCCGGATCGGCGTGCAGCCGCTCGGAGAGGCGGATCAGCCGCTCCGCGTACCGGTCGACCTCGCGGCGCGCCGCCTCCTTCGGCGTGCCCATCACAGATCACCCGGAACGCCGTACGAGGGCGCGGCAGCGGGGTCCAGGCCGCGGCGCACGTAGTCGTCGCGCTGCGGCAGCCACACGCCGACCAGTTCGGCGAGCCGGTCCACCGGATCATCGGCCCAGTCCACCCGCAGATCGGTGACACGCCAGCCGGCGTCCGCGACGACCGCGAGGCCCGCGGAGCGCACCGGCCCCTCCTCGCCGCCGGCCTCGACGGCCGCCCGCAGCGCGGCCAGCAGGCGTTCCTCGAGCTCCCCCGTGGTCGCGGACCAGGCGTCGAGCATGGCCCGGGGGATGTGCTCGCCGGCCAGCATGTTGCCCGCCGCGACCGCGCCGTCCGCGGTGGCGGCGGCGTGGGTGCCCAGGGTGCGGGATCCGCTGAAGGCGTGGCCGGGGCCGGTGCGGCCGAGGACGGTCAGCTGCCGGTACTCGATGTTCGCCGCGTCCCGCCGGGCCGCCGTGACCTCGGCCAGTGCGCGCCCGGCGTCGCCGTGCTCGGCCAGGCGCTCCAGCAGGCGGGTGCCGAGGACGGGGTCGGTGACGTTCTGCGACGCCGCCGCGCCGACGCCGGGGCGCAGATGGGCGACGCGGGCGGCGACGGCGGGGCTGGAGGAGCTGACCACGACGCCGAACCGCTTCCCGTCCCGGACCACCAGGGAGAACGTCACCGTCGTCCCTCCCCCGGGATCACCGCGATCGCGTCGATCTCGCACAGCCACTCCGGACGGGCCAGCGCGGAGACGACCAGACCGGTGGAGATCGGGTGCACGCCCTTCGTCCAGCGGCCCACGGTGCGGTAGACCGCCTCGCGGTAGCGCGGGTCCACCAGGTAGACGGTCAGCTTGACCAGGTGTTCCATCCGGCTGCCCGCCTCTTCCAGCAGCATCTTGATGTTGGCCATCGCCCGCTCGGCCTGCGCTTCGGCGTCGCCGATCCCGACCGACTCGCTGGTGTCGAGGTCCTGGCCGATCTGGCCCCGCACGTACACCGTGTCGCCGGCGACCACGGCCTGGCAGAGGTCGTTGTCCAGGTTCTGCTCGGGATAGGTGTCGCGGGTGTTGAAGGGCCGGATCCGGGTGTGGCCGCCGGCCACGATCGGGGCGTTCGCGCTGCGGCCCTCGTTCGCGGAGGTCATGGTCTGCTCCTCAGCTCTCTGCGCCGGCCGGCGCGGCGCCGGCCCGGTCGATGGTGGCCCGGTCGGTGGTGGCCCGGTCGCCGCCGGCCCGGTCGGTGGTGGCCCGGTCGGTGGTGGCGTAGGCGAGGTATCCCCGCCGGATGGCGATGTGGTCGGCGACGTACCGGGCGTCGTGCCAGACACCCCAGATGAAGCTCGACCCGCGCCGGGAGAGCCACGGCAGGCCGAGGAAGTACACACCGGGTTCACGGGAGACCCCCCGGCGCTGGTCGGGCCGGCCCTTCTCGTCGAAGGCGTCGACCTCCAGCCAGCCGTAGTCGGCGGCGAAGCCCGTCGCCCAGATGATCGAGGTGACACCGGCCTCGGCCAGGTCCAGCTCCAGCAGCGGGTCGGTCACGCTGTCCGGGTCCGGACCCAGCACGTGGGCCTCGGGCTCCTCGGGGAGGTCGAGGCCGTTGCGCGTGACGTACTCGTCGGCCGCCTTCAGCAGTGCCAGATACTTCGCGTCGCCGGCCGCGATGTGCTCGGCCAGGTCCGGGGCGAAGCGCAGCACACCGCCGTCGTAGCCCGCTGTCATGCCGGCCAGCCGGATACCGGCGGCGGCGAGGGTGCGGAAGTCGACCGTGCGGCCGCCGTGGGCGCCGCTGACCGCGATGGTCACGTGCTCGGCGCCCTGCGCGGGCGTCTCCGCGTCCCACAGCCCCAGCACCCCCAGCCACCAGCAGAAGTCACGCCCGCGGTACCGGCGGGGAGGACGGTCGTGGGGGCCGACGGAAAGGAAGACGCGGCGGCCCGACCGGCGCAGCTCGTCCGCGATCTGGACCCCCGAGGAGCCGGCCCCGACCACCAGGACCGCGCCCTCGGGCAGTTGGCCCGGATTGCGGTACGCGCTGGAATGGATCTGCACGGGGACGGCGCCGTCCGGGACGATCGGCGGAATCACGGGCCGCTGGAAGGGCCCCGTCGCCGCGACGACGAAACGCGCGTCGATGGTGCCGTCCGACGTCCTGACCCGGAAGCCGGGCCGGTCCGCGTGCCGACGCACCGACGTCACCTCGACACCGCATCTGACCGGGGCGCCGATCTTCTCGGCATAAGCGGCGAAGTAGTCCGCGACCTGCTCCTTCGAGGCGAAGGAGTCGGGGTCGACATCGGGGAACTCCAGCCCCGGGAACCGGTCGTGCCACGCGGGTCCGTTCGCGACCAGTGAGTCCCACCGCTCGGAACGCCACCGCTCGGCGACCCGGTGCCGCTCCAGGACCACATGCGGGACTCCCAGAGCCGTCAGGTGCTCGCTCATCGCGATACCCGCCTGCCCTGCCCCGACCACGACCACGTCGGTCTCTTCGCTCGCCATCTCAGCCTCCGCACAGCGGCGTTCCATTCCGGTGCGGTTTTCACCGGCGGCCGCTCAGGCCATCCTCGAATCGACCTCGAAAGCTGTCCAACAGTTGTTTTCGACGTGGGTCATCTGATTTACAGATGGGTGCCCGCTCCGCCGCAGTTGCCCGAGCAGCGGGGCGGCGACGGGCGAGCGCGCGCACACGCCGGTAGTGCGGTAAATCCGCCGGCGGACGGATCAGCTCACTTGACGCCGTGGTCGACCAGGTAGCGGACCGCGTCCAGCATCACGCGGTGGTCCTTTCCGCGCCCTTCACGTCCGGGCCGTGACACCGCACGCGCCGCGGCCCGCACGCGCCGCGGCCCGTCCGCCAGGTCGCCGAACCTGTGCGCGAGGCAGTCGCACGACGGGGACGGCGAGTCGGACCCCACACAGGTGAGCGCGAAAGGCAGCGGCAACAGGGCCTCCTGGTGATCGGTTTGGTTCGCACCCCCGATCTGCCAAGAGGCCCTGCTGTCATGCGCCGACCCTCGTGATGTCGCCGGGGCTGACGGCGCGGGGGCCGAGGCCGCCGAGGCCGACCTCGCCGGGGCCGACCTCGCCGAGGCCGAGGTCGCCGGGGCCGAGGTCGCCGGGGCTGACGGCGCCGGGGCTGACGGCTCCGGGGCCGCCGGGCTACTGGGGGTCCGGCCCCACGGCCACCGGCCGGGACGGATCCGCGGACCACTCCGACCACGAACCCACGTACAGGGCTGCCGGAATGCCCGCGACCGCCAGGGCCAGCACCTCGTGCGCCCCCGACACGCCGGAGCCGCAGTACACGCCGACCTCGCGGCCGTCGGACGCGCCGAGGGACGCGAAGCGTTCGGCCAGTTCCCCGGCGGGCAGGAACCGCCCGTCGGGCCCGACGTTCTCGGTGGTGGGCGCGGAGACGGCACCCGGGATGTGGCCGCCGACCCGGTCGATCGGCTCCACGTCGCCGCGGTAGCGCTCGCCCGCCCGCGCGTCGAACAGCACCCCGGACCGCGCCAGCGCAGCCGCACCGTCCGCGTCGAGGAGCCCCTCCCCCGGCTTCGGCTCGAAGTCGCCCTCGTCCGGGTCGGGCACCGCCGTGTCCAAGTCGCCCTCCCAGGACGGCAACCCGCCGTCGAGGACCCGCACGTCCGGGTGACCCGTCCAGCGCAGCAGCCACCACGCGCGGGCCGCGGCCCAGCCCTGTCCGCCGTCGTAGACGACCACCGGCCGCCCGGCCGACACGCCCGCCCGTCGCATCGCCGCGCCGAACTCGCCCAGGTCGGGCAGCGGATGGCGGCCCCGCTCGCCGGGCGCGGAGGCGAGTTCGGCGTCGAGGTCCACGTAGACGGCGCCGGGCAGGTGACCGGCCGCGTACTCGGCACGCCCGTCGAAGGGCGGCTCACCGGCCGCCTTGGCGAGGCTGAGCTGCCAGCGGACGTCCAGCAGCACGGGCGGGCACGGGCCCGCCAGTTCGCCCGCGAGTTCGGAGGCGGAAATGATGGCGTTCATGGCCACCATCCTCGCCCATGGGGTGGCCGCTTCGCCCGAGTCGGGCTACTCTGCTCGGCCGGACGGGCCCGATCACCAACCGTACGGGGTCGGGCACATGCTGTACAGATGATCGACACCCTTGGGCAAACACGTGGAAATGAGCCGACGGCCACATTTTCGGCACACTCCGGACGCGGGCCTCGGCGCGGCGGCGCGCCCAACCGCGCGCCACCGGAGGTGGTGCGAGCATCGGCACCGAAGTCCTGCACAACCGAAGTCCTGCACAGCGGAAGCGACGCGGCCACCGCGAGGGGCCGGGGAGAGAGCGACGATGACCGAGTCACGGGGGACGGCAGGCCCGAACGGCGGGAGGCACGCTCGGTACGCGCCGGGCACGCCCTGCTGGGTGAGCCTGATGGTGCACGGGCTGGCCGCGACGCAGGACTTCTACGCAGCCCTGTTCGGCTGGGAGTTCGCACCGGGCCCCCAGCAACTCGGCCCGTACGTGCGAGCCCTGCGGGACGAGGACGGCCAGGAGGTCGCCGGGATCGGCCAGTTGCCGCCGGACCGCCATCTGCCCATCGCCTGGACGCCGTACCTCGCCTCGGACGATGTGGACGGGACGGCGGAGACGGTACGGCTGTGCGGCGGCACGGTCGGCGTGGGCCCCCTGGACGCGGGCGAGGCCGGACGCCTCGCGCTCGCCTCCGACCCTTCCGGCGCGGTCTTCGGCATCGCGCAGGCGTCGGCGCACCCGGGCCCGGCCGTCACCGGCGTGCCCGGCACCCCCGTCTGGAACGAACTGGTGACCTTCGAGCCCAAGAGCGTCGCGAAGTTCTACGAGACGGTGTTCGGCTACGAGGAGGGCCCGGACGCCGCCTCCACCGCCTCCACCGACGGCGACCGCGTGACCCTGCGTGTCGACGGCCACCCGGTCGCCGGCATCCACGGCGTGGGCAACCCCTCCCCCCGCGACCGGGGTTCGCACTGGACGACGTACTTCGAGGTCGCCGACGCCGCCGAGGCGACCGCCCGCCTAGTCCACCTCGGCGGCCACGTCCTCGAAGCACCCCACGACAGCCCGGACGGCCGCGTGGCCGCGGTCATGGATCCGGAGGGGGCGCGGTTCGCTTTGCTGGAGCAGCGGGGTTGACCCGGGCTTCCGGAACGGCGGTTGTGGGACCGCGCGGCGGGCGGGGCGCCAGCGCAACGCCGGCCCGCCAACTTCGGCGACGTCTCAGGCGAGGGCACCCTGGGGCAACCGCCGGCCCGCCCGCAGCTGGGGCCCGCAGAGGCTGCTTCGTGGACCCACCGGCCATCACCTACATGGCGTCGGTCTGGAGATCGTCGTCCCAGTCGGTCGCCAGTGCGGCCGGCAGCGCCAGCCCGTACTTGTCTCGCACAGGAAGCGGGTCTGGCAGTAGCGCTGGCAGTCGGCGGCCACTCTGCCGTGTTTCTGCTCCAACAGGGCCGAGATTTAGGGAGATTACACGCGGCGTTCGGCCAACCACCGGCTGTTCACTGCACACGGGCGGCCGACGGTGCGGCCGCCTTTTCAGGCGCGCTCGGTGTCCGTCTGCTGAGGGACATGCCGGGTGGCCGCTCCCGGCGTGTCGAGTTCCGCGAAGAGCGTCTCGCCGGCCGACCGCCAGGCACGTACCTGGGTGTGGCTCGGGCCGAGTTCGTCGTGGTGGTGCTTGCAGCCGGCGCTGAGTCTGTTCCACAGGGCGTCGACGCGGCGGGCCACGTCGGCGCCCGCGTAGTGGCGCAGGCAGAGCAGCTTCGCGCGCGTGCTCACCTCGTGGAGTCCGGCTTCCCGGGCCGTGGGGGCCGCGTCGACGGCCGCTTCGAGGGCCGCTACGAGGGCGATCCGGAGGGCGTAGGCCGCGCCGCGGTCGCGGCCCGCCGGGGGCAGCGGCCCGCCGGGGGCAGCGGGCCGCCTCGCGTTCACACTCGGCGACTGAACGGTCGGACGACTCACGTCGTCGCCGGGTCCGTGCTCACGGTTTCGCGTGAGGCGTGGGCGGGGTCCGTCGGGCGGGCCGCTTCGGAGCGGCAGGTCCGGCACCCGTACGGTCCGTGCGTCAGCCGGTGGGGACGCGTACCGTCTCCACCCAGCGCGGGGGCTGCGGGGCGGCCGGGCCTATCAGGGCGGCGATGAGACGGCAGCAGGGGGTCTCGTCGGGCCAGGGGGTGAGGCCGTCGGTGAGGACCACGACGATGCTCGGGCGGTCCGGGGCCGCGAGCGCCGCGTCGATGCCCACGCGCATGTCGGTGCCGCCGCCCCCGCCGAGGGTGATCTGCTCGGTGGCCGTCACCCGGGAGACGGCGTGCACGTCGGCGTCGCAGGCGAGGACGGTGACGCGGTTGCCGCGGACGCCGACCTCGCGCAGGACGCCGGTGACCTCGCCCAGGGCCGCGGCGAGTTCCGCGTCGCCCATCGAGCCGGAGGTGTCGACGACGACGGCCACCCGGGGCAGTGGCCGGCGCAGGCTCGGCAGGACGACGCCGCGCAGTGCCGGAGTGCGGCGCGACGGGCGGCGGTAGGTGTAGTCGACGGCCCCGCCGGCCCACGCGGCGGCCTCCCGGACCGCGCCGGTCAGCGCCTGCCGCCAGTCCACCGTGGGCTCCAGGACCTCCTCGGCCCAGCGGCGCCAGCCCGCCGGCAGAGTGCCGCGACCGCGCTGGTGGGCGCGCATCGCCTCGGCGGTCTGCCGGCGCAGTGCCTGGGCCTCGACCTCGCCGAGCGGTGCGGGGCCGACGGATCCCGAACCGCCGAGTTCCCAGGGGCCGGGGCGGCCGTGGGCCCCGGAGCCGCAGTCGTGCCGGCGTACGTGGGGCGGCAGTTGCCCCAGGTAGGTCTCGAAGATCTGGCCGTCGGGCAGGCCGAAGTGGCGGGGTTCGACGCGTCCGTCGGGCAGGCGCAGGCCGTCCGCGAGGAGGTCGTCGTTGATCTCGCAGTCCTGGGCCACGTTGACGCGGTACCGGTCGCGCTGGTCGGCGGCGGGGAGCCGGTCGGCGCGTCCGTGGTGGTCGCGCAGCAGGTGCGCCGCCTCGTGCATCCACACGCCCGCGAGTTCCTCCACGGGCGTCGCGTCGACGAAGGCGGGCGACACGTAGCAGCGCCAGTGCCGGTCCACGGCCATGGTCGGGATGTCGGGGCAGGGCACGACGCTCAGGGCGTACAGGGCCGACGCCAGGTAGGGGCGGTCGCTCGCCGCGCGGTAGCGGGCGGCGAGCAGTTTCGTCATGTTCACGGGTCCGCGGGGCGCCGTCATGCCGGTGTGGCTCACCGGGCGCCGGGCAGGGCCCCGGACAGCTGCAGCAGTTCCAGGAAGCCGTCGATGCCGGGCGGCACCGGCCAGTCGAGCTCGCGCATCGCCGCGAGGTCGGTGGCGGCCCGCGCGGCGACGTCCGGCACCCCCGCGTCCACGGCCTTGGCCAGTACGGCCCAGCCGGCCTCCCAGCGGGGCCGGGTGGGTTCGCTCTGGATGGCGGCGACCACCGCGATGAGGAAGGCCAGTTGGCGGTCGCCGCGGTCGGGCAGGGCGAACGCGTCGGGATCGGCGAGGACCCGTTCGGGGTCCGGCAGATCGAGGTGGTCCAGGTACGAGAGGAGTTCGATGCCCGCGCCGTCGCCTACGGCGCCGGTGAGCGCGGCGGCCAGGGCCTCGCGGCCGGCACCGGTCGCGTATCCGGTCGCGAGCAGCCGCAGCGCCATGTCCCAGGTCCGCGGGGACGGCCAGGACCGGCCGCGGCTCTCGGCGTCGGCGGGTATGTGGTGGACCAGGCCCGGCCGGGCGGTGAGGAAACCGGAGACGGCGCCGCGGGCCCGCGCCACGGCACCGGGCACCTTGGCCGGATCGACCGCGGGGACGGCCGCCTCCGGCCAGGTCCCCGCCATGCCGCGCGCGACGGTGCGGGGGTCGTGGGTCCAGTCGAGGTGGACGAAGCGGTTGGCGAGCGGAGGGCTCAGGTGCCAGCCGTCCGCTGCGCTGGAGGGCGGGTTGGCGGCGGCGACGATGCGCACCGCGTCGGGCAGTACGAGGCTGCCGACCCTGCGTTCGAGGACGACGCGCAGCAGCGCCGCCTGCACGGCCGGGGGCGCGGAGGAGAGTTCGTCGAAGAAGAGCAGGCCCTGTCCGGCGCGGCTGAGCCGGACCGCCCAGTCGGGCGGGGCCATCGGTACGCCGGTCACCGCCGGGTCGTCGCCGACGATCGGCAGTCCGGCGAAGTCCGACGGCTCGTGCACACTGGCGATGACCGTCTCCAGCACCAGGCCGAGTCCGGCGGCCAGTTGCTCCAGGCCGGCCGACTTGCCGATGCCGGGTTCTCCCCACAGCAGGACGGGCTGATTGGCCGTCACCGCCAGTGCCAGTGCCTCCAGTTGGGGGTTGGCGGCGGGTTCGGTCCGGTGGGTGCGCAGCCTGCGGACGAGGTCGTCCGCGGCGGCCAGCGGCCCCGGCTCGGTACGGGGGGTGGGGATGGTGCTCACAGGTCCTCGTCCTCGCCGTCGTCCTCGTCCCCCTGCTCCTGCTCCCGCTCCTTCTCGTCCAGCCACTCGTCCACCCAGTCGGAGCCGATGCCCGGATGCTCCTCCTCCACGCGCTTGCGCAGGAAGGCCAGGTCGTGGCGCTTGTACCGGCGGACGATCTGGGCCAGCGAGAGCTCCGAATTGTCGACCACGTCGATGCGGGCGCCGGCGGCGAGCAACGCCTCCACGAGGGCCCTTGAACCCCCGTCGTTGACCGCCACGTACAGCGGGGTGCGGTACCGGTGGTCCAGGGCCTCCAGGTCGAGTCCCTCCGCGAGCAGCCGGGGCAGGAGTGCCTCGTGGTCGAGCAGGTGCAGCACATGGAGCAGCGTGCGCCGGGCGGCGTCGCGTACCCGGGGGTCCACGCCCGCGTCCAGGAGTTCGAGCACACCGTCGGTGTCGCCGTGCTGGGCGCGCAGGAACAGGTCCTGCCGCTGGGCGCGCAGCGCCTTCGGCAGCCGGCCGCTGCCCGACGTCCAGGTCTGCTGGACGGCGAAGCACCCGGCGACGGCGCCGCCGAAGGCGCGCAGGGCCTGCTCGCGTCGCTGTTCCTCGTCGTCGTGCGGCATGTGGAGCAGGTGGCCCGGGCGGAAGGCAACCTCGTGCCATTCGCCGCGGCACCTGACCCGGACGGGGGCGGGCGCGGCGGGACCGGGCGGGCCGACGGGACCGGCGGCGGGACCGAGTGCGGGGAACAGCGCCTCGCGGACCAGCGGGTGCAGGTGGTCCGGCGCGACTCCGCCGACGCGCATCAGGTCGAGGTCGGGCAGTCTGCGCCAGAGGGCCTCGGCCAGGAAGGGCAGGTCGCCGGCCTCGTTCCGGCTGACGGCCCTGATGCGCAGCCCGGCGGGAGCCGACGGCGCCGGCTCCAGCAGGAGGCTCGTCCGCCAGTCGACGCCGATGAGGAAGCGGTCTCCGACTCCCTCGTCCGCCAGTCGTCGGATCTCCGGTTCCAGGCGGGTGTGGTCGAGCGCGAGCCTGCCGACGACTTCCCCGGGATCGACCCGGTACCAGGCGGGGCCGGTCGGGGGTGTCAGGTCGAGTTCGATCCCGACGGCGCTCAAGGCCGCCGTGACGTCGCCGTTCTGGTGCAGGAGGGTGACCCACTCGGCACGCGCCGCCGGGTCGTCGTGGCCGGGATCGGCGGTGGGCAGCTCGTCCGTGGTGCGCGGCCTGCCGTCGGGACGGAAGAACGGCGGGCGGTCGTGGCCGCCGCACCGCGGGAGCAGCGCGGCGGTGTGCCGCGCGTCCCACAGGTGCCGGGCGTACCGCCAGTCCTCGGCGGCTTCCTGGAAGACGCCGGCGGCCTTCTCGTCCGCGATCGTCTCGAACCGCAGGGTGAGCCGCTGCGGGCCTTCGAGCATCGCGGGCGTGGTGAGGTGCAGGTACGGCGTGGAGCGCCGGCGTTCACCCGCCCGCACCGGGCGGTAGCGGGCGAGGACGACGGTGCGTCCGGTGGCGATCGTGGTCCGGCCGCCCAGCGCCCTGGGCAGGTGCCAGCGCACCAGGTCCGGCACCAGGTGGCGCAGGTCGTCCTCCAGGGCCGCGGCGACGTCGTGGCCGCAGTGCTCGGCGACCTCGGGCAGGTCGATGGCGACGTCCACGCCGGCCGCCGCGCACGCCCCGCGCCAGTCCCCGGCCGCGCGGCGTCCGGTCGCCCGCTCGATCATGTTCCGGGGCACCGCGTAACGGCGGATCCGCCGCCGGCTCGCCGCCTCCTCCGGTGGGAAGCAGGGGAGTTCGGAGCGGGGGCTCACCGGTAGACACTTCCTATCGCGCGCAGGTCCGGGTGGGCCCCGGCCGCCGGCCGCAGGCGCTGGGTGAAGGATCGCTTGACCTTGCGGGGCAGGCCGGGTCCGAGACCGACGTACTCCAGCGGTGAGTCGTCCGGTACGGCTGCCAGCAGGGACTTCGCGCCCCGTCCGGTGAGCCCGGTGTGGCAGAGCTCCAGCCGGCGCAGCGGGCTGCCCGGCAGCGCGGCGGCCAGTGCGCGGGCGCCTTCGTCTCCGGTGGCGTTGGCGGGGGCGCCGAGACTGCGTTCGGACCTCGGCCGGCCGAGGTCGAGCGCCTCGATCCCGGCCAGGGCGTCGGCGAGGGCGCGGGCGCCGGCGGGGCCGATGCCGTTTCCGCCCAGTGCGAGGCGCACGGGGCGCCGGGCGTCGGCAGCGGCCGCGAGGACGGCGGCGCCTTCGTCGCCGAGGTGGTTGGCGGGCAGGTACAACTCGCGCACGCCCGCGTCGCGGATCAGCGCCGCGAGCAGGCCGGCGGTGTCGGCGGTCAGGCCGTTCCCGCCGAGGAAGAGGCGTTCCACCGGGCGCGGGCGGCCGGTGAGGGCGTCGAGCAGGGCCCGCAGCCCCACGGCGGTCAGGCCGCAGTTGACGAGGTCGAGGGTGCGCAGCGCGGTGTTGCGGCGCAGCATCCCGGCGAGCGCGACGGCGCCGTCGTCACCGACCGGGTTGCGCTTGAGCCACAGGGCGCGGACGGTGTCGTCGTCCGCCAGCGCGTCGGCGAGCGCGGTGACGCCTTCCGGGCCGATGCGGTTGCAGCCGAGGTACAGGGTGTGCAGGCCGTGGCCGTCGACGAGCGCCCCGGCGACCGTGGACGCCCCTTCGTCCCCGATGGCGTTGGTGCCGAGCAGGACGTGCGCGGCGTGCGGCGAGGAGGCGGCGACCGGCATCAGGCGGGCGGCACCGGCCGCTCCCAGTCCCTGTTTGCACAGGTCGACCCGCCCGTCCGCGCGCACGGTGCCGACCGGGAAGGCCTCGTCGGCGGTGACCGGTCGCGCCGACCCCAGCCGGGCCAGCAGCGGGTCCAGCCGGGACGGATCGACGATCGGGATGTCCGGATGTTCGATCGCCGGGCAGCGTACGGGCGTCGGCTGCGTCATCACCACTCCACCGGTTCCTCGCCGGTGCCCGGCTCGCCGAGGGCGGCATCGCCCTCCGCCCGGCCAGGACGGACCGACGCCAATCGACTTTCCTCCACGACAAGGGCGGCAAGGCTGGTCGGATTCGAACCGACGTCCTCCAGCTCGATGCTAGGGCGCGACGACCTCTGCGCTACAGCCTTGCCGCGGATGATCATAGCCCCATCCGCTTCTGTGCTGATCGGCTTTCGCCGAACGCCCCGGCGCTTGGTGAGCCGTTCGGGAGCCGACCTGCTGAGCGGGCTTCAGAAAGTGAACGCAGGCACAGCACTTGACACCCCGTCAGGCTCGCTGGCTTCATGTGTTGCGGTGTGAGTGAGCCGGGCGAGCCCTCATGCCGCGCACTGGTTTCACCTCGGAGACGGGCACGACAGGCCGTCTTGGCCCCAGATCCCTCATTTCACTTCCGGAAGACGCCGGTGTCGGCGCCGGCGAATGGGAGCGCTCCCAGGCTCCCCGAGTTCGTCCCCCACCGTCCGGGTGCCACAGAAGCCACCCGGCGAGCGAAAGGACTCACATGACCGGATCGCGCCTGAAGCGGCCCCACGGGACCGCGGTTGTCGCATCGCTCGTGGCCGCCCTGTTCCTGATCGCCCTCTCCCTGGCCGGGGCTCCGCACGCGTCCGCGAGTACCACCCTCTGCGGCAAGACCGACAGCACGAAGGTCTCGGGCGGCAAGTACGTCGTCCAGAACAACGAATGGGGTGACTCGATCCCCCAGTGCATCGATGTGTCAGACAACGGCTTCAAGGTCACCACCGGCTGGCACGACGTGGGCACCAGCGGCGCGCCGGCGGCGTATCCGTCGATCTACGCCGGCTGCCACTACGGCAACTGCTCCAGCGGCAACGGCCTGCCGCTGCAGGTGTCGGCCTTCGGCAACCCGCAGTCCAGCGTCGACTTCTCCACCGCCGACGGGCAGTGGGACGCCGCGTACGACATCTGGTTCGACACCAGCCCCAACCCGTCGGGCCAGAACAACGGCGAAGAGATGATGATCTGGGCCAACCACTCCGGGTCGCCCACACCGTTCGGCACCAAGGTCGGGACGGCCTGGATCGAGGGTGCCAACTGGGACGTGTGGTACGGCCGTCAGAACAACGGCATCGCCTGGAACACCGTCTCCTACGTCCGCCAGCAGCCCACCAACGCGATCACGGTCAACATCAAGGACTTCACCGACGATTCGGCCGCTCGCGGCTACCTGTCGCCGGCGTGGTACATGACCAGCGTGCAGTTCGGCTTCGAGCCCTGGGTCGGCGGCCCCGGTCTGGCGGTTAACTCCTTCTCCTACGACTCCAACGGCTCCGGTTCCGGTGGCGGTGGCGGTGGCGGTACGTCCGGCACGATCGTCGGACAGCAGAGCGGCCGCTGCCTGGACCTGAAGGACTGGGGCACCGCCGACGGCACCCCCGTCCAGTTGTGGGACTGCGGAACCGGCTGGAACCAGAAGTGGACCCGGAGCGGCGGCACCCTCGTCAACCCGCAGACCGGCAAGTGCCTTGATGTGGCCTCCGGTTCCACGGCCAACGGCAGCAAGGTGCAACTCTGGTCGTGCAACGGCACCGGCGCCCAGCAGTGGCAGTTCAACGCCAACGGCACGGTCACGAACCCCCAGTCGGGGAAGTGCCTGGACGCCGCCGGTTCCGGCAACGGCGCGGTCCTGCAGATCTGGGACTGCTACGGCGGCGGCACGCAGCCCAACCAGGTCTGGGCACAGAGGTAGCGCGCCGGCCGGCGGCCCTCAGGCGGGGGCTACCGGCAGGACGTCGGGCGACAGCGCGCCTGCGCGGGCTGTCGCCGCGGTCATGCGGCGGCGGTGGTGGCGGCGGCACAGGACCTCGTAGCCGACCGCGTCCGACTGGTTGACGTCGCCGACGACCACCTGGGCGCCCTCGACGACCATCTCGCCGCCCACCGTGCGGGCGTTGTGCGTGGCGCGGGCCCCGCACCAGCACAGGGCCTCGACCTGGAGGACCTCGACGCGGTCGGCGAGTTCGACCAGCCGCTGCGAGCCGGGGAACAGCTTGGTGCGGAAGTCGGTGGTGATGCCGAAGGCGTAGACGTCGAGGCCGAGGTCGTCGACCACGCGCGCCAGCTGGTCGATCTGCTCGGGCGCCAGGAACTGCGCCTCGTCGGCGATGACGTAGTCCGCGCGGGCGCCCTGCGAGAGGTGGTCGACGAGGTAGGCGTACAGGTCCGTGCCGTCCTCGACCTCCACCGCGTCGGTCACCAGGCCGAGGCGTGAGGACAGTTTGCCCTCGCCCGCGCGGTCGTTGCGGGTGAATATCATGCCCGCGAGGCCGCGCGCCGAGCGGTTGTGCTCGATCTGCAGCGCCAGTGTCGACTTCCCGCAGTCCATCGTTCCGGAGAAGAACACCAGCTCGGGCATGGGGAATTGACGCCTTTCAGGGACGTGGGGTGCGACGGGGGGTGTGCGGCGGCTCAGGAGCGTACTTCGAGCAGCGGGACCAGTTGCTCGGCGGGGGTCATCGAGCCGTGGTTGCCGACCATCGCCGACTCCTTCGGCTCCCGCTCGGAGGCGATGATCAGCACGTCGTCGCGGGCGGCGGCGACCACGTCGCCGATGCGGGCGTACACCCGCTCGTCGATGGCCGGGCCGAACCAGCCCGCCGCGATCGCCTCGTCCCGGGAGGCCACCCAGAACTGCTCGCCGAGCACCTCGCGCCAGCAGGTCAGCACGTCGGCGGCGGCGCCCGGCACCGCGTAGACGTGCCGGGCGCGGCCCTCGCCGCCCAGCAGGGCGACGCCGGCGCGCAGTTCCCAGTCCGCGTCGAAGTCGATGCGGTGCTCGTCGTCGAACGGCACGTCGACCATGCCGTGGTCGGCGGTGACGTACAGCGCGGTGCGCGGCGGCAGTTGCTCGGCCAGGCGCTGGACGAGCCGGTCGACGTGCATCAGCTGGCCGCGCCAGGTGTCGGAGTCGACGCCGTAGCGGTGGCCGGCACCGTCGAGCTCGGAGTAGTACGTGTAGACCAGGGAGCGGTCGCCGGCGGCCAGTTGCCCGGCGGCGACGTCCATGCGCTCCTCGCCGGTCAGCCGCCCGTGGAAGGCGCCGCCGCTGAGGGCGACCTTGGTGAGCGGGGTGTTCTGGAAGGCGGGCGACGACACCTGGGCGACGTGCACCCCGGCCTTCTCGGCCAGCTGGAAGACGGTGGGGTACGGCTGCCAGACGTGCGGCGCGGTCCAGGGCTGCCAGCGCAGCTGGTTCATCAGCTCGCCGGTGGCGGGGTCGCGCACGGTGTAGCCGGGCAGGCCGTGCGCGCCGGGCGGCAGGCCGGTGCCGACGGAGGCGAGGGAGGTCGCGGTGGTCGCCGGGTAGCCGGCGGTGATCGGACGGCCGGTGCCGCCGCGGGAGCCGGCCAGCAGGGAGGTCAGGTAGGGGGCGTCCTCCGGGTGCGCCCTGAGCTGCTCCCAGCCCAGGCCGTCGACCAGGAACACGCAGTTCCGGTCGGCGGGGGCAAGCTCGGTGATCGCGGCCGTCATGCCGGGTACGCCCATGCCGGCGGCCAGCGTGGGCAGCAGGTCGGCGAGGGAGCCGCTGCCGTACTCGGGGCACGGCGCGGAGTCGACGGCCAGAGGTTCCGGGTGCTGGTCCCAGGATGCGGGGCCGGGTGCGGCTGCCGGGGTCGGGTGGGACATCAGCGGGTGACGTCCGCGGTCGCCTCGGACAGCGCCTGCGCGAAGGCGAGAGCCTGGCGGACGGTCTCGGGGCCGTCGCCCGCCTCGCTGACGCGGAGGCTGAGGTCGTCCGCCGTGGAGTTGCCGGTGTAGCCGTGGTCGGCCTCGCAGTCGGGGTCGCCGCAGGCGGCGGGCTCGAGGTCGATGCGGGAGACGGCGCCCCAGCCGATGGTCAGGACGACCTCGCGCGGCAGGGTGCCCGGCGTGTACTGCTCCGGGTTGGCGACCACGCGGCTGACCACGACCGACGAGATCCGGCCGAGCTTCACCGACTCCGTGGACGTGGTGGCGTACGGCGTCGGCGAGGTGCTGTCGGCCGCCTGCTCGTCGGTGTGGCTGACGACGAAGCGGTTGCCGGTGAGGACGAGCACGGTCACGTGCCGCCGCACCTCGTTCTGGTCGAACGTCGTCTCCTGGTGGACCAGGTACGACCGGATGGGCTCGCCGCCCACGGCGGCCTCCACCGCCTCGGCCACGAGGGCCGGGTAGTAGCCGCTGCGCTCGATCGCCGCTCGCAGCCCCTGGGTCGTCGTACTGGTCTTGGCCATGCGTCCATCCTACGGGGGCGCACTGACTGCGAGGCACCGGTCACAGGTGTCTCAGTAGCGGGGACTCAATAGCGGGGAAGGGTGCGCGGGCCGAGGTCGTCGCGGGCGGGCGGCGGGGCCAGCCGGACGGAGGCGCCGAGGACGGTCAGGCCGTGGGGCGCGACGACGACCGGCTCCAGGGTCACCGCGACCACTTCCGGGTGGTCGTCGACCAGCCTCGACACCCGCAGCAGCAGCTCCTCCAGCGCCGGGGTGTCGACCGGCGTCGAGCCGCGCCAGCCGAACAGCAGCGGCGCCGTCCGGATCGAGCGGACCAGCGAGGTCGCCTCCCGGTCGGTCACCGGGATCAGCCGGTGCGCCATGTCCCCGAGCAGCTGGGAGGCGGGCCCGGCCAGTCCGAACGACAGCACCGCTCCGGCCGCCGGGTCGATGACGGCCCGGACGATGGTGTCGACCCCGCGCGGCGCCATCGCCTGCACCACCGGCCGCAGTTCCTCCGGCTTGCCGAACAGCCCGGACAGCTCGGCGTACGCGCGCCGCAGTTGCTCCTCGTCCGCCAGGTCGAGGCGCACCCCGCCGAGGTCGGCGCGGTGCCGCAGGTGCGGGGCGGTGGCCTTCAGGGCCACGGGATAGCCGAGGTCTTCCGCCGCCCGGACGGCGTCGTCCGGGGTGAAGGCGGGGACGGCGCGGCGCACGGCGATGCCGTAGCACTCGAGCAGTTCGCACGTCTCCTCGGTCCCGAGGGTGAGTCCCTGGCCGCGGCTGAGCATGCGGTCGATGATCCTGGCGGCGCCCTTCTCGTCGATGCCGTCGAAGTCGGGGACCTTGCCGGGCTGGGCGGCCTCGCGCCGCCACTGCGCGTACTTCACGGCCTCGCTCAGGGCCCGCACGGCACGCTCGGCGGCGGGGTAGGCGGGGATGAGGCGGGTGCCGGTGTCGGGGGCGGCGGTGTCGGGGGCGGCGGTCTGCCGGTCGGACGCCTGCGCGGGCAGTTGCTGCGAGGGGCGCAGGCGGCGGGCGCCGGGCGCCTCGGGGGACGTCCGCGGCGCGGTGCTCGCCGCCGCGGACAGGGCCTCGGCGAGTCCGCCGAGTTCCACGTGCACGACGAGCACCGGCTTGCCGGGGACCTGCTCCGACGCGGACTTGAGCGCCTGCGCCAGTTCGGCGTCGGCGTCGGCACCGGTGGCCGGCGCCTCGCCGATGGCGGGTATCGCGGTGACGACGACCGCGTCGCACGCGTCGTCCTCCAGCACCTTCAGCAGGGCCGCGTGGAAGTCCGCCGCCGAGGCCTGGGTGGTCAGGTCCAGCGGGCGCAGCGGACGCAGCCCCTCGGAGAGGCAGGCGTCGTAGGTCAGCAGACCGAGCGACTCGGAGTTGCCGAGGATGGCCACCCGCGGACCGGCCGGCAGCGGCTGCCGGGCGAGCAGCAGGCCCGCGTCGACCAGCTCGGTGATCGTGTCGACGCGGATCACGCCCGCCTGCCGCAGCAGCGCGGACACCGTCGCGTGCGGCAGGCGCGTCGCGCGGACGGCGTGCCCCTGCGGCGCGCTGCCGGCGCCCTGCACGACGACCAGCGGCTTCACCGCCGCGGTGCGCCGGGCCAGGCGCGTGAACTTGCGCGGGTTGCCGATGGACTCCAGGTACATCAGGGCGACGTCGGTGTCGGGGTCGTCGTACCAGTACTGGAGCACGTCGTTGCCGGAGACGTCCGCGCGGTTGCCGGACGAGACGAACGTCGACACGCCGGTCACGCCGGTGACCCCGCCGCCGCGCCGCTGCAGCCGGGACAGCAGGGCGATGCCGATGGCGCCGGACTGGGCGAACAAGCCGATCCGGCCCGAGCGGGGCATCGCGGGGGCGAGCGAGGCGTTGAGCCTCACGTCCGGGGAGGTGTTGATGATCCCGAAGGCGTTCGGGCCGATGATGCGCATGCCGTACGCGCGCGCGTGCCGGACGAGTTCACGCTGGCGCTCGCGCCCCTCCGGGCCGCTCTCGGCGTACCCGGCGGAGACCACGACCAGCCCCTGCACGCCGTGCTCGCCGCACTCGGCGACGACGTCGGGGACGTGCTCGGCGGGCACGGCGACGACCGCGAGGTCGACGGGCCCCTCGATCTCCCGCACCGAGCGGTGGGCGGGGATCCCGTCGAACTCCTTCTGGTCCTCGGCGAAGGCCCTGTTCACGGCGTGCAGCGCACCGGTGTACCCGGCGTCGCGGATGTTGTCGAGGATGCTGCGTCCGACGCCTCCCGGAGTGCGGCCGACGCCGACCACGGCGACCGAGCCGGGCACGAGCAGCCGCCGTACCGACCGCGCCTCGGCGCGCTGCTCCCGGGCGCGCTGCACGGCCAGGGAGCGGTCGGTGGGCTCGATGTCGAACTCCAGGTGTACGACGCCGTCCTCGAAGCTGCGCTTCTGCGTGTACCCGGCGTCCGTGAACACCTTGATCATCTTGGTGTTGGCGGGCAGCACCTCGGCGACGAACCGGCGGATGCCGCGCTCGCGGGCGACGGCGGCGACGTGTTCGAGGAGGGCGGAGGCGACGCCGCGCCCGTGGTGGGCGTCCTGGACCAGGAAGGCGACCTCGGCCTCGTCCGCGGGGGAGGTGGCGGGCGTGCCGTCGGCGCCGATGCGGTCGTAGCGTACGGTGGCGATGAACTCGCCGCCGACCGTGGCCGCGAGTCCCACCCGGTCCACAAAGTCGTGGTGCGTGAAGCGGTGGACGTCCTTGGCGGACAGTCGCGGGTAGGGCGCGAAGAAGCGGTAGTACTTCGACTCGTCCGACACGTGCTCGTAGAAGCTGACCAGGCGATCCGCGTCGTCCGCGGTGATGGGGCGGATGCGTGCGGTGCCGCCGTCGCGCAGCACGACGTCGGCCTCCCAGTGGTCGGGGTATTCGTGCCGGTCCGGCGAGGTCTGCATGGGCCCCAGAGTACGGCTCGCTTCTGACGACGGCGCGAGGCACTCTGTGGTGAACCGCCGAGGAGGACGGTCGGGCCGAGGCCGCGGTCCGAAGGTCACTCCGGGAAGGGTCGGACGACCCCTCCTGGCACGCTCCCCGGTGTGGGAAACTGGTCTAGACAACCCTGAGAATCGAAGGGCAGCATCACATGGCTGAGCGCCGCGTCAACATCGGCTGGGCAGAGGGCCTCCACGCCCGCCCCGCCTCCATCTTCGTCCGAGCCGCCGCGGCCACAGGCGTCCCGGTAACGATCGCCAAGGCCGACGGCGACCCCGTCAACGCGGCGTCCATGCTGGCCGTCCTGAGTCTGGGTGCCGAGGGCGGCCAGGAGGTCGTCCTCGCCTCCGACGCCGAGGGGGCCGACATCGCCCTCGACCGGCTGGCGAAGCTGGTCGCCGAGGGCCTCGAGGAACTCCCCGAGACCGTCTGACCCCCGCCCGGACCACACGGAGCCGCGCCCCCCGGGAGTGGGGGGCGCGGCTCCGCCGTCACACGGGGCGAGGGCGGTCAGCTCCCCCGTCACACGGTGCAAGGGCGGGCGGCGCCGCCGCCGGAGCAGACGGACGGCGCGGCCGGCGCCCTGGAAGGGGCGGGCGCGGTCGGCTCCGCCCCGGGAGCGGGCGCGGTCGGCTCCGCCCCGGGAGCGGGCGGACACGGACTGCCCGGCCACTGCACGGCCCGGACCCGGCTCACCCCGCCCTGACAGGGCACGGGCCGGCGCGTCCAACCCCGCCACAGAGACCGAGCGCACGGCTTGCCCGAGCACGGCTCGCCTCGCCCTCGCGGGGGACGGGCACGGCCGACCCCGCCGCGCAGCGCCCCGGACAGCCACGTCGTCTCACCTCCGGACGCATTCACCCCCGCCGCGTGAGCCGAGCACGCGGCGTGCCGGTGGCCCGCACCGAGCGAGGCAGGGTCCGCCCTGGCCCGTGGTGGGCGCGAACCACCCTGCCGCCACACGGCCCGAGCGCCGCTCGCTCCGCCCTGGCAGGGGACGAACACGGCCGACCCCTCCCGCGCAACGCCCCGGACCGGACAGCCACGTCGCCCCACCCGCCGGGCGCGTCCAACCCCGCCGTCCAAGCTGAGCGCGCGGCTCGCCGGTCGCCGGACCGATCACGGCGGGCTCCCTCGTCACCGCGGAACGGGTGCGCGCGGCTCCGCCGCCGCACGAGCCGGGCCGCGGGGCTGCCGTTGCCGGGGCCGGGCGCGGCGGCCCCGTCGTTGCGGCGGCCGGGGCGGCCTCGCCGTGGCACAGGACGGGCCCGCGCTGTTTCACCGTCCGCCGCGGGCGCGAGGCGCTTCGCGACCTCGCGAGCCCGGCGTGCGGCTGTGCCGCCCTCTCCCCCCGAGCCGGGTGCGTGCGGCTCCGCCAAGTCGCGAGCCGAGCACAGGCGGTCCCCGATGTGGTGCGGGCCGGGTCCGGGCGGCTTCGCCACGGTACGGGTACGGGCGGCCGCGGGTGGCGCGGGCGGGTGCGCGTGGCACCGGCGGGTGCGCGGAATTTTCGTGCACGGCCGGAGGCCATTGGCGGGTGATCGGATGACGGTATTCGTCACGCGGGCATACGGAAGGCGCGCGGGCGGGAATTTACGGCGCGCACGGAAAAGGGCAGCAGAAATAGGGCCCGGCTGAATATCTGTTCTTTGTATACGGCGCGCATGTTAATGCCGCAGCCCAGAAATGTTTACGGGATGTTGCGAGTTCCTCACACGGTCGGCGCGGTCCGCCCCGCCGCCGAATCGGAGCCGGTGCGCGGCGCTGGAGCGCTCGGTGTGCAGCGCCGTGACCGCCCGCGCGCGCTCGCCGTCGCCGCGTGCCACCGCGTCGACGATCGCGCCGTGCTCCGCCCAGGACTCCATCGGGTCGGCCGGCGCGTCCACGGCGTACATCCAGGAGATCTTCTGGCGCAGCTGAGTGAGCATCGAGGTCAGCGCGGGGCTGCAGGCGGCCTGGGCGAGCGTCTCGTGGAACCAGCCCCCGAGCGAGCGCAGATCCTCGCTGTTGCCCCTCCTGGCGCGCTCCTGACCCAGCCTGACCAGGCCGCGCAGCACCTTCAGGTGGGCCTCGGTGCGCCGCTGGGCGGCCCGCGAGGCGCCGAGCGGCTCCAGCAGCACGCGCATCTCCAGCAGGTCGGCGGCCTCCTGCTCGGTCGGCTCGGCGACGCACGCGCCCGCGTGCCTCCGGGTCACCACGAAGCCCTCCGCCTCCAGCGTGCGCAGGGCCTCGCGGACGGGGACGCGCGAGACGCCGTAGCGGCGGGCGAGGACTTCCTCGGTGAGCCGGCCGCCGCGCTCGTGGACACCCGCGACGATGTCGTCCCGAATGGCCGTGCACACCGAGTGCGCGGGAATGCGCATGACCGACCTCCGCATTAATCCCCGTGAAACGTCGACGATTGACGTGTGTTCAGCGACTCTAATGCAATGGGCCGGAATTTCCGACGGCGGACCGGAATCCAGGGATATTTTTTGGTCAACGGGCCGGACCGCCGGGCAGACGGAACGCCGAAAGCCCCGGCCGGTTGGCCGGGGCTCGGGTCGGAGCGGACTTGCGGCGGGGCGGACCGGTGATCCGCCCTCGGAGGTTCACGCCCTCGGAGGTTTCCCTCCTCAGAGGTTCACGCCGTGCCTGCGCAGATAGGCGAGGGGGTCGACGTCCGAGCCGTACTCGGGGGTGGTGCGGACCTCGAAGTGCAGGTGCGGTCCGGTGACGTTGCCGGTGGCGCCGGACAGGCCGATCTGCTGTCCCGGGGCCACCGTCTGGCCCACCGAGACGCCGATGGACGACAGGTGGCCGTACTGGGTGTACATGCCGTCGGCCATCCTGATCACGACCTGGTTGCCGTACGCCCCGCCCCAGCCGGCCTCGACGACGGTGCCGACGCCGACGGCGTGCACCGCCGTGCCGCTCGCGGCGTGGAAGTCGATGCCCGTGTGACTGCCGGAGGACCACAGGGAGCCGCCGGTGCGGTATCCGGTGGAGACGTACGAGTGCGCGATCGGCGCCGTGAACGCGTTGAGGCGCTCGCGCTCGGCCTCGCGGGCGGCGCGCGCCTTGGCCTCGCGCTCCTGCGCGGCCAGCGCGGCGGCCTTCTGGCGCGCGGCCTGCTCGGCGGCCTTCTCGATCGCGGCCTCCTCGGCGGCCTGCTGCTGGGCCTCCGCCTGGGCGTCGATCTTCTCGGCGACCGCGTCACCGAGGCTGACGACGGGGAGCAGGCCGGTCCGCTCGACCGTGTTGTCGGCGGCGAGCGCCGGGGCGGCCAGAGCGCCGACCACACCGGTGGTCGCGAGCGTCGCCATGCCCGCCGCGCGCGCGGAGGTGCTCCTGAGACGGCTGGGACGGCGGTGCTTCCCGGTGGCGCAGGTGAACGCCATGTGGTGGCTGATCCTTTCCTTCCCTCTCGCCTACCGGGTTAGCTGACAGGTTCGGAGCAGGAAGGTCTCCTACGGGCCCCCTCGCCGCGGGCGCGGGCGTCCGATTCACCTCAGGGACGTGGGTCCCCGGCTCCCCTGGCTCGCGCCGTACGGGGACTCGGCGATGGCTGTCCGGTGCCGCGGGTGCGGCGCACTGCCTGACGGACAGCCCGGACGACGCTAAACGGGCCGCCTCTCCATCCCCAAACAGAAGACCGCTTTTGTAGCGCATGCCACAGGGCAGACAGGCAACCTCTGCCTCAATTCGGGCATGAGAGGGCCCCGGTGACCCGTCGGTCACCGGGGCCCCCACGCGCGCGTGCCGCTACTCGGCGGGCACGACGGTCACTTCGCCGATGCCGAGGGCCTCGACGGGCTCCTTGATCTGGGAGGCGTCACCGACCAGGACGGTCACCAGACGGTCCACCGGGAACGCGCTCACGGCCGCCGCCGTGGCCTCCACGGTGCCGGTCTCGGCGAGCTGCCGGTACAGCGTCGCCTGGAAGTCGTCCGGCAGGTGCTGCTCGACCTGGTCGGCCAGCGTGCTCGCCACGGCGGCCGCGGTCTCGTACTTCAGCGGCGCCACGCCGACGAGGTTCTGCACGGCGACGTCGCGCTCGGCGTCGGTCAGGCCCTCCGCCGCCAGGGTGCGCAGCACCGTCCACAGGTCGTGCAGGGCGGGGCCGGTGTTCGGGGTGTCCACGGAGCCGCTGATGGCGAGCATCGCGGCGCCCGAGCCGTCCGGCGCGGACCGCAGCACCTGGGCGAAGGCGCGCACGCCGTAGGTGTAGCCCTTCTCCTCCCGCAGCACGCGGTCCAGGCGGGAGGTGAGGGTGCCGCCCAGGCAGTACGTGCCGAGCACCTGCGCGGGCCACACGCGGTCGTGCCGGTCGGGTCCGACGCGGCCGATGAGCAGCTGGGTCTGGACGGCGCCGGGACGGTCGACGATGACGACGCGGCCGGTGTCGTCGGCGGTCACCGGCGGCACGGGGCGCGGCTCGGCCGCCGGGCCGGTCCAGGAGCCGAGGGTGTCGCCGAGCAGCGCGTCGAGGTCGATGCCGGTGAGGTCGCCGACGACCACGGCGGTGGAGGTCGCGGGGCGGACGTGCTTCTCGTAGAAGGCGCGTACGGCCGCGGAGTCGATGTCGGAGACGGTGTCCTCGGTGCCCTGGCGCGGGCGCGACATGCGCGAGTCCGCCGCGAACAGTTCCTTCGACAGCTCCTTGGCGGCGCGCCGGGACGGGCTGGCCAGCTCGTGCGGGATCTCGTCGAGCCGGTTGCGCACCAGCCGCTCGACCTCGCTGTCCGCGAAGGCGGGCGCCCGCAGGGCGTCGGCGACCAGACCGAGCGCCCTGGCCAGGCGGGAGGCCGGCACTTCCAGGCTCAGGCGGACGCCGGGGTGGTCGGCGTGCGCGTCGAGGGTGGCGCCGCAGCGCTCCAGCTCGGCGGCGAACTCCTCGGCGGAGTGCTTGTCGGTGCCCTCGGAGAAGGCGCAGGCCATGATCGTGGCGACGCCGTCGAAGCCGGCCGGCTCGGCGTCCAGGGGGGCGTCCAGGAGCACCTCCACGGCGACGACCTGCTGGCCGGGGCGGTGGCAGTGCAGGACCGTCAGTCCGTTGTCGAGCGTGCCGCGCTCGGGGGCCGGGAACGCCCAGGGCCTGGCCTCGCCCGCGCTGGGCCGGGGGTGGAACTCCATCGTGGCGAGCTCGGTCACTTGGCCGCCTCCTCGTTGACGTCGGTGCCTTCCACGGTGGCCTCGGCCTCCGGGTCCTCGGGCGGGTCCGCGGCCTCCGCGACCTCGGCGGCGACGGGCTCGTAGACGAGCACCGCGCGGTTGTCGGGGCGCAGGCGCGCCCTGGCGGCCTCCCGCACCTCCTCGGCCGTCACGTCGAGCACGCGCTGCACGGCGGTCAGGGCGAGCTGCGGGTCGCCGAAGAGGACGGCGTACCGGCACAGTTCGTCGGCACGGCCCGCGACCGTGCCGAGCCGGTCCAGCCACTCGCGCTCCAACTGGGCCTGGGCGCGCTCCATCTCCTCGGCCGTGGGGCCCTCCTCGGCGAACCGGGCGAGCTCCTCGTCGATGGCGGCCTCGATGACCGGCACCTCGACGTCGCCGGAGGTCTTCACGTCGAGCCAGCCCAGGGAGGGCGCCCCGGCGAGCCGCAGCAGGCCGAAGCCGGCCGCGACGGCCGTGCGGTCGCGCCGGACGAGACGGTTGTACAGGCGGGAGGACTCGCCGCCGCCGAGGACGGTGAGCGCCAGGTCGGCGGCGTCGCACTCGCGCGTGCCGTCGTGCGGCAGCCGGTAGGCCGCCATCAGGGCGCGGGCCGGGACCTCCTCCTCGACGACCTCGCGCAGCTGCTCGCCGATGACGTCGGGCAGCGTGCCGTCGCGGGGCGCGGGCTTGCCGTCGTGCGCCGGGATGGACCCGAAGTACTTCTCGATCCAGGCGAGCGTCTGCTCCGGGTCGATGTCGCCGACGACCGACAGGACGGCGTTGTTCGGCGCGTAGTAGGTGCGGAAGAACGCGCGCGCGTCCTCCAGGGTCGCCGCGTCCAGGTCGGCCATCGAGCCGATCGGGGTGTGGTGGTAGGGGTGGCCGTCCGGGTAGGCCATGGCGGTCAGCTTCTCGAAGGCGGTGCCGTAGGGCACGTTGTCGTAGCGCTGACGGCGCTCGTTCTTGACGACGTCCCGCTGGTTCTCCATGGACTCCTCGTCCAGGGCGGCGAGCAGGGAGCCCATGCGGTCGGCCTCCAGCCAGAGGGCGAGCTCCAACTGGTGGGCGGGCATCGTCTCGAAGTAGTTGGTGCGCTCGAAGCTCGTGGTGCCGTTGAGCGAGCCGCCGGCGCCCTGCACCAGCTCGAAGTGGCCGTTGCCCTGCACCTGCGCCGAGCCCTGGAACATCAGATGCTCGAAGAGGTGAGCCAGCCCGGTGCGGCCCTTGACCTCGTGGCGCGAGCCGACGTCGTACCAGAGGCACACCGCCGCGACCGGGGTCAGGTGGTCCTCGGAGAGCACCACGCGCAGCCCGTTGGCCAGGCGGTGCTCGGTCGCTGTCAGGCCTCCGGAGCCTGCCTGGTCTGTGGCCGTGTGACCCATGGGCATGTACGTCCCTTCGATCGCGGATGCGGTGCCTGCATCGCGGTTTTCCTGCCGGTCCTGCCACTGTATGCAAGCGGGCGGAGCCGGGGCGAAGTTCCCGGACGGCGTACGCCCACAGCGGATCGCGTTAGCCTGCGTGCAGCCGCGTCGGCGCGGCACGGGGTGTCCGCCGGACCGCCGGCACCGGGTCCCGGCGCAGGCTGTCAGTGCCGCGGTCCACAATGGTCCGCGTCAGATCCCGTCAAACGCTCCAGCACGAATGAGCCGCAGGGGCGCGACGCGCAGCCCCGCAAGCGAGCGACAGATACCAGGAGGAGCCGGCAGCGATGGCCCGCCGCAGCACGAAGACCCCGCCGCCCGACGACGCGTTCGAGGAGCGGATCCTCGACATCGACGTTGTCGACGAGATGCAGGGCTCCTTCCTCGAGTACGCGTACTCGGTCATCTATTCCCGGGCCCTGCCGGACGCCCGGGACGGCCTGAAGCCGGTGCACCGCCGCATCGTCTACCAGATGAACGAGATGGGCCTGCGCCCCGACCGCGGCTATGTGAAGTGCGCCCGCGTGGTGGGCGAGGTCATGGGCAAGCTGCACCCGCACGGCGACGCGTCGATCTACGACGCGCTGGTGCGCATGGCCCAGCCCTTCTCCATGCGCGTGCCGCTGGTCGACGGCCACGGCAACTTCGGCTCGCTGGGCAACGACGACCCGCCGGCCGCCATGCGGTACACGGAGTGCCGTCAGGCCGCGGCGACCAGCCTGATGACCGAGTCGATCGACGAGGACACCGTCGACTTCGCGCCCAACTACGACGGCCAGGAGCAGGAACCGGTCGCGCTCCCGGCCGCCTTCCCGAACCTGCTGGTCAACGGCTCCTCGGGGATCGCGGTCGGCATGGCGACGAACATGCCGCCGCACAACCTCTCCGAGGTCGTCGCGGCCGCCCGCCACCTGATCCGCTATCCGAACGCGGATCTGGACACCCTGATGAAGCACGTCCCCGGCCCCGACCTGCCCACCGGCGGGCGCATCGTCGGCCTCTCCGGCATCCGGGACGCCTACGAGACGGGCCGCGGCACGTTCAAGATCCGGGCGACGGTGTCCGTCGAGACCGTCACCGCGCGCCGCAAGGGCCTGGTCGTCACCGAACTGCCCTTCACGGTCGGCCCGGAGAAGGTGATCGCCAAGATCAAGGACCTGGTCGGCTCGAAGAAGATCCAGGGCATCGCCGACGTCAAGGACCTCACCGACCGTGAGCACGGGCTGCGCCTGGTCATCGAGATCAAGAACGGCTTCGTGCCGGAGGCCGTCCTGGAGCAGTTGTACAAGCTGACGCCGATGGAGGAGTCCTTCGGCATCAACAACGTGGCCCTGGTGGACGGGCAGCCGCTGACGCTGGGTCTGAAGGAGCTGCTGGAGGTCTACCTCGACCACCGCTTCGAGGTCGTGCGGCGCCGCAGCGAGTTCCGGCGCACCAAGCGGCGCGACCGCCTGCACCTGGTGGAGGGCCTGCTGACGGCGCTCGTCGACATCGACGAGGTCATCCGCCTGATCCGCTCCAGCGAGAACAGCGCGCAGGCGAAGGAGCGCCTGATGGAGCGCTTCTCCCTGTCGGACATCCAGACGCAGTACATCCTGGACACCCCGCTGCGCCGCCTGACCAAGTACGACCGCATCGAGCTGGAGGCCGAGAAGGACCGGCTGAACGCGGAGATCGCGGAGCTGACCCGGATCCTGGAGTCGGACGCGGAGCTGCGCAAGCTGGTCTCCTCCGAACTGGCGCAGGTGGCGAAGAAGTTCGGCACCGAGCGGCGTACGGTCCTGCTGGAGTCCGCGGGCAGCACGGCGGCCGCCGTGCCGCTGCAGGTCGCCGACGACCCGTGCCGGGTCCTGCTCTCCTCGACGGGGCTGCTGGCGCGCACGGCGAACGGCGAGCCCTTCGAGCAGGACGCCGACGCCCGGCGGGCCAAGCACGACGTGATCGTCTCGGCGGTCCCGGCGACGGCGCGCGGCGAGATCGGCGCGGTGACCTCAGCGGGCCGTCTGCTGCGCATCAACGTCGTCGACCTCCCGCAGCTGCCGGAGACGGCGTCGGCGCCGAACCTCTCCGGAGGTGCGCCGCTGGCGGAGTTCGTCACCCTGGAGGACGACGAGACGGTGGTGTGCCTGACCACGCTCGACGAGTCCTCCCCGGGCCTGGCGCTCGGCACCGAACAGGGCGTCGTCAAGCGCGTGGTGCCGGACTACCCGGGCAACAAGGACGAGCTGGAGGTCATCACGCTCAAGGACGGCGACCGGATCGTCGGCGCGGTCGAGCTGCGCACCGGCGAGGAGGACCTGGTCTTCATCACCGACGACGCGCAGCTGCTGCGCTTCCAGGCCTCGCAGGTGCGTCCGCAGGGCCGGCCGGCGGGCGGCGTGGCGGGCATCAAGCTCACGGAGGGCGCGAAGGTCATCTCCTTCACGGCGGTGGACCCGGCGGCGGACGCGGTCGTGTTCACGGTGGCGGGGTCGCGCGGCACGCTCGACGACTCCGTCCAGACGACGGCCAAGCTGACCCCGTTCGACCAGTACCCGCGCAAGGGCCGCGCCACGGGCGGTGTGCGCTGCCAGCGGTTCCTGAAGGGCGAGGACTGCCTGTCCCTGGCGTGGGCGGGTCCCGCGCCGGCCAGGGCCGCGCAGAAGAACGGCACCCCGGCCGAGCTGCCGGACATCGACCCGCGCCGCGACGGCTCGGGCGTGTCGCTGCCGAAGACGGTGGCGGTGGTGGCGGGACCGGTCTAGGCGGCGGTCGGGTGCCGTCCAGCGCGGGCGGCCGTCGCCGTCGCTGTCGCTTCGGTGAGGTCGCCCGCGATCCGGCGGGAAGCCGACCCGGGCCCCGGGAGGGGTCCTACGCCGGCTCCGCGAGGTCGTCGTCGGGGTCCTGGACTCCCTCGCCGGGATCCAGGACTCCCTCGCCGGGATCCAGGACTCCCTCGCCGGGATCCAGGACTCCCTCGTCGGGATCCTGGACATAGCGCAGGACGCCCCACATGCCGTGCTCGTCGGCGGTGTGCGGGGCCTCGCTCCTGCACGCCTCGAGTTCCTTGCCGAGGGCGGAGGCGTCGATGCCGGAGCCGATGAGCACGAGCTGGGTCAGCCGCGGCTCACCGGCGGCCCAGGGCTCCGGGTAGAAGCGCAGGAAGCGGCCCACGGCGTGCACGGCGTACCGGTTCCTGACGTCGTGCGCGCCGAAGTCGACGTAACCCTTGATCCGGTACAGCCCGTCGGGCCGGCTGTCGAGGAACGCCATCAGCCGGCGGGGGTCGAGGGGGGCGTCGGAGGCGAAGGACAGGCTGTCGTAGGCGGTGTGCGGATGGCCGGCGTGCTCGGCGGCGGGGTCGCCGTGGTCGTGCAGGTCGTCGAAGGACAGCTGCCCGACGCGTTCCTCGCCGGGCCGGCAGTCGAAGAGGAACTCGGGGTCGACGCGGCCGTAGCTGGCGGGGACGACGGCGGCGCGGTCGACGAGCGAGTGCACCAGGGCGAGGACGCGCTCGCCGTCGGGTGCCCGGTCGAGCTTGTTGACGACGACGAGGTCGGCGAGGGCGAGATGCCGGTCGATCTCCGGGTGTGCCGCGCGGGTGCGGTCGAACTCGGCGGCGTCGACGACCTCGACGAGACCGCCGTACACGATCTGCGGCAGTTCGCTGCCGAGCACCATGCGGACGAGTTCCTGCGGCTCGGCGAGGCCGCTGGCCTCGATCACGATGACGTCGATGCCGGCGGAGGGCGCGGCGAGCCGTTCCAGGTAGGCGTCGAGCTCGCCGGGGTCGACCGCGCAGCACAGGCACCCGTTGCCGAGGGAGACGGTGGAGTCGCCGAGCGCGCCGGCGACGGCCATGGCGTCGATCTCGATCGAGCCGAAGTCGTTGACGACGGCCCCGATACGGCTGCCGCCGCTGCGGTGCAGGAGGTGGTTGAGCAGCGTGGTCTTTCCCGAGCCGAGGAATCCGGCGAGCACGACGACCGGGATCTGCCGGGGACTGCGGCTCGGCTGACTCACTCTGCGACCTCTCTGACGCCGACGCGTGCACCGGAGCGCGGCTGCGGCGCACGCAGGGGGATGGAATGCCGCACCAGGATACGAGCCGGCGGAATCTCCACTGAGTGAACGATTCCTAACGGCACTTGCGGGGCAGACGTCTGGGCAAGGCGCCGGAGTGTGCGACCCTCGCTTCCCTCCGTGCGCCTCCTCTCCGCCTCCCCGCCGGTCAGAGCCGCTCGGCACTCTGGGAGACGGCAAGCGCCGCCCACCGCTCGCCGGTCCCCGTCAGCCGACCCGCATCCCGACGACCGGCGGACGGCCGCCTGAATCGGGGGTATACATGGCCAGAGGAAGCGTGGGATCGCGGCTGTGGGCCGCCGCCGCGGCAGGGATCGGCCTGGTCGCGGGAACTGCCGTCACCATGGCCGCCCAGCGCCCCGCGATGAACGCACTGCGCACCCGAGTGGAACTCCTCGAACAGGCCGCGCAGATCCAGCGCCAGGCCAACCTCGCCCTGCAACAGCGCCAGCACTGGGAGCTGCTGAGCAAGGCCATGGACGACCCGGAGCTGGCCGAGGTGCTGGACGCCTATGGCGGGCACGTGCCGCCCGGGAAACAGCGCCAGTTCCTCTTCGCGAACGCGCTCTACACCAATGCGCTCTGCTACTACCGCATGGGCAACATCACCCGCGAGGAGTTCTTCGGCTTTGCCCGCGGAATGCTGCAACACCCCATATTCCGGGAGTACTGGTACGCGACCCGCCCCCATCGGGCCACCCTCATCGGTACCTCCGACGAAGCCGAAATCGGACGCATGGTCGACGACCTTCTCACCCAGCTGGAGGAGACGGACATTGACGAGTGGTGGGTGGTCGGCGAACCGCCCGTGGAACAGGAGTGAGCCCGGCCAGGGCGTCCTCGCCCGGCAATTGCGGGCGCCCTACCCCGCTCCCGGGCAGATCACACAGTTGGGCGGTAACGAAGCAATAAACCGCCGCGTTTCCTCAGATACCAACAAGGTTGACTACTACGCGACCACGAACGGGTCGATCCCCGCCAAGTGCCGCTCCGTGTCGCCCGGTTGTCGAGGCCATCGCCCCACAGGGCCGCATCGCACCGCGCAACGACGGTGCGAATCATCCAGCCTCGACGAAATTAAGGAAGTCCCACCAGTGAGCCAGATCATCCGTCGGCTTGGCACCCCTCCCACCGCGCGGGGAAGCGTCACCGGGGCCAACTGCCCCGACATTTTCGAACTGTCCGACGGAAGGTTCGCCGTCATCGGCACGGACGTGACAGAAGAACTCGAATCCGAACTTCCCGCCGACGCCTCCCGGGCCGAATACGAGCGGATCGTCGTCGTCAGCCGCGAGACCCTCATCCACGCGAAGGCGGACATCCCCCACACGTAGTCGTAACCGGCTCATACGCCTGCAAGCGCGACACCGTCAGGTTGTGTGGTCCTCAACGGCACCGTATGAAAGGCCGAGACATTGGTCGCAATCGTACGCCGGATCGGCGCCCCTCCCAGCGCGCGAGGCAGTCTGTCGGGACAGTCCTGTCCCGACATCTTCGAACTCAGCGACGGCAACTACGCCGTGATCGGCCGGGAGGCCACCGCGGAACTCGAGGGCCAACTGCCCGAGGACGCCACTCGCGCGGCCGACGAACGCATCGTGGTCATCAGCCGCGAGACACTCGTCCGTGCCCGAGAGGACATCCCCCACGACTGACGCCCACAGCCCAGCGCTGTGACCACGGCGAGGGTCCGGCACCGGCAGCGGAGCCGGACCCTTCCGTCCACTCGACGCTTCGGTCGACACAGTTGCTCGACACAGTTGCTCAATACTGTGGATCAGGGTGCGGATCGAGGTGAGGTATCCGCCGCCGCCCTGCGGATACCGTGACCCCCATGCGCGATCCAGAGCCCCCCGCCGGTCACCCCGAGCGGCGCCTGACCACCAAGGAAGCCGCCGAACTGCTGGGGGTGAAACCCGAGACCGTGTACGCGTACGTCAGCCGCGGGCAGCTCAGCAGCCGGCGCGTGCCCGGCGGGCGGGGCAGCAGCTTCGACGCGGGCGAGGTGGAGGCCCTCGCGCGGCGCAACCGGCGGGAGAGCGCGGTGAGTCCGGGCTCCGGCGGCGAGTTGTCGGTGCGGACCCGGATCACGCTCATCGAGTCGGACCGGTACTACTTCCGGGGCGTCGACGCGACCCGGCTGGCCACCCGCCACTCCTACGAAGAGGTCGCGGAGTGGCTGTGGACGGGCCGGCTGCGTCCCGGCGTCACCTTCCGCGCGCCCGGCGCCTCCGTCGCCGTCGCCCGCCGCGCCGTCGACGCGCTGCCCGAACACGCGGGCCCCACCGACCGGTTGCGGGTGGCCGCCATCGCCGCCGCGGTCGCCGACCCCCTGCGGTTCGACCTTTCCGAGGAGACCGTGCTCGGCACGGCGCGCACGCTCATCCCGACGCTCGTCGCCGCTCTGCCGCCGGTGCACGGCGGACACCGCGACGACGACCCGCTCGCCCACCGCCTGTGGACGAGGCTGAGCGGCCGGGACGCCGACGAGGCCTCGCTGCGCGCCCTGGACACCGCGCTCGCCCTCCTCGTCGACCACGACCTAGCCGCCTCGACCCTGGCGGTACGCGTCGCCGCGTCGGCCCGCGCCCACGCCTACGCCGCCGTCTCCGCCGGGCTCGGCGTGCTGGAAGGCCCGCTGCACGGCGCGGCCAGCGGAAACGCCCACCGGCTGCTGCTCGAGGTGCTGGACCAGGGCGACGCGGGCCCTGTGATCGCCGACGAGCTGCGGGCCGGCCGGCGCATCCCGGGACTCGGCCACCGGCTGTACCAGGGCGAGGACCCACGCGCGCGTGTCCTGTTCGACCTCTTGGAGGACATCCCGCACGCCGCGCCCGCGCTCGCCGCCGCCCGCGACGTCGTGGCCACCACCGCCCGCCACACCCCGCTGCACGCCAACGTCGACCTGGCCCTCGCCGTCCTCACCGCGTCCTGCGGCATGCCCGCCACGGCGGGCGAGACGATCTTCGCCGTGGCCCGCACCGCGGGCTGGATCGCCCACGCCCTGGAGGAGTACGGCGAACGCCCCCTGCGCATGCGCCCGAGCGGCCACTACGTCGGTCCGCGGCCGCCCCAGCCACTGCCGGAGCAGGACACGGACACGGACACGGGCGGGAACATGGACACGGGCAGGGACACGGGCAGGGACACGGGCAGGGACACGGGCACGGGCAGGGACACGGCCGGAAGCCGCCGGGGATGAAGTCAGGTTAGGCTCACCTGTGTGAGTATCTGCTCCTCCGCCTCCCGCGAGCTCGACGAGCCCGTCGCGGGCACCGCGGCCACCGCGAGGACCTGGCTCCTGCTCGAACAGCCCGGCCCGTGGGGCGCCGAGGCGCTCACCTCCAGCCATCTCGATCCCGCGGTGGGCCACGCCCTGAAAGCAGCCGCGCGGGGCACGGGCGTACGGGTGGCGCTCATCCGCCGCCCCGGACGGCACGCCGACTGCGGCACCCCCGTCGCCCGCCGGGTGTACGCGGCCCACACCGTCCCCGGCAGGACGTGGCTGCACTCCGCCACCACCAGCGACCCGCGGGACCTGCTCGGCCTCGACCTGGCCGCGCTCGGCAGGGGCGAGCACCGCACCTTCGACTCGGTGCTCGGCGCCCGGCCCCACACCGGCGCCCCGCTCGCGCTCGTCTGCACCAACGGCAGGCGCGACCGCTGCTGCGCGCTGCTCGGCCGCCCCCTCGCCGCCGAACTCGCCGCGTCCGGGACGGAGGGCGTCTGGGAGGTCACTCATCTGGGTGGTCACCGCTTCTCGCCCACGCTGCTCGTGCTGCCGTACGGATACGCCTACGGCCGCGCCCGGGCCGACGCCGTCGAGGAGGTCCTGCGCGGCGTCCAGGAGGGGCGGATCGTCGTCGAGGGATGCCGCGGGAGCTCCGCGTGGGAGCGGCCCGGCCAGGCGGCCGAACTGGCCGTGCGCACGGCCGCGCGCGAACACGCGGCCGGCGCCCTGACGGTCGTGAGCACGGAGAGCGTCGTGGGCACGGGCGGCTCCACGCCGCGCTGGGAGGTGACCGTCGCCCACACGGACGGGCGGCACTGGCGCGTCGTGGTGGCCCAGGGCGCGGCCCTGCCGCCCCGCCCGGAGAGCTGCGGGGCATCGGTTCTGGGCTCGCCCGCGCGCATGGACGTGCTGGCGGTGCGCGAGCTGACACCGGCGCTCGCGGGCTGACCTCGCGGGTCGGCCCGTTGACTGTCGCGGTCCACATTGATCGAGAAATTGATCGACGCATTGATCGGGCGGCGGATCGCGGAATTGATCCGGAGAGGGATCGGGGAAATCCCCACCGCACCCCCTACGACGGCCGGCGCGGGCCCACGTACCGTCGTCGCCATGAGCCACAGCCCCACACCTTCCGCACGCCGGCGTCTCGGCCTTCCCAAGCGGATGTTCTCCCAGGTGCTGCTGATGCAGGTGGCGATCGCCGCGGGGGTGGCGGTGCTCGCGACCGGGCTGTTCCTGGCCCCGCTGAGCAGGCAGCTGGACGACCAGGCGATGCGCCGTGCGCTGTCGATCGCGGAGACCACCGCGCAGGAACCGCGGATCGTCAGGGACCTGCAGACCACGCCGCCGTCGCCGGAGGGGCCCGTGCAGCGGGAGGCGGAACGGATCCGGAAGGCCACCAGGGCGCGGTACGTCGTGGTGATGGACTGGCGGGGCGTGCGCTGGTCCCACACCGACCCCGGGCAGATCGGCGGCATCGTCTCGACCGACCCCAGCGAGGCCCTGGCGGGCGAGGAGGTCATGGCGATCGACGTCGGCACCCTCGGCCGCACGGCCCGCGGCAAGGTGCCGCTGTACGACGACGCGGGCCACGTCGTCGGCGCCGTCTCGGTCGGCATCAGGTACGACAGCGTCCGCGCCCGGCTCCTCGGCGCGATACCCGAGCTGCTCGCCTACGCCGGAGCGGCGCTGGCGGTCGGCGCGCTGGCCGCCTGGCTGGTCTCCCGCCGGGTCCAGCGGCAGACCCACGACCTGGCCTTCTCCGACATCGCCGGGCTCCTGGCGGAACGCGAGGCGATGCTGCACGGCATCCGGGAGGGCGTCGTCGCACTGGACCGCGCGGGCCGGGTCCGCCTCCTCAACGACGAGGCGCACCGCCTGCTGGGCATCGGCGACGAGGCCGTGGGCAGGTCTCCCGACGAGGTGCTCGGCGAGGGGCGGACGGCCGACATCCTGGCGGGCCGGGTGACGGGCACCGACCTGCTCACCGTGCGCGGCCGGCGCGTCCTGGTCGCCAACCGCATGCCCACCGTCGACGGCGGTGCCGTCGCCACCCTGCGCGACCGGACCGAACTGGAACGGCTCGGCCGGGAGCTCGACTCCACGCGCGGCCTGATCGACGCACTGCGCGCCCAGGACCACGAACACGCCAACCGCATGCACACCCTCCTGGGGCTGCTCGAACTGGAGATGTACGACGACGCCGTGGAGTTCATCGGAGAGGTGGTCGGCGACCACCGTGCCACCTCCGAGCAGGTCGCCGAGAAGATCCGGGACCCCCTGCTCGCGGCGCTGCTGGTCGGCAAGGCGACCGTCGCCGCCGAGCGGGGCGTGGCCCTGTGGATCTCGGACCGGACATGGCTGCCGGACCGGCTGATCGACCCCAGGGGACTCGTCACCGTCGTCGGCAACCTGGTCGACAACGCGCTCGACGCCGTCGCGGGCACGCCGCACGCGCGGGTGGAGGTCGAGCTGTGCTGCGAGGGCCGTACGGCCGTGCTCAGGGTGCGCGACACCGGGCCCGGGATCCCCGCCGAACAACGCGAGTTGATCTTCACCGAGGGCTGGTCCACGAAGGAGCCGCCCGCGCACCGGGAGCGCGGCATCGGGCTCTCCCTGGTGCGCAGGCTCGCCGAGCGCCAGGGCGGCAGCGCGACGGTGGCCGAGGCCGAGGGCGGCGGCGCGGAGTTCACCGTGGTGCTGCCCGAGGCGCTGGCCGAGCCTGAGCCCGCGCCGACCGCGACCGGGGTCCGCCCCGTCGAGGAGCGGTACCCCGTCAGGACGGACCACCCCGTCAAGGAGGAGTCGCGATGATCGAGGTCCTGGTCGTGGACGACGACATCAGGGTCGCGCGGGTCAACGCCGCCTACGTGGAGAAGGTCCCGGGCTTCCACGTGGCCGGTGAGGCGCACAGCGCGGGCGAGGCGCTGCGTCTGCTGGAGGCGCTGCCCGGCCTCGATCTGGTCCTGCTGGACCACTGCCTGCCCGACGAGACGGGTCTGGCGGTCGTGCAGGAGATGCGCCGCCGCGGCCACCGGGCGGACGTGATCATGGTGACGGCGGCCCGGGACGTGTCGACCGTGCAGGCGGCGATGCGGCAGGGCGCGCTGCACTACCTGGTCAAGCCGTTCACCTTCGCGGGCCTGCGCGCCAAGCTGGAGGCGTACGCGCGGCTGCGCCGCACGCTCGACGGCGGGGGCGAGGCGGAGCAGGCCGATGTCGACCGCATCTTCGGCGCGCTGTCGGCGCCCTCGGAGCCCGGGCTGCCCAAGGGGCACTCCCCCGCCACCGCCGACCTGGTGCGCCGCTGCCTGATGAACGCCGAAGTCCCGCTGTCGGCACAGGAGATCGCCGAGCGGACCGGGGTGAGCCGGCAGACCGCCCAGCGGTACCTGAAGCTGCTGGAGCGCACCGGACGGGCCCGGCTCACCCTCAGGTACGGCGACGCGGGCCGCCCGGAACACCGTTACGTGTGGGCGGCCCGCGTCTGAGAGCACGGCCGGGTGGGGGCGGGGAAGGGACCGTGCCCCCTGTGCATACGGATTCAGTCCGCGGCTTTCTCCACGAACTCGGTGGTGTACGTCTTGTCGAGGTCCACCTCGGCGTTCTTGATGTTGGGGTTGAACGCCTTGAGCACCTTCTCGACCGTCGCGGGACCGTCGGCGGGCATCACGCCGTCCTTGGTGAACATCGGCAGCGTGCTCTCGATGGCGGCGGCGTAGAGGACCTTGTTGCCCTGCGAGTAGTCGGCGGGCATCTTGTCCGCGATCTCGGACGAGCTGTGGGTGGACATCCACTTGAGCGTCTTGACGAACGCGTTGGCCAGCTTCTGGACCGTGTCCTTGTGACTGTTCACCCAGTCCGTCTGCATGTACAGGCTCGACGACGGGTACGGGCCGCCGAGCGCCTCCTGGGACCCCTCCGGCGTCCGCATGTCGAGGAGCACCTTGCCGGCCTTCTTGTCCAGGATCGTGGCGACGGTCGGATCGGTCGTCATGCCGCCGTCTATGGCGCCCTTCTGGAGGGCCGAGATGAAGGTCGGTCCCGCGCCGACGGCGACCGGCGTGAACTGGTCGACCCGCACGCCGTTCTTGACCGCGAGGTACTTGGTGAGGAAGTCGGTGGAGGAGCCCAGACCGGTGACGCCGAGCTTCCTGCCCTTGAAGTCCTTGGGCGAGGTGATGTCGCCCGCCGCTTTCTGGGAGACGATCTCCACCTCGCCGGGCGCGTGCGAGAACTGCACGACGGACTCCACGGACTTGCCCTTGGTCTGCAGGTCGAGCGTGTGGTCGTAGAAGCCGACGGCGCCCTGGACCTGGCCGGAGACGAGCGCGGTCTCCGCCTGGACGCCGGCCGGCTCGCTCAGCAGCTCCACGTCGAGCCCTTCGGCGTCGAAGTAGCCGAGCCGCTGGGTCAGCATCGCGGGCAGGTAGATGACCTTGTCCAGGCCGCCGACCATGATCTTGACCTTGGTGCCCTTGCCGCCGGAGCCGGCGGAGGCGCTGCCCGCCGCGTCGTTGGCGCAGGCGGTGAGGGAGGACAGGGCGAGCAGGCCGGCCGCGGCCAGGGAGGCGTATCTGGCGCTTCTGCGCATGGAGGTTCACGTCCTTGTGACTTGTGAGAGGGCGGTGCGGGGAGAAAGGGGGGTGGTTTGAGGGGCTCGTTCGAGGGGCTCGTTCGAGGGCGTTCAGCTGTCGGAGCCCGACGGCTTCCAGCGGAAGATGCGGCGCTCGGCGAAGGTGAGCAGCCCTTCCGCGAGGAGCGCGACGACGGCGAGGATGACCATCGCGGCGTACACCCCGGCCGCGTTGAAGGTGCCCTGGGACTGCGCGACGAGCAGGCCGATGCCCTTGGTGGCGCCGATGTACTCGCCGACGATGGCGCCGATGAGGGCGAAGCCGAAGCTGACGTGGAGGCTGGTGAAGATCCAGGAGGTGGCGGACGGGATGACGACCTGAAGCGTCACCCTGCGGTCGCTCGCGCCGAGGATACGGGCGTTGGCGACCAGGTTGCGGTCGACCTCCCGGGCGCCCTGGAAGGCGTTGAAGAAGACCGGGAAGAACACCAGCACGACGGCGGAGGCGACCTTGGAGGCCGGTCCGAGCCCGAACCAGATCACGAAGATCGGCGCGAGGACGATCCTGGGGATCGAGTTGAGCACCTTGATGTAGGGACCGAGGATGTCGGCGAGGAAGGCGATCCGCCCCAGCGCGATGCCGAACACCACGCCGGCGACGACACCGATGATCCACCCCAGCAGCGCTTCGTGCAGGGTGAACCAGATCTGCTCGCCCAGGGAGCCGAGCGCCGTCCCGTGGGTCAGCCAGGTGTAGATCTGGTCCCAGATCTTCGAGGGCATCGAGAAGTTGAACGGATCGATGATCTCGGCGCGGGAGAGCGCCTCCCACACGCCGAGGAAGGCGATCAGGAGCAGCACGCGGGACGCCGTGACGACGATCTTGCGTTTGCGGGCGGCACGCGCGCGTGAGTGCGCGCGGCCCGGGGCGGCCTTGACCGTGTCGACGACCGGTGTGGCGAGGACCTCAGGCGACATTCGCGGCACCCCTCTCGCGGGTGATGCGGACCTCTTCGCCCAGCGACTCCCAGATCTCGCGGTAGATCTCGATGAACCGCGGCTCCAGGCGCACCGACTCGACCTTGCGGGGCCGCGGCAGGTCGATGTCGAAGACGTGCTTGACGGTCGCGGGCCCGGCCGTCATCACGACGACCTTGTCGGCCAGGGCGATCGACTCCTCCAGGTCGTGGGTGACGAAGACGACGGAGGCGCCGGTGCCCTCCCACAGCTCCAGCAACTCGTCCGACATCAACGCCCTGGTCTGCACGTCCAGCGCCGAGAACGGCTCGTCCATCAGCAGGATCTCGGGGTCGTTGACGAAGGTCGCGGCGAGCGCGACGCGCTTGCGCTGGCCGCCGGAGAGCTGGTGCGGATAGCGGTCCTCGAAGGCCGCGAGACCGACCCGGGCCAGCCATTCGCGCGCCTTCCGCTTCGCCTCGGCCTTGGGCACGCCACGGAAACGCGGCCCCGCCATGACGTTGGACAGGACGGTGCGCCAGGGGAAGGTGGCGTCCTGCTGGAAGACGAAGCCGACCTTGCCGCCGACGCCGTGGACCGGCTCCCCGGCGACCAGGACCTCGCCCTCGGTGGGCTCTTCCAGCCCGCTGACCAGGGTCAGCGTGGTCGACTTGCCGCAGCCGGTGGGTCCGACGACCGCCACGAACTCCCCCCGCCCGACGGTGAGGTCGAGGTCTCGGACAGCCGTGTGCAGACCCCCCGACGGGGTCTTGAAGATCTTGCTGGCGCCCCGCAGCTGAATGGCGGGGCTGTTGTCTGGGCTCATGGCCGGGGACGGTAGAGGCGGCCCGGGCCACAGCAGGAGCCTTCTGTGCGCATGCCGTTCTTTTGCCTGCAACAGCCTGTTGTGCTCTTTTTGCTCGCGTTACAACAGCGGAGCCGAAACACGGGCTTAACACGATGCCCGCCTGGCCTTGAACGGAGAGAGGCCCGATGATTGACGTCCTGGTCGTGGACGACGACTTCCGCGTCGCCGAGATCAACGCGAGGTACGTGGGAAAGGTTCCCGGCTTCCGGGTGGCCGCCCGCGCGCACAGCGCCGCCCAGGCCCTGGCGACCGTGCAGCGAGAGGCCATCGACCTGGTCCTGCTCGACCACTACCTGCCCGACCAGACCGGCCTCGAACTCGCCCACCGCATGCGGGAGCAGGGCCACGGCACCGACGTCATCATGATCACCGCAGCCGGCGACGTGGCGACCGTGCAGGCCGCCATGCGCCTGGGCGCCCTGCACTATCTGGTCAAGCCGTTCACCTTCGCCGCCCTGCGCACCCGCCTCGACTCGTACGCCGCCCTGCGCCGGACGGTCGACCGGGTCGGCGGCCGCGGGATCGCCGGGCAGGAACAGGTCGACCGGATCTTCGGCGCGCTGCGCACCGCGTCGGTGCCGTCGTCGTCACCGGGTCTGCCCAGCGGCCACTCGGAGCCGACGGCCGACCTGATCTGCCGCGTCCTGCACGGCGCCGGCCACCCGCTCTCGGCCCACGAGGTGGCCGCCGAGACGGGCCTGAGCCGCTCCACGGCCCAGCGCTACCTCCGCCACCTCGAACAGGCCGGCCGCCTCCGGCTGTCCCTCAGGTACGGCGACACGGGCCGACCGGAGCACCTCTACGCCTGGATGGCTCCGTAGCCGGTACGCAGGCGTGGCTCCGTAGCCGGTACGCCCGGGTGGCTCCGTAGCCGGGCGCGCGATGCCCCGCGACGGCCGCGGGCGCCACCGCGGCCGACGGTGGCGAGGAACCGGCGCCCGCGGCACTACGGACCGAGGCCCCCGTCAGACGGCTCCCGCCCCGGTGAGCGACCGCACCTCGGTCTCCGCGTGCTTGGCCTCGTCCGGGGCCTCCGCGGAGGTGACCGTGCCCAGCCAGCCCGCGAGGAAGCCCAGCGGGATCGAGATCAGACCGGGGTTCTGCAGCGGGAAGTACTGGAAGTCGGCGCCCGGGAAGAGCGACTCCGGGCTGCCCGACACCACCGGCGAGAGGGTGACGAACACCAACGCGGGCACGAGGCCGCCGTATACGGACCACACGGCGCCCCGTGTGGTGAATCCGCCCCAGAACAGCGAGTAGAGCAGCACCGGGAGGTTCGCCGACGCGGCGACGGCGAAGGCGACGCCCACCAGGTAGGCGACGTTCAGATCGCGGGCGAGCAAGCCGAGGGCGATCGCGAGGACGCCGATGCCGACCGCGGCGACCCGGGCCACGGCGACCTCGCTGCGCGGCTTGCCGCCGCGGCGGCGCAGGGACGCGTACAGGTCGTGGGCCACGGACGCCGAGGAGGCGAGGGTGATCCCGGCGACCACCGCGAGGATCGTGGCGAAGGCGACGGCGGCGACCACGGCGAAGAGCACCGTTCCGCCCGTGGAGTCGGCGCCGCCTCCGAGGTCGAGGGCGAGCAGCGGCACCGCGGTGTTGCCCGCCGCGTTCGAGCCGCGTACCGCGTCCGGTCCCACGATCGCCGCCGCACCGAAGCCGAGGACGATCGTCATCAGGTAGAAGCCGCCGATGAGCCCGATCGCCCAGAGCACGGAACGGCGGGCCGCGCGGGCGGTCGGCACGGTGTAGAAGCGGGAGAGGATGTGCGGCAGCCCGGCGGTGCCCAGGACCAGGGCGAGTCCCAGGCTGATGAAGTCGAGGCGGGCGGTCCAGTCCCCGCCGTACTTCAGCCCCGGTGCGAGGAACGCCTCGCCGTGTCCGCTGCGCGCGGCCGCCGTGAACAGGAGCCGGTCGAAGTCGCCGTGGAAGCGCGCCAGGACGAGCACGGTCAGTACGAGCGTCCCGCCGAGCAGCAGTACCGCCTTGACGATCTGGATCCAGGTGGTGGCCCGCATCCCTCCCAGCGACACGTAGACGATCATGAGCGCGCCGACACCGATCACGGTCCAGGACCGCGCGGCCCCGCTCGTTCCGCCGAGCAGCAGCGCGACCAGGCTGCCGGCGCCCACCATCTGCGCCACCAGGTACAGGACGGACACGGTGACCGAGGAGGTGCCCGCCGCGATCCGCACCGGCCGCTCGCTCATCCGTGCCGCCACCACGTCGGCGAGCGTGAACCGCCCGCAGTTGCGGACCAGTTCGGCGACGAGGAACAGCACCACCAGCCAGGCCACGAGGAAGCCGACCGCATACAGCAGCCCGTCGTAGCCGAACAGCGCGATGAGCCCGGAGATGCCCAGGAAGGACGCGGCGGACATGTAGTCGCCCGCGATGGCAAAACCATTCTCCATCGGCGAGAAGAGGCGCCCGCCCGCGTAGAACTCCTCCGCCGAGCCGTGGCGGTGGCGGCTCACCCACGTGGTGATGCCCAGCGTGACCGCGACGAACGCGCTGAACAGCGACAGCGCGAGTGTCTGGTGATGGCCCGTCATCACGCACCCCCTCGGGCGCCACGCGTCAACTCCTGTGTGTCCCAGCGCAGTTCGAGTGCTGCCCGGTCCCTGCGCAGCCGGGCGTGCCGGGCGTAGGCCCAGGCGAGCAGGAAGGTACTGAGGAACTGCCCGAGTCCCGCGGCCATCCCCACGTTCACGGACCCCACCACCGGCCTCGCCATCAGCGCCGGGGCGGTCGTCGCGGTCACGACGTAGCCCACGTACCAGGCGAGGAAGACGACGACGCCCGGCACCACGAACCTGCGGTACCGGCGGCGCACTTCCTGGAAGGCCGCGCTGCGCTGGACCTGGAGGTAGACGTCGGCCGGAGCGGGCGCCTCCGCCGCTCCCGCCACGCCCGTGCGGCCCGGCGCCCCGGCAGCCTGCGCGGGAACGGGTACGCCGCCTCCGGCCGGCTCGCCCCAGCCGGAGGCGAGTGCGTCGTACCACGGGTCGTCGTACCGCACCCCTGCGGGCGCCCCTGCCGCGGGCGGGGCGTGGTCGTCGTCATGTACGGCCGGACTTCCGGCGATGTTCCCGCCTGCGCGGGTGGGACCGTTGCTTGACTGCATGCCCCAGCATGGACAGACCGGGAACCTCCCCGAACCTGCTTTACCGGACCCTTCACCCCATCAGGTGACCAACCCGACGGCGGCCGGACAATTCCCTTGGCGCGGGCACGGCGCACCGCCCCGGCCGCGAGCGGGTACGGCTTGCCGTCCCGGTGACGGCGTGCGCGGCCCGCCGCCGGGTTCCGTGCGTGAGTCCGGCGCCCGGTGCGGCGGTCAGGCGTCGATGCGCGACCGGTCCAGTGTCGCCGCCGAGCTGGAGATGAACTCCTTGCGCGGGGCCACGTCGTTGCCCATCAGCAGATCGAAGACCTGCTCGGCCGCGTCCAGGTCCGAGAGGTTGATCCGGCGCAGGGTGCGGTGGCGCGGGTCCATGGTCGTCTCGGCCAGCTGGTCGGCGTCCATCTCGCCGAGACCCTTGTAGCGCTGGATGGAGTCCTTGTACCGGATGCCCTTGCTCTGCAGTTCGAGGAGCTTGTCGCGCAGCTCGCGGTCCGAGTACGTGTACACGTACTTGTCCTGGCCCCTCTTGGGCTGGACGATCTCGATCCGGTGCAGCGGCGGCACCGCGGCGAACACGCGGCCGGCCTCCACCATGGGCCGCATGTAGCGGTGGAACAGCGTCAGCAGCAGGGTGCGGATGTGGGAGCCGTCGACGTCGGCGTCGGTCATCATGATGATCTTGCCGTAGCGGGCGGCGTCGATGTCGAACGTACGGCCGGAGCCGGCCCCTATGACCTGGATGATCGCGCCGCACTCGGCGTTCTTGAGCATGTCCGTGACGGACGACTTCTGCACGTTGAGGATCTTGCCGCGGATCGGCAGCAGCGCCTGGAACTCGGAGTTCCGGGCGAGCTTGGCGGTGCCGAGCGCGGAGTCTCCCTCGACGATGAACAACTCGCTGCGGTCCACGTCGTCGCTGCGGCAGTCGGCGAGCTTGGCGGGGAGCGAGGAGGACTCCAGGGCCGTCTTGCGGCGCTGCGCGTCCTTGTGCTGGCGGGCCGCGATGCGCGTACGGGCGGCGGCGACGACCTTCTCCATGACCACCCGGGCCTGCGCGGCGGCGTCGCGCTTGGCGGAGGTCAGAAAGGCCTTGAGCTCCTTGGTGATCACGGTGTTCACGATCCGGCGGGCCGCCGAGGTGCCGAGGACCTCCTTGGTCTGGCCCTCGAACTGGGGCTCGGCCAGACGGACCGTGACGACCGCGGTGAGCCCTTCCAGGGCGTCGTCCTTGACGATGTCGTCCTCGGCTACGCGCAGCAGCTTCTTGGCGCGCAGCACCTCGTTCATCGTCTTGGCGACGGCCTGCTCGAAGCCGGCGACGTGTGTGCCGCCCTTGGGGGTGGCGATGATGTTGACGAACGACCTGACGGTCGTGTCGTAGCCCGTCCCCCAGCGCAGGGCGACGTCGACGCCGAGTTCACGGGTGACTTCGGTGGGGGTCATCTGGCCGTGGTCGTCCAGAACCGGGACGGTCTCCTTGAACGTGCCCTGGCCGGAGAAGCGGAGGACGTCGCAGATCGGCTTGTCGCTCGCCAGGTACTCGCAGAACTCGCTGATGCCACCGTCGAAACGGAAGGACTCCTCGCCCTTACTGCCGCCTTCGCCGAGGCCGAACTCGTCACGGACGACGATGGTCAGGCCGGGCACCAGGAACGCGGTCTGCCGGGCCCGCTGGTGCAGGTTCTCCAGGGAGAGCTTGGCGTCCTTGAGGAAGATCTGGCGGTCGGCCCAGTAGCGCACGCGCGTGCCGCTGCGGGTCTTGGGAATCCGCTTGGCCTTGCGCAGGCCGCTCTCGGCCGTGAACTTGGCGTCCGGGCCGTTCGCCGCGAAGGCGCCGGGCACGCCACGCCGGAAGCTGATGGCGTGGGTGTGGCCGCCGCGGTCCACCTCGACGTCGAGGCGGGCGGACAGGGCGTTCACCACGGAGGCGCCGACGCCGTGCAGGCCGCCGGAGGCGGCGTACGAGCCGCCGCCGAACTTGCCGCCCGCGTGCAGCTTGGTCATCACGACCTCGACGCCGGACAGGCCGGTCTTCGGCTCCACGTCGACCGGGATGCCGCGGCCGTTGTCGCGGACCTCCACCGAACCGTCGTCGTGGAGGATCACCTCGATGTGGTCGCAGTAGCCCCCGAGGGCCTCGTCGACGGAGTTGTCGATGATCTCCCACAGGCAGTGCATGAGCCCGCGGCTGTCGGTGGATCCGATGTACATACCCGGGCGCTTGCGTACGGCCTCGAGCCCCTCGAGGACGAGCAGGTGCCGCGCGGTGTAATTGGAACCGTCCCGGTCTGCTCCTGCCAGCAGCGCTGTGGACGACGGCACGGACGTCTCGGCGGTCACGCGGTTCGCTCCTCGCTGAATTTCAGATGGGGCCCCAGTGGGTAAGGGCGCGGCTCGGTCTGCCGCCATGAGGGTACCGAGGCCTGGTAGAGCCGTTGTAACGCCACCCTCACCCGGAAGACAGACTAGTCCAGGGTCGCATGGGTGTTCGATCCCTCGATGGGGTGAAGTACACATCACGTTCCCTTGGAGGCATGAACCATTTAGGCTCCGGGCACGTCCTCATGAACAACCGGCAAGCCGCCCGGGAGGGCGAGAACGACGAGAACGACGAGAAAACCGACCCACAGCGCGAAACCGCAAACCCTACAGACACGCAAAACGGCACATTCGCCGCCAACCGGCAGCAGACAGCCGGACTCGGAAGAAATTTTTCGAGGGCAAGCCCCGAGCGGGAACATTTTCGGGCTGGTTGGATGTTGACCCTGGTACGACAGCTCGTCGAGCTAGAGAAGAGGCGACGTGACTACTGTTCTGACCCCCGCGAGCCCGCTGACGGCCGCTGACCGCTGCGACCGTTGCGGCGCCCAGGCGTACGTGCGCGTCGTCCTGCTCAGCGGCGGAGAACTGCTCTTCTGCGCCCACCACGGCCGCAAGTTCGAGCCGGAACTCAAGAAGATCGCCGCTGAGATACAGGACGAGACGGAGCGGCTCACGGCCGTTCCCGCATCCGCCTCCGAAGAAGAGCGCTGACGCCTCGCACCCACGACGAGCCAGCTCCGGCACAGGCCGGCAGACGGGCGGCGCCGCCCCTGTCCTCAGGGACGGCGCCGCCCGTCGTCGTGGTGCGAAGGCCCTCAGCCCACCTCAGCGAGCCCGGTGCCTCTGTGTCCACCTCAGCGGGCCCGGTGCCTCTGTGTCCACCTCAGCGGGCCCCGGTGCCCCTGTGCGGCGTCCGTGGTGCCCGCGGCGCCCCCGAGGACCCCAGCGCCCGTACGACGTAGGAAACGCGCGTGTAGACCCCCGGGCTGCCCGCACGGCCGCAGCCGCTCCCCCAGGACACCAGACCGATCAGCCTGCCCTGGGACACCAGCGGGCCCCCGCTGTCCCCTTGGCAGGCGTCCCGGCCGCCCCGCGTCTCACCGGCGCACAGCATGCTGTCGGCCCGATAGGCGCCGTCACCGCTTCCGGGGTACGCCTCCTGACACTGGGCGTCCGGCAGTACGTGCACGTGCGCCGCACGCAGCCTGTGCGTGTAGTCGCCGGCGCCGGTGACATCGCCCCAGCCGTAGACGACGGCGTCCGTTCCCGGGGCGTAGGCGGGATCACCGGCGGCCGCCGGTCCGATGACGGATCCCTCGGGCAGCGGGTGCGCGAGCGTGAGCACGGCGAAGTCGCCGGCGTTGGTCGCGCTGTCGTACCCCGGATTGACCCAGACGCCGCGCACCGCGATCTCCTGGCCGGTGCCGGCTGTCAGGTCGGTGCGGCCGGCGATGACCTTCAGGTCGCGTACCCGCTCGGGGGACGCTCCCAGAGCCTCTTTCCCCAGACAGTGGGCCGCGGTGAGCACGGTGGTCCGGCCGATCGCCGCGCCGCCGCAGAACTGCCCCGCGCGCGTACCCCCGAACCGGTCACGGCTGGAGAGCGCCACCGTCCACGGACTCTCGGACACGTCGATGGGAAACCCTCCGACGACCACGCTGTCGGCGGCGGCGGGAGCGGTGGACACCAGCGGTATCGCGCCCGCCGCGGCCGCCAGGGCCAGTGGCCGGGACAGCGCTCGGACAATGCGAGATCGCATGCACACTCCTGACTCAAGGTGATGAACGGACACCCAGAGTCACGCAGAGTGCTGCCGCCCGCAGCACGAAGGCCCGGTCCCCACGGGGGAACCGGGCCTTCGGCGTCGTCGTGCAGTCGACCTAGTCGAGGTAGTCGCGCAGCACCTGCGAACGCGACGGGTGGCGCAGCTTCGACATGGTCTTGGACTCGATCTGGCGGATGCGCTCGCGCGTGACGCCGTACACCTTGCCGATCTCGTCCAGGGTCTTCGGCTGACCGTCGGTGAGACCGAAGCGCATGGAGACGACGCCCGCCTCACGCTCGGACAGGGTGTCGAGGACGGAGTGCAGCTGCTCCTGCAGGAGCGTGAAGCTGACCGCGTCCGCGGGGACGACCGCCTCGGAGTCCTCGATGAGGTCACCGAACTCGCTGTCGCCGTCCTCGCCCAGCGGGGTGTGCAGCGAGATGGGCTCGCGGCCGTACTTCTGGACCTCGATGACCTTCTCCGGGGTCATGTCGAGCTCCTTGGCCAGCTCCTCCGGGGTGGGCTCGCGGCCCAGGTCCTGGAGCATCTGGCGCTGCACGCGCGCGAGCTTGTTGATGACCTCGACCATGTGCACCGGGATGCGGATGGTGCGGGCCTGGTCGGCCATGGCCCGGGTGATCGCCTGACGGATCCACCAGGTGGCGTACGTGGAGAACTTGTAGCCCTTGGTGTAGTCGAACTTCTCGACCGCGCGGATCAGACCGAGGTTCCCCTCCTGGATGAGGTCCAGGAAGAGCATGCCGCGGCCGGTGTAGCGCTTGGCCAGCGAGACCACCAGGCGGAGGTTGGCCTCCAGGAGGTGGTTCTTGGCGCGGCGGCCGTCCTCGGCGATGATCTCCAGCTCGCGCTTGAGTTTCGGCGCCAGCTTGTCGGCGTTGGCCAGCTTGTCCTCGGCGAACAGACCGGCCTCGATGCGCTTGGCGAGCTCGACCTCCTGCTCGGCGTTGAGCAGGGGGACCTTGCCGATCTGCTTGAGGTAGTCCTTGACCGGGTCGGCGGTGGCGCCGGCTGCGGCCACCTGCTGGGCGGGCGCGTCGTCCTCGTCCTCGTCGGAGAGCACGAAGCCCGCGCTCTCGGCACCCTCGGGCTCGTCGCCGGCCTTGGGCGCGTCCTCGAGCACCTCCTCCTCGAGGATCTCGACGTCGTCCTTCTTGGCGCTGGTCTTCTTCGCGGGCGTCGCCTTCTTGGCGGCCGCCTTCTTCGTGGTCGTCGCCTTCTTCGCGGGCGCCGCCTTCTTCGCGGTGGCCCTCTTGGCGGCTGCGTCGTCCTCTACGGGCGCGTCGGCTGTGGGCGACGCCGGGGCTGCGGGCGCGGTGGCCTTCTTCGTGGTCACCGTCTTGGCCGCGACCGCCTTGGTGGCGGTGCGCTTGGCCGGACTCTTCGCTGCGACGCTCTTTCGGGTGCGCTTGGGCTCTGCGGCACTGACCATCAGCGTCACACCCTCTTCCTCGAGGATCTGGTTGAGGCTGCGCAGTACGTTCTTCCACTGAGTGGCCGGAATCTGGTCAGCTTCGAAGGCCCGACGCACATCGTCGCCGGCGATCTGCCCCTCAGCCTTTCCCCGCTCGATGAGAGCCATGACAGAGACGGACTCGGCGATCTCCGGCGGGAGCGTACGGGATGTGCTGGCCGACACGAACAACCTCTCGGAACGTTGGAAAACGGCTTCCGGCCCCGTCCATGGCGGACAGGAGCCGACCGACGGCTTGGGGAACCGGGCCGACGGCACGGGCTGGGGCCGGGAAGAGGCACAGCGCCGTGAACGGCGTCCGTATTCCTTCCTCGGCTGTCACCTCTTAGGTCATCGCGACTGTTTCCATGAGCGTTACGCCCAATCTGCGTGGCCCGAGTCACACCTCGTAAGCGCGCAAAAATTGTCAAACAAGGACAAAAAATGTCGCCCGCGATGCGGACCGGGGTCGCTGCGCCGGTCGCGCGGCCCCTCGCACCGTCGGACCCCACAGGATCCCGGGAATCCTGGGAATCCTGCGGGGTCCGACGGCGGACGGCTCACCGGCCGGGTGACGCCACAGGAGGGGGAGGCATCCACCGGCCGCGCCGTCCGCGGTGGGCGGTCAGTGCTCGCGTGGCGCGGGTACCACACGCTCGACCTCGGGGTGCACAGTGAGCAATTGGCGCATGGCCACCTCGGCTCCGGCACCGTCGCCCGCCGCGAGCGCGTCGACGATCCTGCCGTGGTGTCCCAGCGACGTCTCGTTCGGCCGGTCACAGCCCGTGACCGGGCTGCCGGAGACCTGGAGGGCCGCCGACACGATCCCGGACAGGTGCTCGAGCATCCGGTTGCCGGAGACCTGGATGAGCAGGGAGTGGAACTCGGCGTCGGCCCGGGAGAAGGTGAGCGCGTCGCCCTGCCCCATGGCCTGCCCCATGATCTCGACCATGTCGGCGAGCCGCTGCTGGACGTCCTCGCGGCCGTGCCCGGCGGCGAGCCGCGCGGCGAGCGGTTCGATGGTCCAGCGCAGCTCGCTCAGCTCCCGGCGCTGGTCATCGCGCTGCGGGCCGAAGGCCCGCCACTCGATGATGTCCGGGTCGAGGAGGTTCCAGTCGCTGACGGGACGCACCCGCGTGCCGACGTTCGGGCGGGCACTGACCAGGCCCTTGGCCTCCAGGACGCGCAGCGACTCACGGACGACGGTGCGCGAGACCTCGAAACGCTGGCCGATCTCCTCGGGCACCAGCGGGCGGTCCGCCCCCAGATCTCCGGAGACGATCATCTGGCCGAGCTGCTGGACGAGTTGGCCGTGCAACCCGCGCCCGCGGCTGCCTGCGGTGCGCCGGCTCACGCGGCCCAGCTCAGGATCCGCGCTCTCCCAGGCGGGGGCTCCGACGCGGTCGACGGCTGGCGCCTCGGCGTACGGGTAGCGGTCGAGTTCGCCCGGACCTGCAAGACCGGAGTCTGCGGCGCGGGCGGCGGTCATCATGGTGTGCGCAAGGGTACTCACGCATCCTTTGTCGGCGTTGCCCTCAACTCCCTTGAGCGCTTTGGTGAAAAGCACACGAAAGGGTGATCGCTCACCCCGTCGCAATTGACGCCTTATCAGAAAGAAATGAGCTATCCCCGGGGAGTTGTGCGCGGAGCGGGACCAGGAGGGGGCGCACCGTGATCACCGGGCCCTGCCGCGCAGGGTCGTGAGCAGATACGCGCAGAGCAGCGCGGTCAGCGACAAGGTCAGCGCGCCGCCGACGGGTTGGGCGATGACGCGGGCCGCGGCCTCCAGATAGCGCTCTCCCCCGAAGGGCCACTGCGACAGGAACACCTCACGCACGCGCGCGGGAAAGCCCGCGGCCGTTCGCACTGCCGGTCCCTGGAAGGCCCTTTGTACGAGGGGTACGACGACGACGGGTACGGCAACTACCGCCGCCAGCCCGGCCGCGGTGGACCGGAAGACACCGGCGCCCAGCACCCCGGCCCAGGCACACCCGACGACGAGCCCGGCCCAACTCGCGACCGGCGAGAGCCCGTCGGCGGGGACCTGCGCGACTTCCCGCCCGTAGAGCAGATAGAGCGCCGCGGTGTCACAGCCCGCGGTGAGGAGGGCGAGCGTCAGCGCGGTGGCGGCTGCCACGAGGAGCTTCGCGGTGAGCAGCCCCAGCCGACGGGGGACCGTGCCGCGGTCCGCCGCCAGGGCGGGGTGGCGGAACTCGTCGCCGAAGGAAAGCGCACCGAGCAGCCCCGCACCGAGCGCGGCGGGCGGCAACGGCAACTCCTCCGGCCAGGCGGCCAGCAGGCGCGGCTGCGAGGTGTGACCGGCCCGGGCGAGGAGTACGGCGACGAGGACGGACCCGAGGAGCACGGCGGCCCCGGTGAGGAGACCCGTGCCGATGCCGGTGGCGCGGCGGATCTCGTAGCGCAGGGGGCGCAGCGGGCTCCTGGCGGAACGGACCGAGATGGGAGGCGGAAGGGGGGACAGCACGCCGGAACCGGGCCCCTCGGGGGCGCGCGGACCCGACGCCGGCGCCAGGGCAGCGGCGAGGTCCGGCCACGGAGCGGCGGGGTCGGGGCACAGCGGCCGCACCGCCTCGGACTCTCCCGTCTCTTGGGGTACATCCAACTCCCCGGACGCTTCCAACTCTTGTGCTTCTTGCGCTCCTTGGGCTCCTTGGGCTCCTTGGGCTTCTTGGGCTTCTTGCGACGCATCGGCCTCTCGTGGATCTTCCGGCTCCCCCGGCCCTTGCGGCCCTTGCGGCTCTTGCGGCTCCTCGGGCGTGCGGGCGGGAGCCGGGTGCCCGGCAGCGGCGTCCGGCCTCGGTACCGCACCGGTCATGTGCGGGCTGCCGGGTGTCTGCGACTCGCCGGTGCCGGACGATGGGCCGGCTTCGCGAGGCTCGCCGGCACCGGATTCCCCGCCCGGTGCCGGCACCTTCAGCGGGGTCGTGCCCGCCCCGGGCCCCATGTCGCCCACTTCGTCGGCGAGTCGGTGGACGAGGATGCCGTGCCGGAAGGCGGTCTCGCCGATGTCGGCGCAGCTACTGCCGTAGACGGCAAGGAGGTTGCCGCCCTCACGGACGATCTCGACGGAGCGCTGTGCGGCGCGGGACTCCCTGGAGAGCACGGCGGCGAGGCGGGCGGCGTGCGGACTCCGCACGGCGACGCGGGGGCGCAGCCTGTTGCGGGCGAAGTCATCTGCCTCCTGATCGGCGACGAGCCGGCCCTTCTCCAGCGTCACGACACGGTCGGCGTTGCGCGCCGCCTCCTTGGTGTCGGCCGTGGTGAACAGGACCGTGCCGCCCTGGGCGGCGTGGGCTCGCAGTACGCCGTGCAGCCAGCGGGCTTCACGGGCGGAGAGCCCGTCGGCGGGGTCGTCCAGCACGAGTGTGTGCGGGTCGGCGAGCAGGGCGCAGGCAAGGCCGAGACGGCGGTCCATGCCCCGGGACAGGGCGCCCAGGCGCTCATGGCGCAGGCTGACGAGGTCGACCGCTTCGAGGACTTCGTCGGCCCGGCGCGCCGGGACGCCCGCGGCGGCGCACAGCATGCGCAGGTGACCGCGGACCGTGCGGGCCGGATGCCCGGGTACGTCGCCCAGCAGGACGCCGACTTCACGCGACGGGTGAGCGATGCGGTGCAGGGGGCGGCCCCTGAAGTGGGTGACGCCGCGGCCCGGTTGGAGTTCGAGCATGAGTCTGAGTGCCGTCGTCTTGCCCGCGCCCGGTGTCCCGAGCAGTGCGGTGACGAGGCCCGCGCCCGCCTCGAACGAGACGTCGTGCACAGCGGGCGGAAGCTCCTTGCGCGGGTTGCTGGTCAGTCCGAAGGCCTGGATCACCGCAGCAACATAGCGCGCCATATCCGGTTTTTCGGACATCACGGAGCCAACTGTGCAGGCCGTGATCGGGCCGGTCGGATCCCTGTTCGCCGTTCACTCCCGAGCCCGGCCGGGTGGCCGGTCGCCCGGACCCCGGGCCGGGGCCGTACTCGTCACACCTCGGGGCGCAGCATCGGCGGGTTGAGCAGCGTGGCCCCGCCGGCCCGGAACAACTGGGCCGGCCGGCCGCCCTGACGCGTTGTGGTCCCGCCGGTGGGGACGAGGAAGCCCGGGGTGCCCGTGACCTTGCGGTGGAAGTTGCGCGGATCGAGCGCGACGCCCCACACCGCCTCGTAGACCCGGCGCAGCTCGCCGACGGTGAACTCGGCCGGGCAGAACGCCGTGGCGAGCGACGAGTATTCGATCTTGGAGCGGGCGCGCTCGACGCCGTCGGCCAGGATCTGCGCGTGGTCGAAGGCGAGCGGCGCGACCGGCTCGCCGTCACGGCCGTACCCGCCCTGCTGCAGCAGCTCGTCCACCGGTGCCCAGCGTGCGTTGCTGGCGTCGCCACCGGCCCGGGGCGGGGGCAGGTCGGGGGCGAGCGCGAGGTGGGCGACGCTGACCACCCGCATCCGGGGGTCCCGCTTGGGGTCGCCGTAGGTGGCGAGCTGCTCGAGGTGAGCGCCGTTGCCCTGAACGGGCGCGGCCGGGTCGTGGGCACGCAGCCCCGTCTCCTCCGCCAGCTCACGCGCTGCCGCCTGCGCCAGATCCTCGTCGGCCCGGACGAAACCGCCCGGAAGCGCCCAGCGCCCCTGGAACGGCGGCTCGCCCCTGCGTACCGCCAACGCGCACAGGGCATGGCGGCGCACGGTCAGCACGACCAGGTCCACGGTGACGGCGAAGGGCGGAAAGGCTGACGGGTCGTAGGGCATGCGGCGATCATAGTCGTCTGCCTGACGATAAACACTCCTTTCATCGGCCGCTTCGGTGGCTGATCCACTTCGGTCCGGGTGTGAACTTCACCGTGTGTACCGGACCGCCGTGCGGCACCACTCGGGCCCGTTGCGAGGGCGGGGAGGCACGCCGCATGCCCACGAACTGCTCCACCGGGTGCGGTCGTCGGGGCCTGGAACGCCGACGCTTCGCGCCCGGCCGCGGCCACGCGCATCGGGCGCTGTGGGCGGCGTCGACGGGCGTCGACGGCTCAGGCGTCGTCGCTCCGGGACGTGTCGGCTCCGGCTCCGGGGCAGGCGCCGCGGTGTCGTGCAGCGTCCCTCCTCGTGGCACGCGGGCGCGTGCCGTCGGTCCGGGTGATGTCGGAGCGCCTGGTGTCCGAGGCCGGCGTGCGGGGACGCGGAACCCCCGGCCTCCGGCCGTCCGTCTTCGTCGGCCTGGCGGTGCCGCCGGCCGAGCGCGTACGGCGTCGCAGGCGGGCAGGCGCACGCGGCAGGACCGCCGCCGCGGTGATGTCACCGTCCTCCGGGCTCTCGGCTTCCTGCTCGGCGCGGGCCTGCCGCGCCCGTGCCGCGCCGCCCCGGCGCTCCGCCCGCAGGCAGCGGCGGATCGACTCGGGGTCCAGTCCCTCGTTGCAGGCCTGGTGCAGCAGGCGGGCGAAGAGGTAATCGGGGTCCGCTCCGAGTGCCATGGCCAGGGCCTCGCGGGCCTCCAGGTCGTCGCCGCCGGACCAGGCGACCCAGCCCGCGAGGGTGAGCGGCGCCGCCGCGTGTTCGCGGTACGGACCGACGCACCGTCGGGCCAGGGCCCTCCACAGGCGCAGCGCCGGGCCGGCCTCGTCGCCCTCCATCCAGGCGGCCGCACGATCGCGTGTCGTCCGGTCCTGCAGGCCGAGAATCAGCGCCGCGGCCTGCTCGTGTCCCAGCAGTTCGTCATCCCGGAGGTCGGCTTCCAGCGTGCCGGACGCCGGCGGCGCCTCGGCAAGCCTGCGCATCGTCCGGTCGGCGAGCTCCAGCGTCTCCTGAGCGACCGCGGCGCGCCCCGTGTCGTCGAGGATCCTCGGGACGAGCGCCATGTTGGCGTGGTCGAGGGCGGTCTCCTGTTCGAGGGCCGCGGCGGTCTCCCAGGGGAGCAGCCTGGCCCGCAGCTCGCTCAGGCTGCCCCGCACCCGCAGGCCGGCGTACGCGGCCGCGGCGGCCAGCACGGAGGTGCCGGGCAGGCCCATCGGCAGGCCTTCGGGCGGGCAGCACCGCTCGTTGTCGCAGCAGTACGACCAGAAGCGGCCGTCCGAGATGCACAGCGCCTCGACCACCGGCACGTCGAGACGACCGCACTCGGTGCGCAGCCTCTGGGCCAGCGGGCGCAGTCGCCGCATGACCTCGCGTCCCGATTCGCCCTTACCGGGCTCCTGGCACAGGTAGGCGACCATCTGCTCGGGGCGCGCTCCCCTGCGCTCGCTGCCCGTGACCAGCCCGTGGGTCAACTGTCGGGCGGCGGAGTCCCAGTCCTCCGCGTTCGGGGGGATGCCGAGCCGGGCCCGGCCGCCGAACCTGCCCCGACCGTCCCTGTCGTGCAGCGCGACCAGGACGATGCTGTCCTCGGGGCGGTAGCCGAGCAGGTACGGCAGGGCGTCCGCCAGTTCGGCGGGGGTGCGCAGCGTGACCTGCTGCTCGGCGCCATGGCTCTCGTAAGGGGTGCAGTCGAGGCGGTTCCGGCCGGCGTGGGGTGCGTCGTACACATCATGCGCGGCGCGCTCGTCGAGTACGGCGCGCTCGGCGGGTACGGCGATGTCGGCGTTCTCGGGTGATCCCGTGGTTTCGTCGCGGTTCGTCATGGGCCGACGATCTCGCGGATCGCGCATCTCGGTCCGACCCTGTGGACAAGTCCGATCAGGAACACGACAGCGCACGGCTCCGCAGGGACATCACCCCAATAAAAGCCCAGCTCAGAGCGGTTTCCATGCAGAGCAGGAACTCGTACGACCATCACATACCTCGCCGCGCCGCGCCGCGCCTCGATCGCCGCCCGCCCCCACCCGCATCGCCCCCGCCGCCTCGCGCCCCCACCACTCCCCTCCCGGTACCCGCGGTCCGGCCGGTCCGGATTGTCAGTGCCGTCCTGTTGGATGGGACGCATGGAGCACACGAGCAACGCGGATCTCCGGGCGGCCGCCGACGCGGTTCTCGCCCGCCTCGTCGGGGACGTCTCGGGGGCGGCGCGCCTGCGCGAGGACCAGTGGCGGGCGATCGAGGCGCTGGTCGCCGACAGACGCCGGGCGCTCGTCGTGCAGCGCACGGGGTGGGGCAAGTCCGCGGTCTACTTCGTCGCGACCTCGCTCCTGCGGGCCCAGGGCAGTGGCCCCACCGTGATCGTCTCCCCGCTGCTCGCGCTGATGCGGAACCAGGTCGACGCCGCGGCCCGGGCCGGCATCCACGCCCGCACCATCAACTCCGCCAACACCGAGGAGTGGGACACCGTCCAGGCCGAGATCGCGGCGGGCGAGGTCGACGTGCTGCTGGTGAGTCCGGAGCGGCTCAACAACCCGGATTTCCGGGACCAGGTGCTGCCCAAGCTCGCCGCCGCCACCGGGCTCCTCGTGGTGGACGAGGCACACTGCATCTCCGACTGGGGGCACGACTTCCGTCCGGACTACCGGCGGTTGCGCACCATGCTCGGCGATCTCCCGCCGGGCGTTCCGGTGCTCGCGACCACCGCCACCGCCAACGCGCGGGTGACCGCCGACGTCGCCGAGCAGCTCGGTACCGGAGGCTCCACGGACGCGCTCGTGCTCCGTGGTCCGCTCGACCGGGAGAGCCTGAGTCTGGCCGTCCTGCGGCTGCCGGACGCGGCGCACCGGATGGCCTGGCTCGCCGACCACCTGGACGAGCTGCCGGGTTCCGGGATCGTCTACACCCTCACCGTTGCCGCCGCCGAGGAGGTCACCGCGTTCCTCCGGCACCGGGGGCACACCGTCGCCTCGTACACGGGCAGGACGGAGAACGCCGACCGGCAGCAGGCCGAGGACGACCTTCTCGCCAACCGGGTGAAGGCGCTGGTCGCCACCTCCGCGCTGGGCATGGGCTTCGACAAGCCGGACCTCGGATTCGTGGTGCACCTCGGTTCTCCGTCCTCCCCCATCGCCTACTACCAGCAGGTGGGCCGTGCCGGACGCGGAGTCGAGCACGCCGAGGTGCTGCTGCTCCCCGGGAAGGAGGACGAGGCGATCTGGGAGTACTTCGCCTCGCTCGCCTTCCCGCCGGAAGATCTGGTGCGCCGCACCCTCGACGTCCTCGCTCGCTCGGACAGGCCCCTGTCGCTGCCCGCCCTGGAGCCTTTGGTGGAACTGCGCCGCTCCCGGCTGGAGACCATGCTGAAGGTCCTCGACGTGGACGGGGCCGTAAAGCGGGTCAAGGGCGGCTGGATCGCGACCGGGCAGCCGTGGACCTACGACCGGGAGCGGTACGACTGGGTCGCGCGGCAGCGCAAGGCCGAACAGCAGGCGATGCGCGAGTACGCGGCCGCGACCGGCTGCCGCATGGAGTTCCTGCAGCGCCAGTTGGACGACGAGGCGGCCAAGCCCTGCGGCCGCTGCGACAACTGCGCGGGCGCGCGGTTCACCGCGGACATGTCCACGACGGCGTTGGCCGCGGCACGGGAGGATCTCGGCCGGGCCGGTGTCGAGGTGGAGCCGCGCCGGATGTGGCCGACCGGGCTCGCTGCCGTGGGCATGGACCTCAAAGGGCGTATCCCGGCGGGCGAACAGGCCGGCACGGGGAGGGCGTTGGGGCGTCTGTCGGACATCGGCTGGGGCAACCGGCTGCGGCCGATGCTCGCGCCCCAGGCCCCCGACGGTGCTGTCCCGGAGGACGTGGCGAAGGCCGTGGTGGGTGTGCTGGCAGACTGGGCCAGGGGCCCGGGCGGCTGGGCCTCGGGGGCACCGGACGCGCCGCCACGTCCGGTCGGCGTGGTCACCGTGCCCTCGCACACCAGGCCGCGACTGGTCGGCTCCCTGGGCGCACACATCGCGAACGTGGGCCGTCTGCCGCTGCTGGGCTCCCTGGAACACACCGGCGACGCGTCACCGGTCTCCCGCAGCAACAGTGCCCAGCGTCTGAAGCTTCTCGACGGCGCGCTGACCGTACCGCCCGCTCTCGCCGCAGCCGTCGCCGAGGCAGGGGGGCCGGTGCTGCTCGTGGACGACTTCACCGAGACCGGTTGGACGCTCGCGGTCGCGGCCCGGATGCTGCGACGCGCCGGCGCGCAGGGAGTGCTGCCACTGGTTCTGGCGGTGCAGGGCTGAGTTCATGTGACGCCGGCCCGGCGCCGACGCCGGGGCCGGCGTCAGCCCCACCGCCACGTCCGGCCATGGCGGTCCGGACGGCGCATCGCTGCGTTCGCCACCCAACCGGTCACCAAGAGTGAGTGAATACGAGGTGAACGACCACCTCACGCGTCACATCACCGACCAGCGGGTAGGGATATAAACCACACACCACCGAATTTCGGACGGTGACGCCAATTGCTCGTTGCCGCAATCAAGTTCGACAGGAAGAATTGAAGTCCGCTCCCCGCACGGCCCGCCCGTGGACCGGTAGGGCTCTGCTGCGGTGCGCGCTCCCCCGAATCCGACCCTGCCCGCAGTGTGGGCGCGTAGCCGAAGGGAGGACCGTGACCTTCGGAATTGCTCCGTCCCCCGCGGCAGCCACGACGACGTCTGCCGACCTGTCCACCGCTTCCGCCACCCCCCTGGCCCGCATGCTCGAACCGGCGGAGTGGGCCGCCGCCGGCATCCCTCTGCTGCGCAATCCACGCGAGGTTGTCAGCGGGCTGCACTCCCGTCATAACCCCCGGCCGGGGACCGCTGTCGTGGCGGTGCTCGACCCGGACGAACGGCTGCGGGCAAGCGCCTCGTTCACCCGTCGCACGGCTCCGGCCGACGGCTGGCTGTTCCGTAACGTGCTGCTGGCCCAACTGCGCCGGATCATCCCCCACGACCTGCGCCGCCGGACACCGGTACGCACCGCCGTGCTGCTCTACTGCCGTGAGGGGGACGCGCGTTGGACCGAGGAGGACGGCGCGTGGATGTGGGGCCTGCGTGACGCCTGCACGCTGCACGGCCTGCGCTGCGGGGCCTACGTCACGCTGACCCGCGACGGCTGGCAGGTCCTCGGTGAGGGTCGCGGCGGACGCCACCCCAACGCGGATTCCACGCCGGGGCCGTTCAGCCTGTCCGAGGCGCCTCTCCCGCTGCCGCGTACCGGCGGCGCCGCCTCGGAGATCCTGCGCCGCGTGGCCGCCCGCTGAGCGCGGCGGTCACCCGCTGCCGCGTACCGGCGGCGCGGCAGGGCTCTCCCGCACCGCTCCGCCGCACATTCCGTCGCACATTCTGTCGCGCGCGAAAGCCACGTCCTGCGCCGCGCACGGTACCGCTGCGCCGCGCAGGGGACCCCGTACACCGGACAGGCAGGCCGCCCGTACCCGCCCGGGATCGCTCCCTGCGCCGGGGACGCCTCCGTCACGCCGCGCCGCTGCCGCGCGCGAACACGCAAGTGCCCCTTCGGCCCACGCCCGAAGCGTGACTGCGCACACCCCTGGCCACTTCGGGGCGAGAGGCGCCCGAAGGGACATCGACGTCGCCCCGCCGGCACGACGACGTCACCGTCGCCGATCCCGTCACCCCGGCATGCACCCCGGCCCCGGAACCGAACGGAGACTTCCGCACCCGGAAGCCACAGCCGCAGTCCAAGCGCTCCGGACACAGTCCGGGCACGCCGAACCGCCCACCGTGCCTACGCCGCTCACAACGGCGTACTCGTCGCTCCGTCGGCACGCGAACGTGCCGGGACGGATCAGACGCCTGCGCCCAGTACCGAGTTGATCTTCTGCGGGTCGCCGCAGACGATCAGCAGGGCACCGGCCCGGGTATGGGCCAGCGGCAGCGCGGTGGCGGCCACCTCATCGGAACCGCCGTTGACGGCGACCACGACCACGGGACGTGAGGCGGCGCGCTCGGCGACGGCGGCTTCGGCGTAGAAGACGTCGTCGCCGGCGTCGTGCTGCGCCCAGTAGGAGGCTTCGCCGAAGGACAGCTCGTGGGCGGCCCACGGATGCTGTTCGCCGGTGGTGATCACCAGCACGTCACCGGGGGCACGGCCCGACTCCAGAAGCATGTCCACGGCTTCCTCGGCGGCGTCGAGCGCGCCGTCGACCGAGGCCGGGATCAGCTGGATCTGCGGGGTCGCCGAAGCCGTGGCGGGGGCGGCGGGTGCAGCGGGGCCCGACGGGGCGGGCTTGGCCGGAGCCACGTCACGCGACGTACGCTGCGCCGGCGGCGCGGGCCGGAAAGGGCCCGGACGACCGGGACGCGGCGGAGCCGCTGGACGGGGGCCGGGTACGGGGCGGGGGGTCGGCGCGGTACGGCCGTTGGCCGGGGTGGCGCGGGGACCCTGGGCACTCTCGTGAATCTGAGGCTCCTCGGGAATGAGAGGCATGAGCTGATATTTATCAAACGTTGGTACGGCCCGCGTCGGCGGGTGGCACACGAGTGCGAGCGGAACCGTCAGAAGTCGAAGCCGAGCTGACCCTCGACCTCCGGAACGCTTCCGTCCGCCCAGCTGCGGGCCTTCTTGAGGTGCCGCCACTGGGGCAGCGCATCAAGATACGCCCACGACAAGCGGTGGTACGGGGTGGGGCCCCGCTCCTCCAGTGCGGCCTTGTGCACGGGTGACGGATACCCGGCGTTGTCCGCAAAACCGAAGTCTGCATGGTCGATACCCAGTTCGGCCATCATTTTGTCGCGCTGAACCTTGGCGATCACCGAGGCCGCCGCGACCGCCACGCACGACCGGTCACCCTTGATCACCGTGCGGACCCGCCAGGGAGCACCGAGATAGTCGTGCTTCCCGTCGAGGATCACGGCGTCGGGGCGGACCGGCAGAGCTTCCAGGGCACGCACCGCCGCCAGGCGCAGCGCGGCGGTCATCCCCATCTCGTCGATCTCCTCCGGGGAGGCGTGTCCCAGGGCGTACGACGTCACCCACTCCCGCAGGTGCGCAGCGAGTTCGGTGCGTCGCCTGACAGTGAGCAGTTTGGAGTCGGTGAGGCCTTCAGGGGGCCGGCGCAGTCCGGTGATCGCCGCGCAGACGGTGACGGGGCCGGCCCACGCGCCGCGCCCCACCTCGTCGACACCGGCAATGACCTTCGCTCCGGTCGTGGCGCGCAGGGAGCGCTCGACGGTGTGAGTGGGTGGCTCGTACGGCATGGCGCCCTTAGCGTACGCCGCCGGGATCACCCGGCGACACCCCGGTTCCCGCGGCGGCGCCGAGGGCGCCGCGTGCCGCCGTCAGGCGCTGTGCGGCCTCAGCAGCGGAACCATCAACTGGTCGATCATCTCCTCGAGATCGCGGTCGCTCCATTCACTTCCGCACATCTTGGAGCGGTACATCATCATGGCCGGGACGGCGTCGAAGACATAACTGTTGGCCGCATCGGATCGCACCTCTCCGCGCTCTATTCCGCGGGTGATGACCTCCCTGAGCAGCTTCAGGGTGGGCTCCACGATCTGGTCGTAGATGACGCCATGGAAACGCTCGGCCTGTACGGGGTCGCATTCGTGAATCACTGCGCGAACGGCTGAGCCGGGGAGGGAGAACATGGCCTCGCGCGCCAGCCGGCACAGCTCGAGCAGGTCCGCGCGGACGCTGCCGAGATCGGGCGCCGTCTCGACACTCGGCAGTCCGGCCTTCAGCGCGTCCGCGACGAGGTCCTCCTTGGACGGCCACCGGCGATAGACCGCGGCCTTGCCGGTCTGGGCACCGGCGGCGACACCCTCCATGGTGAGGCCTTTCCAGCCGACCGTGCTGAGCTGCTCCAACGCGGCGTCGAGGATCGCGCGTTCGAGCACGGCTCCGCGCCGACGGAGGGACGTCGCCCGAGCGGGGGCGGCCGTCCAGCGCGAGGTAACCATCTGAGTGTCTCCAGCGAGCGGGATGGGGGACGTCTGGGGTTGATGAGCCGCGCGGCGGCGACGGGGGATCCGCCGAGCGACGACAGACTGAGTGAACGCTTGCGTTCACTACTGGGGACTCACTACCGTGAGCACGAAAGTGAACGCCTGCGTTCACTAACGGACTCGTGGGGGACCCATAGTGACAACCTCTCCGTTGATACAGGAACAGAAGCCAGGGGCGGCCCGCCGGGGCGGGCATCCCGGCATCGCGCTCACCGTCATCGCGGCCTGCCAACTCATGGTGGTACTCGACGCGACGATTGTGAACATCGCCCTTCCGCACATTCAAGAAGCCCTCGCCTTCAGCACCACCGACCTCACCTGGGTCGTCAGTGCCTACACGCTCACCTTCGGCGGCCTGCTGCTCCTCGGCGGCCGGGCCGGTGACATCCTCGGCCGACGCCGGGTCTTCATGACCGGCATCCTGCTGTTCACCCTGGCCTCGCTGCTCGGCGGACTCGCCCAGGAACCCTGGCAGCTGCTGGCCGCCCGCGTCCTGCAGGGCATGGGCGGCGCGATCGCGTCGCCCACCGCGCTGGCCCTCATCACCACCACGTTCCCCGAAGGGCCCGAACGCAACCGGGCCTTCGGGGTCTTCGCCGCGGTCTCGGCGGGCGGCGGGGCCATCGGCCTGCTCGCCGGCGGCATGCTCACGGAGTGGCTCAACTGGCGCTGGGTGCTCTTCGTCAACGTGCCGATCGGCGTGGCGATCGCCCTGCTCGCGCCGCTGTACATCCACGAGTCCGAAAGGCACACCGGACGCTTCGACATCGCCGGCGCGCTGACCTCGACCTCCGGCATGGCGTCCCTGGTCTACGGCTTCATCCGGGCGGCCGACGAGGGCTGGCGGGACAGCCTCACCATCGGATCCTTCAGTGCCGCGGTGGTCCTGCTGGCCGCCTTCACGTTCATCGAATCCCGGGCCGGGGAACCCATCACGCCGCTGCGGATGTTCGCCGACCGCAATCGCTCGGGCACGTATCTGATCATGCTGAGCCTGGCCGCGGCGATGTTCGGCATGTTCTTCTACATCGTGCTCTTCGTGCAGAACGTGCTCGGCTACAGCCCGATCCAGGCCGGTTTCGCGTTCCTGCCGGTGACGGTCGTGATCGCGCTCGGCGCGGGGCTGTCGCAGCGGTTCCTGCCGGTGCTCGGGCCCAAGCCGTTCATGCTGACGGGCTCGGCGCTGGCGATGATCGGGCTGGCCTGGCAGAGCCTGATCAGCTCCGACAGCTCGTACGCGGGCGGAGTGCTCGGACCGATGCTGGTCTTCGGCTTCGGGATGGGGCTGAACTTCGTGACCTTGACGGTCACCGCGGTCTCCGGCGTCGCCCAGCACGAGGCGGGCGCGGCCTCCGGTCTGCTCAACACCACTCAGCAGGTCGGCGGTTCGCTCGGCCTGTCGATCCTGACGACGGTGTTCGGCTCGGCCAGCAAGGACGAGGCGGACAAGCAGGTGGCGAAGTTCCTCGCCGAGGGCTCGCCGCAGCAGAAGGCGGAGTTCGCCAAGACGCACCAGCTGCCCGCGCCATGGGGTCACGAAGTGCTCGCCCACGGCATCTCGACGAGCTTCATCGCGGCCACGGCCATGGCCGTGCTCGCCCTCGCCAGCGCCTGGCTGGTGATCCGGGTCCGCAAGAGCGACCTGGACGCCCTCTCCGGCACGACCGCTCCGCCGGCCGGCTGACCGGGCCGGCCCCGCGGCGGGCCGCGGATGGCCGGTCCCGGTCCGGGGAACCGACAGCGGGGACCCCGGACCGGCCATCCGCACCACCCCTCCGGCCACCACCCCTCCGGCCACCATCTCTCCGGCCACCCCCGCGCCTCTTCGGACAGCAACTGCCCCGACAACGCCCGACGGTCACAGAGAGTTCCCATCGCACACGGACAGTTCCGACTCCTACCGCCGCGCTACCCGAAGATCCCGTACGGTTCCGGGTCCCGCCACCGCTCGAAGGGCCGGTCGAGCACGTACTTGCCGTCGTCCTCGAGGCGGAGCATCCGCATCTCGGCGTTCCCCGGGTTCGACAGGGACTCGAACTCCGCGACCGTCCAGTGGAACCAGCGCATGCAGAACAGCCGCATGGCCAGGCCGTGGGTCACCAGCAGCACGTTCGGCGGATGGTCGGGCGCCTCGAAGCTGCGGTACAGGCTCTCCAGGAAGCCGCCCACCCGGTCGTACACGTCGGCCCCGGACTCGCCCTGGGCGAACCGGTAGAAGAAGTGGCCGTAGGCGTCCCGGTAGGCCTTCTGGAGCCGTACGTCGTCGCGGTCCTGCCAGTTCCCCCAGTCCTGTTCCCGCAGCCGGGGCTCCTCGCGCACGCGTATGAGGTCCGGGTCGAGGTGGAAGGCCCGCAGGGTCTCGTGCGTACGACGGTACGGCGACACGTACACGCTGACGCGTTCGCGCCCGAACATCTCGCGCAGCCGTTTCCCGGTCTCCTCGGCCTGGCGCCGGCCGCGCTCGGTCAGGGCCAGGGCGTGGTCGGGCTCACGCTCGTAGACGGTGTCATCAACATTGCCCGTTGACTCCCCGTGCCGGACAAGAACGATGCGCCGTGGTCGTGCCATGCCGAAACCCTAGATCGGGTCGCGCCACATCGAGCACTCGTACGGTCTCCATACGGCGTAGGTCACACCGTCCCGCGCCGTGGGACGCCGCCGCGGGGGCTGCCGGAGGGCACAGCCGGAGCTCCGGCGCTCGGGCGAGCGCTCATACCGTCCAGGTCGGTTCGAGATCCACGATGTCGCCCGTGAGGGCCGCGATGTCCGCCTCCGTCTGGGCCCGCAGGGCGAGCCGCTCCACCCGCTCCGTGCGGTACTTGCCGTGCTCGGCGGCCGAGTGCCACATCGACAGGACCAGGAACTCGTGCCCCGGCCCCTCCCCGAACAGCCCCCGGAGCATGCCGGGCGAGCCCGCCATGGCGGGGTTCCAGACCTTCTCCTGCATGAGCGTGAAGTGCTCGGCGCGCTCTTCGTGGACGCGGCAGAGAGCCACCCGGACGAGGTCGGCGTCGGTGAAACGCGGTTCGAAGCCCGTCTTCACGTCGAAGCGGTACTCGAACAGTTTCGCCCGGGCGTCCTTGAAGGTCCCCGACTGGGCCGCCGCCAGCCGGTCGTGGGAGCGGGCCATGAAGGAGTCGTAGAAGGAACGGCTCTCCCAGAAGGAGAAGACGTGCGCCACGCCCGGCCGCCGCCGGCTCCAGCCACCGCCCTGCCCCCGAAACCCCGGCTCCCCCAGAAGCCCCGCCCACTTCCGCTGCCCCCGCTCGAAACCGCGGCGGTCCACCACGGTGCAGCGAATCCACTTGACCAGCACCGCGCCATGGTAAGGCCCAGGAACGTGGCGGCGGTCACGCTCCGGCCGACAACGCCCCCGGACACCTCCACGCGCGCATGGCAGGATGGACAACCGCCCTTGTCTGCACGGCAGTTAAGGGCCAAAACGGCATAGGGAGAAGGGGAGTCGGGTGAGCGCCATCAACAAGGGCATCCGCAAGGTCGAAGTCGCGATCAAGTGGGATCCCAGTCCGGCGGGCGAGCCGCCCACCGATCTCGACATCGTGGCGGCGACCTATACGACGGACGATCCGTACGGTGATCCGGCCTATGTGGTGCACTTCGACAGCCGCTCCCCCGACGGCACCATCTACCTCAACCGGGACAGCCACGACGGCAAGGGTTTCGGCTGGGACGAGGTGATGACGCTGGAGCTCGAGCGGCTCAGCGAGCGGTACGCGCGCGTGGTGGTCGGTGTGGTGATCCAGCAGCGGCCCGCGCGCCGGACGTTCGTCGGCGTGCGCAGCGCGGGCCTGCGCATACGGGAGGGGTACACCGTGCTGGCCGAGGACGACTTCGGCGGCGTCCTCGGGGCGACGGCGGCGACCGTCGCGGAGTTCGTGCGGGAGGGCGACAGCGTCTGGGACTACCACCCCGGCATCCACGGCTTCGACGACGACCCGGCGACGTTCACCCGCACGATGGGCCGGGCGCGCCGGCCCTGACCCGCGTCGCCGCCGCGCACGGCGGAGAGGGGGGGGGCCCCCGCGGGGGCGCCCCCCACCCCGGTAACGGAGCGCAAGCGGGGGGGGGGCCCCCCCCCCCCCGCCCCAG
>NZ_JBFADM010000044.1:0-49150 GCF_040641355.1 Streptomyces sp. NPDC020996
CGTCCGGCCGCGGCGGTCGCCGGGCCGGGGCGTTCGGCACCGGCGGTCGCCGGACCGGGGCGTTCGGCACCGGCGGTCGCCGGACCGGGGCGTTCGGCACCGGCGGTCGCCGGACCGGGGCGTTCGGCACCGGCGGTCGCCGGACCGTGGTGTTCGGCCCCGGCGGTCGCCGGGGCGGGTGGCGCGGCGCCGACCCGCTCGGCGGACTGCGTGTGATCGCGAGGCATACTCACAGGATCACCCATCGCACGACCACCCCGTCAGCCCTGTGGACAACTCGGCGGCTCAGTGGAACCGGCCCGCTCAGTGCGCGGTCCAGCCGCCGTCGAGGACGAGCGAGGTGCCGGTCACGAAGGAGGCCTGCGGGGTGCACAGGTACGCCACGGCCTCGGCGACCTCCTCGGGTTCGACGAGTCGTTTGACGGCGCTGTCCTGCAGGAGCACCTCCGTCAGCACGCGTTCCTCGGGGATGCCGTGCGCGCGGGCCTGGTCGGCGAGCTGCTTCTCGACCAGGGGAGTGCGCACATAGCCCGGATTCACACAGTTGGAGGTGACACCGTGGGGCGCCCCTTCGAGGGCCGCGGTCTTGGACAGCCCCTCCAGACCGTGCTTGGCGGAGACGTAGGCCGACTTGTAGGCGGAGGCGCGCAGGCCGTGCACGGAGGACACATTGACGATACGGCCCCACTTCTGCCCGTACATGTGGGGCAGGGCGCCGCGGATCAGCCGGAAGGGCGCCTCCAGCATCACGGTGAGCACGGTGTGGAACACGTCGGGCGGGAACTCCTCGATGGGGCGTACCAGTTGGAGCCCGGCGTTGTTGACGAGGACATCGGTGCCGGCGGCCGCCCGCTCGGCGGCGTCGAGGTCGGTGAGGTCGAGGACGTGGGGCTCGACGCCGCCCACCAGGCCGGCGGCACGGTCGGCGAGCTCCTCCAGTCCGGCGGCGTCCCGGTCGACCGCTCTGACCTTGGCCCCGGCGGCCGCGAGCCGCAGCGCACAGGCGCGGCCGATGCCGCCGGCGGCACCGGTGACGAGGGCGGTACGACCGCCGAGGTCGAGGGAGGACGCGTGGGGGGCCGCAGGGGCGGTGGGCGGGGTCATGCCTCGACCCTAGGCAGCACCCCCGCCCCACCACATGTGGTCAGCACCCACACTTCACTCGTCACTCATGGGCTGGAACCATGTGGGTTCGTCGGACAGCGCCTGCTTGATCCGGAAGTGCTGGTACTCGCCCATCTCGGGCAGCGCGTCCAGTTCGAACCAGCCGACCTCGAGGGACTCGTCGTCGTTCACACACGCCTCGCCGCCGACCGCCCGGCAGCGGAAACAGATGTCCATGAACTGGCAGATGTCGCCGTTGGGGTAGGTGACCTGCCGGCCCGACCTCACCGCGACGACACGCTCGACGACGCACCGTACGCCCGTCTCCTCGAACACCTCCCGCACGACGGCGGCCGCGGGCTGCTCGCCCGGGTCCGGGATACCGGAGATCACCGTCCACTTGCCGTTGTCCGCGCGCTGCCCCAGCAGGATCCGGCCCTCGTCGTCGAAGACGACGGCGCTGACACCCGGGAGCCAGAGCAGCTGGTGGCCGGCCGTGGTCCGTATACGGCGGATGAAGTCAGGAGTAGGCATGAGTCCGACCCTAACCGGCCGACCGCGCCGCCTCCGTGCGACGCGAGGGGCGTGCGTCCGGCGTACGGCTACGCCGCCCCGGCGCGCCGCCCGCGCACTCCGGCTGTGATCGCCCAGCCCAGTCCCCCCGCGGCGACCAGCAGCAACAGCATCTCCGGCAGGACCCCCAGTCGGGTGGCCGGCGTCTCGGAGGAGCGCAGCGGCACCTTCTGGACCAGGTGACCGGGCACGAACATGCCGGTCTTCTGGGTGATCCTGCCGTCCGGCATGATGATCGCGCTGACGCCGCTGGTGACCGGCACGGTGACCGTCCGGCTGTGCTCGACGGCGCGGACCCGGGACATGGCGAGCTGCTGGTACGTCATCTCGCTGCGGTCGAAGGTGGCGTTGTTGCTCGGCACGGAGATCAGCTGGGCGCCGTCGGCGACCTCGGAACGCACGGCCCAGTCGAAGGCGGCCTCGTAGCAGGTGACGAGGCCGACCTTGGCGCTGTCCATGGTGAACACGCCCGGCTCGGTGCCCCGGCTGAAGTCCTGGCGGACCATCGAGGTCCAGTCGCTGTTGATCGCGCCGATGAGCGAGCGCAGCGGGAGGTACTCGCCGAACGGCTGGATCTGCCGCTTGTCGTACGTCTGGGTGGGGCCCTTGACCGGGTCCCACAGGATCTGCTCGTTGTACAGCTTCCCGTCCCGTTCGACGACGCCGCCGACCGAGATCGGCACGCCGACGGCCTTGGCCGCCCGGTCGATGACGGCGCGCGCGTCGGCGTAGACGAACGGGTCGATGTCGGAGGAGTTCTCCGGCCACAGCACGAAGTCGGGCCTGGCGATCCGGCCCGCATCGACCTCGGCGGCCAGGCGTTCGGTCTCGCGGGCGTGATAGTCGAGCACGGCCCGCCGCTGGGCGTTGAACTCGAGACCGGAGCGGGGCACGTTGCCCTGGATGACGGCGACGGTGCTGTAACCGTCCTCCGCCGCGTCGCTCACCAGGGACCGGGCGGCCAGCGCGCCGACGACCGGGACGGCGACGCTCAGCAGGGCCACGGCCGCCGCGGACCGCCGCACCGCCCGGGTGCGGCGCCCCAGCACCGCCAGCCGTACCGCCTCGCACAGACCGAAGCCGCACAGCACGACCCCGAAACCGAGCACCGGGGTGCCGCCGACCGCGGCGAGCGGCAGGAAGACTCCGTCGGCCTGCCCGAACGCGATCTTGCCCCAGGGGAAGCCGTGGAACGGCACACGCGCGCGTACCGCCTCGCCGGCGATCCACACCGCGGCCGCCCAGACGGGCCACCCGGGCAGCCGCGAGACCGCGGCCACGCCCGCGCCGACCAGAGCGACGAAGACCGCCTCGATCGCCACCAGCGCCAGCCAGGGCCCGGGGCCGACCTCCACCCCGGTCCACACCAGCAGCGGGAGCAGGAAGCCCAGGCCGAACAGGTAGCCGAGGCCGAGGCCCGCCTTCCAGCCGCGTCCGCGCAGCACTCCGCCGAGGACGGCGAAGGCCGGCAGGGCCAGCCACCACACGGTGCGCGGCGGGAAACTGACGTAGAGCAGCACTCCGGAGAGCGCCGCGACGAGAGCCGGGAGGAGACGCACCAGCCGTGCCGCACGCCACCCGGGGGCGATGCGCGACTGCGACGGGGCCGACTCGTCCACGGAGGTTGCGGTGACGGTCACCCTGCGGAGTCTACGGCGGGTGACCTCGGCACGGACAGCGGCGGTCGGTGCGGCGGCGGGGGCCACTCCGGCCGGCCGGGCTCCCCCCATGAGGGCGGCGCGGTCCGAGGGCTCGATCCGGCGGCGCGATCCGGCCCGACCCGTCCACACGACGCCCCTCAGCGGTTACGGTGTGCCGGGGCCTCGGTCGCCCGGCCGTCGCGGCCGGACGGGTCCGGGGCGTGCGGGGTCGGGACGGCGGCCGGTTTCGGGGGGCGGGGTGCGTTCCACGGGGATGACGTCTGTGGCGGGTCCTGGGGAGGACGGCGACAGACGGAACGTTTCTGACGCGACGGGCGTGCTGGTGCTCGGGGCGTGCGCCGCCTGGTCGCTGATCACGGCGGGCGTGCGCGGCGGCCGCCCGGAGGGCGTGCTGCTCGCGGTGCTGGCCGTGGCCGCCGGCTACGCGACGGGCCGGATCTGCGGCGCGCTGTTGCCGGTCGCGGCCCCGTGCGCCGGGGCACTGGCCGGGGCCGGCCTCACGGTGGCCGTCCCGCGTCTCACGCCGGGCCCGCAGATCGCCGTACCGCTCGGACACGCCGGAGCCACCGCCGCCCTGCTGGTGCTCTCCACGGGCGCCGCGTGCTGCGCCGCCTGGGCCGCCGCACCGGGCCGGCGGCCGGCCCTCGGCGCGCTCGCGGCCGGCATCACGGTCACCGCGGCCGTCCTCGGGTCGGTCACCGGGTTCGTCGCCTGCGCCGCCGTGCTGCTGTGCTCGCTCGCCGCCGGCCGGGTGCACCGCCGCGGCCCGGGCATCGCGGGCCTGGCGCTGAGCGCGGCCCTGATCACCGCGGGAACCTGGGCCGTGGCCGGGGACGCGCTGCCGGGCGGGCTCGCCCGGTTCCTGGAGGGCCCGCTGACCCAGCACCGGATCGGGCTGTGGCACGACGCCTCGGGGCTGGCACGCCGGGACGCCGCCCTCGGCGTGGGCCCGGGACGGTTCGGCGACCTGAGCCCGACGGCGCTCCGGACACTGCTGCCGGACGGCAAGCCGCACTCGGCGCCGCTGCAGCAGGCGGCGGAGCAGGGAGTCGTCGGCGTGCTGCTGCTGGCGGCGGCCTTCTGCTGGGTGCTGTACGCGCTGTGGCGTTCCGCCCGCCCCACGCCCGTGGCGCTCAGCGCGGGCGCGGCCCTGACCGCGGTGGCGGGCATCGCCTCGGTCGGCAACGCTCTCAGCTTCACCGCCGTCTCGGCCGGCGCGGGCGTCCTGGCGGGTCTGGCGACGGCACGTCCGCTGACCGACGACGCACCGGGACGCGCCGGCCGGGCGCGGGCCTGAGCCCGCCGGTCAGTGCGAGGCGGCGGACGGGCCGGGACGCAGGCGGTCCCGGATGACCCGGACCGCGGACTCGGCGTCGTCGACGGTCACGGTGAAGGTGTGCCCGTCCCACAGACGCAGTACGACGCCCTCACCGCGGCGCACGACCACGGCGGTGCCCTTCTCGGGCCGCCAGCGGTAGCCCCAGCCGCCCCAGTGACGTGGCGTGACGTGCGCGTCGTACTCCGCGCCGGCGACCTGCGAGAGGGGGATGCGGCGGCGCGGCACGCCGATGTGGCCGCAGCGCACCTCCACGCACTCCCTGTCCAGCCGCAGGTCGACGTGCACGAAGGCGAGGGTGCCGAAGAGGACCAGCAGCCCGGCGGCGATGCAGCCGACCACCGACATGACGAGCGGAGCGGCGCCGGACGACCAGGCCGAGTCGACGGCCAGCTCGATGCCGAGCGCCATGCAGGCGGCGCCGCCGAGCGCCAGCAGCCACTGCATCCGGTTGGTGGCGCGTCCGGTCCAGACGTCCGGGGGCTTGGCGGAGTGGCGGTGGGGGTGGTCCCTCATGACTACGAGGTTACTCAGGTTTCGCTGCGCGGACACCGGGTCGCGGAGAGTGACGCGACACACCGGAGGGAGTGTGACGCCACCCGCCGGAGCCGGCGCGGACGGCCGGCTTCCGGATCGCGCCGCGGGTCATCCGGCGGGCGTGACCGCCTGCAGCAGCTGTCCCTCGTCGTAGGCCAGGGCGGGTTCCGGAAGCACGCCCTCGCGTCCGCTGAGCAGCACGGTGAGGGTGCCGGACGCCGCGGCCCCGGTGGCGGGCTGCTCGCCGAGCCGGCGCAGCGCCTGCGCGGCCACGGCGCCCGCCGAGCCGTGCAGGACGAGCGGCGGGCGGCCGGGGCGCTGCACGGCGGCGCGGATGCGTTCGGCGACGAGTTCGTAGTGGGTGCAGCCCAGGACGACGCTCGTCACGTCGCCGGGGGTGAGCGCGGCCGCCGCGGCGACCGCGGTGTCGATCGCCGCCTGGTCCGCGTGCTCGACGGCCTCCGCGAGACCGTGGCACGGCACCTCGGTGACCTTCACTCCGTCGGCGAATTCGGCGATGAGGTTGCGCTGGTAGGGGCTGCCGGTGGTGGCGGGCGTGGCCCAGATCGCGAGGGGGCCGCCGCCGGACGCGGCCGGCTTGATCGCCGGGACGGTGCCGATGACGGGCACGCCGGGTTCCAGCAGGGCGCGCAGGGCGGGCAGGGCGTGGACGCTGGCGGTGTTGCAGCCGACGATCAGGGCGTCGGGCCGGTGCGCGGCGGCGGCCTCGGCGACGGCCAGGGCGCGCGCGGTCAGGTCCTCGGGGGTCCTGGGGCCCCAGGGCATGCCGTCGGGGTCGAGGGACAGGACGAGATCCGCGTCGGGCCGCAGGCGCCGTACCGCGGCGGTGGCCGCCAGCAGACCGATTCCGGAGTCCATGAGCGCGATCTTCACCCGGTCACGATAGACGATGGGCCCTCGGCGGCCCGTCGGTTGGGGCAGACTGCGGACGTGAGCCCCGTCGCGTGGACCGCCGCCGTATCCCTCGCCGCCTGGCTGTGGCTGCTGCTGTGCCAGGGGTTCTTCTGGCGCACGGACGTAAGGCTGCCGCCACGCGAGGAGCCCGGCGACTGGCCGACTGTGTGCGTCGTCGTGCCCGCGCGCGACGAGGCCGCCGTGCTGCCCGAGAGCCTGCCGTCCCTGCTCGCGCAGGACTACCCGGGACGCGCGGAGGTCTTCCTCGTCGACGACGGCAGCCGTGACCGCACCGGGGAACTCGCCCGCGAGCTGGCGCGCGAGCACGGCGGCCTGCCCCTGACCGTCGGCTCGCCCGGCGAGCCCCCGGCCGGCTGGACGGGCAAGCTGTGGGCCGTGCGGCACGGCATCGCGCTGGCACGCGCACGGGACCCCGAGTACCTGCTGCTGACGGACGCGGACATCGCGCACGCGCCGGACAGCCTGCGGCAGCTGGTCGCCGCCGCCCGCACCGGCGGGTTCGACGTCGTGTCGCAGATGGCGCGGCTGCGGGTGGAGAGCCTGTGGGAGCGGCTCGTGGTGCCCGCCTTCGTCTACTTCTTCGCCCAGCTGTACCCGTTCCGCCGGATCGGCAGGAAGGCGGCGCGGACGGCGGCCGCGGCGGGCGGCTGCGTCCTGCTGCGCGCGGACACCGCCGAGCGGGCGCGCGTCCCGGACGCCATCCGGCACGCGGTGATCGACGACGTGGCTCTCGCGCGCGCGGTCAAGGCGGGCGGCGGGCACGTCTGGCTCGGGCTGGCCGAGCGGGTGGACAGCGTGCGGCCGTATCCCCGCCTGCACGACCTGTGGCGGATGGTGTCGCGCAGCGCGTACGCCCAGTTGCGGCACAGTCCGCTGCTGCTGGCGGGCACGGTCGCCGGGCTGGTGCTGGTCTACCTGGTGCCGCCCGTGACGCTCGCCGTGGGAGCGGCCGCCGGCGACGCGGCGGCCGCGGCCCTCGGCGGCCTGGCGTGGCTGGTGATGGCGGGGACGTACGTGCCGATGCTCCGCTACTACCGCCAGCCGCTGTGGCTCGCGCCGCTGCTGCCGTTCACCGCCTTCCTCTACCTGCTGATGACGGTCGACTCCGCGGTGCAGCACAGCAGGGGGCGCGGTGCGGCCTGGAAGGGCCGCACCTACGCCCGCCCGGACGCCGCGCCCGACGAGGGGTGACGGCGGGGACCGGCGGCTACTTGCGGCCGGGCGTCCAGTTCATGCCCCAGCCGTAGGCGTGGTCGACGGTCCGCTGCGGGCTCACCCCTCGCTCGGGCACCAGGTAGCGGGCCTCGCGCTGGACGACCAGGTCCTGGCCGGTGTTGGTGATCAGAGCGAGGGCGCACACGGGCGAGGGGACCGTGCACTCGTCGAGCGAGAAGTCGATCGCGGCGCCGAACTGCGGCTGGAGGGTGACCGTGGCGTGCAGGTCGGCGAAGGAGCGGGCGCCCTCGTAGATCGTCACGAAGACGAGGATCCGCCGGAAGGCCTGCTTGTGGTCGAGGTTGACGGTGAGGTTCTCACCGGTCTCGACGGCGCCGGTGCGGTCGTCGCCGTCGAGGTGGATGTACGGCGGCTGGTGCAGCGATCCGAAGGCGTTGCCGAGGGCCTGGACGACTCCCTTGCTGCCGTCGGTGAGCTCGTACAGGGCGCACAGGTCGAGGTCGAGGTCGGAGTGCATGGCGACCGCGCGGCCGCGTTTGCTGCCCCAGCCGGAGAACTGTTTGCGCACCTGCCAGTTGAGGTTCACCCGCATGGCGCCCGAGGTGCCGCCCTGCTTGGCGAGCGAGACCGCGGGGGCCGCCTTGGTGAGCGTCACCTTGGTCAGCCGGACCGGCGCCGCGGGGACGGCCGGCTGCGGGGGCGGGGGCATGGTGACCGGCGGCGGCATGGTCACCGGGGGCGCGACCGGCGGGGGCATCGTCACCGGAGGGGCGACCGGCGGGGCCGCCGGGGCGGGGGCGGGGGCGGCCGGGCGGGCCGCGTGCTGCGGCTCGTCCACCGTGATCCCGTAGTCGGTGGCCAGTCCCTCCAGGCCGCTGCCGTATCCCTGCCCGACGGCACGGAACTTCCAGGCTCCCTGACGGCGGTAGAACTCTCCCAGCACGAAAGCGGTCTCCACACTCGCGCCCGCGCTGTCGAACCGGGCGACCACGCCGTCCCGCGCGGCGTCGCGGACCTCGATGTACAGGCCCGGGACCTGCCCGAACGTGCCGCCGTCCGCGGACGCCACGACGACGACGGTCTCGATCGCGGGCTCCACGCGCGTGAGGTCGACGAGCAGGGTGTCGGTGACGCCGCCCGCGGTGTTGCGCTTGCCCTCGTGGCGGACCGCGCCCGAGGCGTGCAGCGGCTGGTTGTAGAAGACGAAGTCGCCGTCGGAGCGGACCTTGCCGCCCACCAGCAGGAGCGCCGAGGCGTCCGCGTCCGGCACGCCCGGCCCGCCGCGCCAGCCCAATTCGACCCTCAGTGCCGTGGTCGGCACCGGAGTATTTGATCCTTTCGGCATTGACATGTCCGCCCCCATCACGTGTCAGCACGCGAGTCCGCGTCCCGGCAGCCCTTCGGTTCTCCCGCACAACCTATTCCCTGGGGCCGCCAACTCACATGAGGGGCGAGGGAAGACCGGCGACCAACCCGCCGGTAACCCGCCCGGAACTTGGGCTTTACCCGATCCGAACACCACCCGGACCCGGATCCGCGCCCCTTTTTGCCAAGTTCGATCGCATTGGGCGTCGGGAGTCACTGCCGACGCGCAAAACAACCCTCTTATCGGTCTCCCCAATCAGCACATCGTGGGCTTAACTTATGTGCCATGACCTCCCCCCGCTCCACTTATGGCGGCGGCTACTACTCCGCCTCCTTCCCGGACACCCCGATCTACGACTCGCTCGTCGCCGAGCGGGGCACCCCGCAGATCGCCCCGATCCGGGTCCCCGCCGCGTACGACATGCCGGGCAGTCATCTGCCGGCCCTGCCGTCGGCTCTGCCCGCCCTGCCGTCGGCCCCGTCCCAGCCCTCCTACGGATACCCGCAGGCGCAGCAGCCGGCTCCGTTGCAGCAGGCGCCCGCGGCCTACATCCCGCAACAGGCCTCCGCGCAGCGCGGTTACCCCGGCCCGCAGCAGCCGCAGCCGCCGCGCCCGGTGGCGGCGACCGGCATGGGCTACGAGGCGATGCGGCCCGCCGCTCCACGGCCCGCCACGCCCTCGTACCAGGACCCGTACAACAACCAGCAGCAGTACCGCGGTTACTAGGACCGCGGCTCGGCTGCCGCGCCCCGCGGTTCCGGCGTGCGCGCCGGACGGGCCCGGCCGCCGTCCCCGGCTGTCGCTGCCGCCTGGCACGATGGCCGCATGGGGAACGCGCTGCTGCAGTCGATACACGTCCATCCGGTCAAGGCGTTCCGGGGCGTCTCGCCCCGGGAGGCCATGGTGGAACCCTGGGGGCTGGCCGGAGACCGGCGCTGGGTGCTGATCGACCACGGGGGAAAGGTCGTCACCCAGCGTCAGCAGCCGCGCCTCGCGCTGGCCGCCGCCGAGCTTCTGCCCGGCGGCGGCGTTCGCCTGTCCGCGCCCGGCGCCGACCCGTTGAGCGTCGCGGTCCCGCGCCCGGACGGCACCGTGCCGGTGGAGATCTTCGGGGACAAGGTCGAGGGCGTCCCGGCCGACGATCCGGCCGCGCACGCCTGGTGCAGCGCCTACCTCGGCGCCGACGTGCGCCTCGTGCACATGGACGACCCGGCGACGCGCCGGCCCGTGGACCCGGCGTACGCCCGGCCCGGCGAGACGGTGAGCTTCGCCGACGGCTACCCGCTGCTGCTCGCCTCGGCCGCTTCGCTGGACGCCCTCAACTCCCTGATCGCGCAGGGCGAGTACCCGGCCGAGGGCCCCCTGCCGATGAACCGGTTCCGGCCGAACGTGGTCGTGGCCGGCGCCGACGCCTGGGCCGAGGACGACTGGACGCGCCTCGCCATCGGGGACGTCGTCTTCCGCGTCGCCAAGCCGTGCGGGCGCTGCGTGGTGACCACCACCGACCAGGAGACCGCGCGGCGGGGCAAGGAGCCCCTGCGCACGCTCGGCCGCTACCGCCGCTTCGGCGGCGGTCTGCTGTTCGGGCAGAACCTCGTCCCGCTCACCCGCGGCACCCTCCGCGTCGGCGACCCGGTGAGGATCCTCGACCCGGCGGCCTGACGAACCGGCTTCCGGACACGGCCGACCGGCGCCCCGCCGGGACGAACGGGCGGCCCGGTACGGCGACCCCGGAGCCACTGCGACGGCGACACCGCGCAGGTGGCCGGAAAGATCCGGACAACGTGCGGCGGGCGGGAACCGGCAGCCGGAGGCCGCGCGTTGAGTCGTCGTGAGGAGTCCGAGGATTCCTGATCCGAGGAGTGCTGAGGAGTGCTGAGGAGTGCTGAGGAGTCCTGAGGCTTCCTGAGGAGTCCTCAGACGTCCTGATCGAGGGCCCGGTCGGTCGGCAGTGATGTCGCTCTCTTTCGACCGGGTCCGCGGGCGAGCGGCTCCGCCGGGGGTTATCACGGAGCGGGAGGGGGTGCGAGACGGTGCGAGCTATCGGCGGGCTCCGGCGCTGGCGGCGCAATCCGCTGCGCCGTACGACCGACCTGGTCGAGGCCTGGGTGGCGCTGGTCGCCCTGCTGCTGATGCTGGCCGTCGCGCCCCTCGTCGGCACGCTCGCCGGCGGCGCCGCCCAGCAGACCCTGCAGCGGTCCGTGCGGGAACAGCACCGGGCCCGCCACCTGGTGACGGCCACCGTGGTGCGCAAGCTGGACCGCGCCCCGCTGGACACCGACCCCGAGACCTCCTCGGCGCGGGACCTGCGCAGCCGCGTGCTCGCCGAGTGGACCGGACCGGACGGCTCCGCGCACCGCGAAGTGGCCATCGCCGGGCTGGTGTCACCGCACGCGGGCGACCGCTTCGCGATATGGACGGACCGTCAGGGCCGCATAGCGGCCCGGCCGCTGGACTCGGCCACGGCGACCACGCACGCGGTCCTCGCCGGCGTCGGCGCCGCGCTGCTGACCGCCGGCGTCGTCGAGTGCGCCCGGCGGCTGATCGTCTGGCGCATGGTCCGCCGCAGGTACGCGCGTTGGGACCGGGCCTGGGAGCAGGCGGGCCCGGACTGGGGCAGGACCGGCACCGGCAGCTGACGGCCTTCGGACTGTGGTCAACCCACCCCCCTCGCGCACGCTACGGTGGACCGGCCGAAGCATTCGGCGACAACCCGCGTCGACACAGGTGGGGGCACAGCAACGCCATGGCACAGGGCACGGTCCAGGTGACGCACACCGGCACGTCGCGGTGGCGGCGCCGCACGGGTGAGTACGCATCGCTCGCCGCCGCTCTGGAGGCCGCGGCCGACGGTGACGTCCTCACCGTCGCCCCCGGCACCTACCGGGAGAACCTCGTCGTCCAGCGGGCGGTGACGCTGCGCGGCCCCGAGGGCGCCCCCGGCTCGGTGCGGATCGCGCCCGTGGACGGGGTGCCGTTGACCGTGCGTGCCTCGGCGGTGGTGCAGGACCTGTACGTGGAGGGCCAGGACGCGGCCGCGCCCGCGCTGCTCGTCGAGGAGGGCGCGCCGGAGCTGACGGACGTCCGGGTCGTGACGCGGTCCGCGGCCGGCATCGAGGTACGCGCGGGCGCGCGGCCGACCGTGCGCCGGTGCACCGTCGACAACCCGGCGGGCATCGGCATCGCCGTGGTCGACGGCGGGGGCGGCGTGTTCGAGGAGTGCGAGGTCGTCGCGGCCGGGCAGGCGGGCGTCGCGGTGCGCGGCGGCGCGCACCCGCGCCTGGAGCGCTGCCGGATCCACCACGCCTCCGGCTCGGGTCTGACCGCCACCGGTGAGAACTCGGCACTGGAGGCGGTGGGTTGCGAGGTGTACGAGGTCCGTGGCAGCGGCGTCCAGGTCACCGGCCGTGCCACCGCGCACCTCACCGACTGCGATGTGCACCGCACCACGGCGGACGGCGTCACCCTCGACACGGAGGCGGTGCTCACCCTCGCCGACTGCCGCATCCACGACATCCCGGAGAACGCGGTCGACCTGCGTTCCCGCTCGGTCCTCACCCTGACCCGCACGTCGGTGCGTCAGTTCGGGCGCAACGGGCTGTCGGTGTGGGACCCCGGCACCCGCGTCGACGCCAACCAGTGCGAGATCTTCGACAGCACCGGCGACTACCCGGCCGTGTGGGTCAGCGACGGCGCGACCGCGGTCCTCGACTCGTGCCGGGTGCACGACGTGCCGGACGCCCTGTTCGTCCTCGACCGCGGTTCGCGGGCGGACGTCGTCGACAGCGACCTGTCGCAGGTGCGCAACACGGCGGTGTCGGTGAGCGACGGCGCGACCGCGCAGCTCGACGACTGCCGCATCCGGGACGCCGCGACGGGCGCCTGGTTCCGCGACCACGGCAGCGGCGGCACCCTCAACAACTGCACCGTGGACGGCACGCAGACCGGCGTGATCGTCACCAAGGGCGCCGACCCCACCATCGAGCGGTGCACGGTCGACTCCCCCGCCGAGGCCGGCTTCTACGTGTCGGCGGGCGGCCGCGGCTCCTTCCTGAACTGCCGGGTGACGGGCAGCGGCGGATACGGCTTCCACGTGATAGACGGCTGCCGTACGACGCTGAAGAAGTGCCGCACGGAGCGGTGCGCGCGCGGCGGCTACGAGTTCGCGGACGCCGGTGCGGACGCCGCGCCCGGCGCCGGTCCGGTGGTCGAGGACTGCACCAGCGACGAGAGCGCGGGGGTGCGTCCGCCCACGGCCCGGGAGACCGTCACGCAGACGACCGCCCCGTCCGGCGGCCTGCTGGGCACGGTCCCCGGCCCCCGCAGCGGCGACACGGCGCCGGTGGCCGCCGCCACGCAGCCGGAGCAGCCGGCGCGGGCCTCGCAGGACGTGCTCGGCGAACTCGACGCGCTGGTGGGCCTGGAGAGCGTCAAGCGGGAGGTGCGCGCCCTCATCGACATGATCGAGGTGGGCCGGCGCCGCCAGCGGGCGGGGCTGAAGGCGGCCTCGGTCAAGCGGCACCTGGTCTTCACCGGCTCCCCCGGCACCGGCAAGACCACGGTCGCCCGCCTCTACGGCGAGATCCTCGCCTCCCTCGACGTCCTGGAGAAGGGCCACCTGGTCGAGGTGTCCCGGGTCGACCTGGTCGGCGAGCACATCGGCTCCACGGCGATCCGCACCCAGGAGGCCTTCGACAAGGCGCGCGGCGGTGTGCTGTTCATCGACGAGGCCTACGCGCTGTCCCCGGAGGACGCCGGCCGGGACTTCGGCAAGGAGGCCATCGACACCCTGGTGAAGCTGATGGAGGACCACCGGGACGCGGTCGTCGTGATCGTCGCGGGCTACACGGCCGAGATGGAGCGGTTCCTGTCGGTCAACCCCGGTGTCGCCTCGCGCTTCTCACGGACCATCACCTTCGGCGACTACGGTCCCGAGGAGCTGCTGCGGATCGTGGAGCAGCAGGCCGACGAGCACGAGTACCGGCTCGCGCCGGGCGCGTCGGAGGCCCTGCTGAAGTACTTCACCGCCCTGCCGAAGGGGCCCGCGTTCGGCAACGGCCGTACGGCCCGGCAGACCTTCGAGGCGATGGTGGAGCGGCACGCTAGCCGGGTCGCGCAGCTGGCCGAGCCGGACACCGACGACCTGACCCTGCTCTACGCCGAGGACCTGCCCGAGTCCTCCTGAGGGCGCGGGCCGGGCAGTCCGGGCCGCAGCCGGGCCAGCAGCCGCTCGCGTTCCTCGGCGAACGCCGGGTCCGCCTGGTAGTCGGAGTGGCCGAGGATCGGGGCGGGCAGCGGATGACGCGCGGTGCGGCCGTAGGCCAGCGGGTCCTTCAGCGGGGGGCGGTCCACCTCGGGCCCGCAGTCGCCGGGCAGCCGGACCGGGCCGCCGATGGGGTCGGTGGGCCGGTAGAGGTTGCGCCAGCAGTCGACCTCGTGGTGCAGGCCGGTGAGCGCGGCCGGGCCGAAGTGGGCCGGGAACCAGCGGCCGTAGAGGCGTTCCAGCGGGGAGCCGTAGGTCAGCAGGGCGATCCGTTTGCGGTCGGCGGGCCCCAGCTGCCAGGCTGCGGCGGCCGCGAGCACGCTGCCCTGCGAGTGGCCGGAGAGCACGAGCCGGCCGCCGGTGGCGCGCGTCCAGGCCGCCATCCGCCAGGTCAGGTCGGGCACCGCGCGCTCGGCGTAGCAGGGCGGCGCGAAGGGGTGGGCGGCCCGGGGCCAGAAGGTGCCGACGTCCCACAGGATGCCGATGGTGCGCCGTGCGGAGGCGTCCTTGTAGGCGCGTCTGCCCCAGGTGACGAACAGGATGAAGCCGAACCCGATCAGCCAGGAGCCCAGCGCTTGCGAGGTCGCCGCGGCGCCCTGCACGAACGTCGGGGCGTGCCCGGCGGCCTGGCCGGGCGCCTTCTCGGTGAACTGCGCGCCGAGGAGGGCACCGGCGCCGAGGACCAGGGTGGCGACGGAGACGACGGCGACGACCAGGGGGCCGCGGTCGGTGAGCGCGGCCATCGCGCGGGTGGTCGCGATGCGGCGGGTGCGCGCCGTGTCCTTGGGCTCGCCGGGGTAGTCGTGCTCCACCCGGCCCAGCTCGCCGCGCCGCAGCAGCCAGGTCCGCCGTCCCAGCCGGCCGCACAGCACCAGTACGACGACGAGCAGCAGGGGAATCACGGACGCCTGCCAGGTGAGCAGGACGGGCGGGCCGTCGATGGAAGCGCCGGTGCCGTCGAGCCAGTCGGACACCCGCTGCGCCACCCCGCCGGACATCACCCCGCCGAGCGCGCAGGCCAGCAGGGCGACGGCGGGTCCGCCGAGGCCCCGCATCGCGGCGCGGGGGTCCGGGTGGGTGCGGTACAGCAGGCGGGCGGTCACGCCGAGGGCGATCACGAGCAGGCCCTGGAGCAGGGCGATGCCGCCGAACGTGGTGTGGCCGCCCGCCAGTCGGCCCGCCGACCGCCATCCCGGGCGCTCCCAGCCGGCGTAGACCACGGTCAGCGCCAGCAGGGCCAGCGCGGTGAGCGGCAGGCGGCGCACCAGATGCTCGTCGAGGTGGCGGTCGAGGCGGTTCTCACTGCGGCCGCGGCGGCAGACCACCCACAGCACGGCGGCGTCGGCGGCGACGAACGCCGCCTGCAGGCCCCGGCCCAGCACGTCGAGCACCGCCGGTCCGCCGGGTGCCCGGTCGAAGCGCGCCGCGGCCGAGCCGACCGCGGCGGCCACCGTCAGCAGCCCGGCGGCGGTGTGGGCGGCGCGCAGCCGGGCGACCAGCCGCCGCCCGTACCAGAAGCCGGGACGGCCCAGCGCGGTACGGCCGGTCTCCTCCTCCGGCTCGTCGGTCCGGGAGAGCGGCTGCTGGGACTCGTACGCGCTCCAGGTGCGGTGGGAGAGATACCACAGCAGGCCGGTGAGCGCGGCCGGCACCGCCGCGGCGAGGGCGAGCCTGCGCCCGGGCCGGCTCCACCAGCCGGCGTGCGCCGCGTCGGGCGAGAGGAAGCCCAGCCAGGAGTGCCGTTCGGCGCACGCGCGCGTGCCCGCGCACTGCCAGGCGACGAGGTCCAGGGCGACCTCGCAGGCCGCCGCGACCAGCAGCACCGTCAGGGTCAGTCCGGCGAGCCGCACCAGCAGGCCGTACAGGCGGACCGTGCGGCCTCGCCCGCGGGCGGTGGGGCGCATCCAGTGCGCGAGGTTGACGACCATGAACGGCAGCAGCAGGAGCCACAGGGCGCGGCTGCTGTCGCCGGAGGTGAGGTTGCACCAGACGTACGCCTCCGGCACGGGTCTGCCGCGGTGTTCGCCGGGTCTGCTCTCCGCGTCGGCGTCGACGGCGCGCCGGAAGACGGCCGCCGTGTGGTCACCGGTGACCCGCACCGTGCGCGGGTCGTCGAGCATCTTCTCGGGCGTGGTGCCGCCGACTCCGTGCACCAGGAGTTCGAGGGCGGCTGCGGATTCCCCGGACCGCGCGGCGGGGCCGTCCGTCCCGCCGGCCGAGGCACGTTCCTGCGCACGTTCCACTGTCGCACTTCCCCGTGACGCGCCGTTGCGTTGTGCGTGCGGGCACAGGATCTCCGCTGGGAGGGCGGTTCACACCTGTCGTTACCGAATCTCGCCTGTCCGGGTGACCGGAGCGGGACGCACGGGAAACGGGTGGCGGGTGTGCGCTGGGGGCCGCCGGTGGCGCCGCTGTCCGCGAGGCGTGCGAGGATGGGACGCCCGCGCACCGGGGCCGGGAGAACGTCCTGGTCGACGAGGGTCCCCCCGGGTTCGGGCGGAGCCGAGGATCCGGGGAGGATACGCGGGGTGTGGCGGACCGCTTGACGAAAGGACCGGAGCGTACGTGAGCGAGAATCAGAACCTCCTCGCGGAGCAGCGGCGCGCCCTGATCCTGGACGAGGTGCGACGCCGGGGCGGCGTGCGCGTGAACGAGCTGACGCGCAAGCTCGGCGTGTCGGACATGACGGTACGCCGCGACCTGGACGCGCTGGCCCGGCAGGGCATGCTGGAGAAGGTGCACGGCGGAGCGGTGCCCGTGGTGGAGGCGAGCACCCACGAGCCGGGGTTCGAGGCCAAGTCGGGGCTGGAGCTGACCGCCAAGGAGGACATCGCGCGGACGGCGGCCCAACTGGTGGCGCCGGGCACCGCGATCGCGCTGTCGGGGGGCACGACGACGTACGCGCTGGCCCACCATCTGCTCGACGTGCCGGACCTCACCGTCGTCACCAACTCGGTGCGGGTGGCCGACGTCTTCCACGCGGCGCAGCGCACCTCGGGCCCCCGGCAGGGCGCGGCCACGGTGGTGCTGACCGGTGGCGTGCGCACCCCGTCGGACTCGCTGGTCGGCCCGGTGGCCGACCGGGCCATCGGGGCGCTCCACTTCGACCTGCTGTTCCTCGGGGTGCACGGCATATCCGTCGAGGCGGGTCTGTCGACGCCGAACCTCGCCGAGGCGGAGACCAACCGCCGGCTGGTTCAGTCGGCGCGGCGTGTGGTGGTGGTCGCGGACCACACCAAGTGGGGTGTGGTGGGGCTGAGTTCGTTCGCGGAGCTGGAGCAGGTCGACACCCTGGTGACGGACGCGGGTCTGCCGGAGCCGGCCCGCGCGGAGATCTCGGAGCAGCTGCGGCGGCTGGTGGTGGCGGGCGAGCCGGAGGACTGATCCGGCGGGACGGTGCGGGCAGCCGGCCGGACGGTCCAAGGGTCCGGCCGAAGGTGCAGGCATCCGGCCGGACGGTGCAGACATCCGGCGGGCCGCCGGATATCGTGCCGCCGACAGGCCGACCGCCCTTCCCCTCAAGGGGGTTATGTCCATGCCGCGCCGACTGCGTCCCGTCGGGCTCGACTTCCTCGAGACCGCGCCCGTCCGACTGGTCTTCGCCCGGGAGGTCCGCGCCGCCCCGGACGCGGTCTACCGCGCGCTCGCCGAGGACGTGCCGGGCTGGGCGGAGTGGTTCGCGGCGGTGACCGCGGCCCGGCCGCTCGACGACGGCGCCCGGCGCGAGATCCGGCTCAGGGGCGGCACGCGTCTGGAGGAGACGGTCCTCGCCGCCGAGAAGGCGCGGGTGTACGCCTACCGCGTGGACGCGACCGGCGCGCCGGGGCCACGGGCGCTCGCGGAGGAGTGGCGGCTCGTGCCCGCCGGCGACGGAACGCGCGTGCGGTGGACCTTCGCCGCGGACGGGTCGGCGCCCTTCCGGCTGGTGGTGAAGGCCGCTCGGGCGGGCCTCGGCCGTGCTTTCCGGGACGCGGTCACCTCGCTGGACCGGCGCCTGACGCGCTGAGGGCTCAGCCGGACCAGACTCCGGTCCGCAGCAGGGACTCGATCGCCGCGGTGTGGGGCGCGATGTCCAGGTCCTGTTCGGCGAGCCAGGCGTCCGAGTAGTACTTGTCCAGGTACCGGTCGCCCGGGTCGCACAGCAGCGTCACCACGCTCCCCCGGCGCCCCTCGGCCACCATCTCGGCGACGATCTTCAGCGCGCTCCACAGCCCGGTGCCGGTCGAGCCGCCGGCCCGACGGCCGATGACCCGCTCCAGGGCCCGTACGGCGGCGATGGCGGCCGCGTCGGGCACCTTCATCATCCGGTCGATCGCGCCGGGCAGGAAGCTCGGCTCCATGCGGGGGCGGCCGATGCCCTCGATGCGGGAACCGCAGTCGCAGGTGACGTCCGGATCACCCGTGCTCCAGCCGTCGAAGAAGCACGAGTTCTCCGGGTCGGCGACGCAGACGCGGGTGTCGTGCTGCATGTAGTGGACGTAGCGGGCGATGGTCGCCGAGGTGCCGCCGGTGCCGGCCGTGGCGACGATCCAGGCCGGCTCCGGGAACCGCTCCAGCTCCAGCTGGCGGAAGATCGACTCGGCGATGTTGTTGTTGCCGCGCCAGTCCGTGGCCCGTTCGGCGTAGGTGAACTGGTCCATGTAGTGGCCGCCGGTCTCGGCCGCCAGTCGGGCCGACTCCTCGTACATGCTGCGCGGGTCGTCCACGAAGTGGCACTGTCCGCCCTGGAACTCGATGAGACGGCACTTCTCGGCGCTGGTCGTGCGCGGCATGACCGCGACGAAGGGCACGCCGATCAGCTTGGCGAAGTACGCCTCCGAGACGGCCGTCGAGCCGCTGGACGCCTCGATCACCGGTCGGCCGGGCCGGATCCAGCCATTGCACAGGGCGTAGAGGAAGAGCGAGCGGGCGAGCCGGTGCTTGAGGCTGCCGGTCGGGTGCGTCGACTCGTCCTTCAGATACAGGTCGACCCCCCACTTCTCGGGCAGCGGGAACCGGAGCAGGTGGGTGTCGGCGGACCGGTTGGCGTCCGCCTGAACCTTGCGCACCGCTTCTTTCAGCCAGCCGCGGTAGGTCTCGTCGCTGCGGTCGATGTCGAGGGTCACGCCGTCCGGGATCTGCTGGGAAATGGTCACGGCGGTGCTCCTCACGCAGGGCCGCACACGGGGGAAGGCACGGCCGTCGCACCGATGATAGACATCTCACGCACGCTTCTCACCTGCATAAACGCTGCTTTGAGCAGCCCAAAGACCGGCCTGGGGCACAGGGGGCGCAAGGGGGTGGGGGCGCATTCACGCGTGTGCTCCGGGCGCGCTGGGTGAGGCCCCCGTGCGCACTGGTGCCCGACGCCGGGCGCGGGCAGACTGCAGCGGACGGAGACACACTGGATCACCATGCGAGCGGCTGGACCGCGGCCCGCCCGGGCGGGCGGTCGGCGCACCGGACACGTACGAGGGGGTGGGGCGGCATGGCCGAGCCGGAGTTCACGGCCACGGGCGTGCGGATCGGGAAGCGGCTGCGTTCGCTCACCCGGGCCGGACAGGTCCGGATCAGCGGCGGCAGGGTCGAACTGCTCACCAGCTACGGCAGCGAGATCGACAGCGCGCCGGTGCGGGCGGTGCGCGCCTCGCGGCCCTGGTTCGCGCCGCAGGACCGGGCGCTCGCGGACCTCGGCGGCAAGCGGTACCTGCTGACCCTGGGCGATCACGACCCCGCTCCGGGCGAGGCGGGACCGCCCGCGGCACGCCGGTTCATCGAGGCCGTCCGCGACGCGGCCCGGCGTGGCGGCTGAGCGCGTCCCGCGCCGCCCGGCGGACCGGCCGGCGCGGGACGCGCGGGAGCCGCGGAATACGCGGGATCCGCGGACGGTCCGCGCGAGTTGCGGTGTCGCGCCCCTTGCGCCACGCTGGTCACACGTCACTCTGGGTTTACCGGCGATAACGCTGCGAACCAGCCCGCCGGGCACGACAGCAGGCGGCCTTTTCCATTCTGGCGCTGCTGGATCCGAACTCCGTGTTCTTCCGGACCCTTCAAGTCGGGGAGTCGCAGCCGTGATCAGTCACCCAAGCAGGCACTGCGCGGTAGAGCTGCAAGCCCTGCCGTCGCGGATCGGCCAGGTCCGCAGAATCCTCTCAGCGCAGTTGCGCTACTGGCATCTGGACACCCTCATCGACCGCGCCGTGCTCGGTGTGACGGAGCTGTTGACCAACGTCCACCGGCACGCCCAACCCGACAAGGTGTGCACCGTCGAGATAGAGCTGCTGCTGGACCGGCTCATGGTCTCGGTGCGCGACCACGACCCCCGGCTGCCCGAGGTACGGGACGTCGGCCCCGGCGCCACCAGCGGGCGCGGGCTCGCCATGGTGGCCGCCATGAGCGAGAGCTGGGGCGCGCGCCCGGACGGCGAGTCGGGCAAGGTCGTCTGGTTCACCCTGCCCACCTCGCCGGTCACCGCCGCCGCCCGACCCCCGCGCCGCACGGCCGACACGCCGGCCCGCCGGTTCGCCGAGGTCGAACCCGTGGCCGACGGCCACAGGAACGCACACGCTCCCGCCCGGTCCGCCGTCGCAGGCTGACCGGGCGGTGAGACATCCCGGCACGCGCCCGCGCCGCCGCCCCGCGGCCGGCACGTGGCCGGCACGCGGCGGCGCGGGGGCGTCGTCGGGCCCCGCCGCCGGGATCGTCGCCCGGCCGTCACCATCAGTCGGCCGTCACCGTCAGTCGGCGGCGACGGCGCGCAGGACGTCCAGGCACGCCGCCCGCCGGGCCGGGCGCAGGCCCGCCAGAACGCCGGCCGTCAGGCCCACCAGGGCCACGGTCAGCAGCCGCACGGGCGGGACGGCGAACGCGAAGGCGTTGTCGCTCGCTCCGTCGGAGGCTTCGACCAGGGTCCAGCCTGGGAAGGTGCCCGGGGCGAGGCCGTTCACGGTGCCGAGGGCGGCGACGAGGACGGACTCCCAGCGGACCATGGCCCGCAGTTGGGGCGGGTCTGGCCGACGGCCCGCAACAGGCCCAGTTCGCGGGTGCGTTCGTGAATCGCCGGGTGAGGGCGTTGGCGATGCCCAGCAGCGCGATCAGGCGAGCGCGAACAACGCGCAGACCAGGGTCAGCATCATGTGGATGCCGCCGGCCGAGGAGCGCGCGTACGCGTCGCGGGTCTGCACCTCGGGGTTGCCGTAGCGAGCGGCGACCCTCCGCACCGCGGCCCTGCCCGCGTCCGCGCTCACGCCGTCCCTGAAGGTGACCGCGACGAGCGTGTCGGCGTCCTGTGTGCGGTGCGGGGCCCAGGCGGCGCGGGTGATGACGTAGTCGCCGGCGAGTTCGGAGCGGCCGTAGACGGCACGGACGGTGAACGTCTTCGTCCGGCCGTCGGCGAAGGTGAGCCGCGCCGTGTCGCCAGTGGTGAGGTGCTGCCTGTCGGCCTCCTTCCGGGTGAGGGCGATGCCGTCGGCGCCGAGGGGGCGCAGGGAGCCGTCGAGGTCGCCCAGGTCGAAGGTGCGTTCCAGGGCGACCGGGTCGGTCACGGTCAACGCCTCCCCCCTGCCGTCGACTACGGCCACCCCGCGGCCGAGCCCCACGGCGGTGTCCACCTCGGGCAGGCAGCCGATCGCCCCGGCGAGCCGGGGGCTGTACCTTGACGGCGTCGACGACCCGGGCGGCCGTGCGGGTGGCGGTCGTCGTGGTCATGCCGCACCGCCCCTGCCGCCCCTGCCGGTGCGGCCGAACTGCGCTTCCAGGGCGGGCAGTCGGCGCCAGTACTCGTCCTCGTCGATCTCACCGGAGGCGAAGCGGTGGCCGAGCACGGTGATCGGTGAGTTCTCCTGAACGGTGGGCCGCCACGGGGCGCCGCCGCGTCCGCGCCGCACCGTGCGGCGCAGCAGGGTGACGGCGCCGGTCACGACGGCCGCCCAGACCAGCGGCGGGAACAGCAGGATCCACGGGCCGGGCCCGCCGTCGCCGAAGTGCGCCAGGGTCTGCATGTCGGTTCAACTCCTCGGAGTCGCGATGGAGGTGACGGAGGCGGTGGCCTCGTCGTCCCGTCGCTTCCGAGGGTCGTCCCCGAAGGGGGCCCCGGTCGTCGTACGGCCGGCGGCGCCGCGCCTACCACGGGGGGAGTACGCGGGCGGCGGGCGGCTGCTTCCCGGTCCGGCTCAGCGGCGGGTGACGTCCCCGTGACTGATGAGGTAGTGGAAGGTGTCGGAGTAGCCGATCGACGGCGTGATCAGCAGGCTGACGTCGACGGGCGCGGGCTCGGTGCTGGCGGTGGCGAACTCGCGGACCGCGTGCCTGCCGGTCAGCGGGTACCAGAACCAGCCGCCGGCCTTGCCCACCGTGATGTGGTCGGACTCCTTCCAGACCCCGCCGTCACGGACGAAGACCCGCATGCGCACGGTGGCGGCGTACTTGTCGGACGTGGACCGCAGGGCCGTGAGCGTGACCTTGTAGTCCGTGCCGAGAACCGATGTCGCGATGTCCTGGGACTGCGGGGCCGTCCGGGCGGGCGCCGACGCTCCGGCGTCCGCGGTGGCGACGGAGCCCGTGATGGCCAGGGTGGTGAGTACGAGCGCTGCGGCGGCGAGTGCGACGGTCCGCCGGCGCGGCCTGTGCGGTGTCTTGTCCGTCGCCTCTGTCGCCTCTGTCGTCTCTGTCGTCTCTGTCGTCATGTCGGCCTCCCTCGCTGAAGGGGACACGCGGGCGGCGACCGGCGGTTGCGGACCGTTCGGCCCTGGGCGCGGCGGCCCCGTGGACGTTACCTGTCAGTATGTACGGTTCCGCACCTGCGGGCCTGCGCTGAGTCACCGTCGGCGCACAGGGCGAGGACACGCGGGAACGATCCGGCGGGCCGATTCGTTGCCCGGACCCATCGACGTCGCGATCCCTGGGAGCATCGTGCCCGCAAACACGTCCACCACATCCGCCACGTCCGCCACGTCGGCCACGTCCGCCGCTTCCACCGTTCTCCCGGCCCTACCTGCCCTGAGCGCGCAGGCCGAACGACTGATCGAACTGGGGGTGCACCGGTCAGCGGGGCTGTCCGCCGCCCGGCTCCGCGCCTTCGCCGCGGCGGCGGCCGAGGCCGTCGCGGGCGGGGAGGGCGCCCTGCTCACCGTGCACCCGGACCGGGCGCCCGCCTCCGCCCTCGCGCCGCTGCTTCGCCATGACGGCAAACCGGGCTTCGTCGTGACGGACATGACCGATGTCGACCTCTTCGCCCCGCTCGACGGCGTCGTGCTGCCGGACTCCCCGCTCCACGTCGTCACCGGCCTGGACCGCGGCGACCACATGGCCGGCTGGAGTCCGGACGAGGCGCTGCCCGCCCTCACGAAGGAGGCCCGTACCCCGTTACTGCTCACCGAGGGCATCCACTGGGTGCTGCAGCAGCCCGCCGTCCTGGAGCGCAACCACTGCTTCATGACCATCGGCTCCCGGCTGCGCAAGGCGAGCGGCGTCCTGGACGCCCGTACCCCGGCGATCTGGATCAGCAACGGCACCGGGCGGGACGGCCGCGAGCGCCGCGACGCGCCCAAGGTCGGCTGGTGCTGGGCGGGCAACCGGCACACCTGGCTGGGCTTCGCCTCGGCGGTGGACCGCCGGGGCGGGGACCGGTAGGTCGTCTCACCGGGGGCGGGACGAGGGGTCGGGGTCGAGGAGGGCCACGTTCGCGCGGTCCTCGGGGTCCTCGCTTGGCTCGGCGGCGAACCAGGCGTCGAGGATCTCCTTCAGCAGAGGTCCGGACGTCAGCCGCAGGCTCAGCGCCAGCACGTTCGCGTCGTTCCAGCGGCGGGCGCCGTCGGCCGTGCCGGCGTCCGTGCACAGGGCGGCCCGCACCCCCGGCACCTTGTTCGCGGCGATGGACGCGCCGGTGCCGGTCCAGCAGCACACGACCGCCTGGTCCGACGTCCCGGCGGCGACCTCGCGGGCCGCGGCCCGGGAGCACACGGCCCACTGCGGGTCGTCGCCGGCCTTCAACGCCCCGTGGGTCACCACCTCGTGGCCGCGTTCGCGCAGTTCGTCGACGAGGAGGCGGGCAACCGGCTCGTCCATGTCCGAGGAAACGGAGATGCGCATGGTCGGTCTGGCTCCTTCGGGCTCAGGCCGCCAGCGCGGCCAGGGGGTCGTCCAGGACCGGCTGCCACGCCAGCTCCGCGGCGCCGACCAGGCTGTTGTGGTCCAGGCTGCAGGCCAGGATCGGCACGCCGCCGCTCTGGCCCCACAGGCTGCGGCCGGAGACCACCGCGCGCAGCCGGTCGGGGTCGGCGTCGAGGAGGGTGCGGTGCAGGCCGCCGAGGATGATGCGGTCGGGGTTGAGGATGTTGACCAGGCCCGCCAGGCCGAGGCCGAGGCGGTCGATGAGGGTCTCGGCGGCCGCGCGGACGGACGGAGTGTCGTAGTGGTCGCGGATCAGGTCGCGGGCCTGCTGCAGCAGGGAGACCTCCGGGCCGGGGTCGAGGCCGGCGGCCGTGAGGAAGGCCAGCGGATCGGCCTCGACGTCGAGACAGCCGCGGCTGCCGCAGTGGCAGGGGCGGCCCTCGGGGTTGACGGTGAGGTGGCCGACCTCCAGCGCCAGGCCCGAACTCCCGGTGTGCAGGCGGCCGTCCAGCACCAATGCGCCGCCCACGCCGCGGTGCCCGGTGGCCACGCACAGCAGGTCCCGCGCGCCGCGGCCCGCCCCGTGCCGGTGCTCGGCGAGCGCGGCGAGGTTGACGTCGTTGCCCGCGAAGGCCGGTCCGGTGATCCCGGCCTCGCGCACCCGCTCCGCGAAGATCCGCCGCACCGGCGCGCCCACCGGCCAGGCGAGATGCAGCGGGTTCAGCGCGAGGCCCTCCGGCTCGGCGACCGCGGACGGCACGGCCAGTCCGGCGCCGACGCAGCGCAGGCCGGTCTCCCGCAGCAGCCGCGCACCGGCGTCGACGACGGAGCCGAGCACCTTCGCCGGGTCCGCGTCGACGGTCTCGCAGCCCGGCGCGGTGGCGACGATCCGGCCGCCGAGGCCGACCAGCGCGGCCCGGAACCCGTCGGCGTGCACCTGCGCGGCGAGGGCGACCGGCCCGTCCTCGGCGATCTCCAGCCGGTGCGAGGGCCTGCCCTGCGAGCCGGCCGCCGCGCCGGGCCGGGCGTCGACCCGGATCAGCCCGAGCGCCTCCAGCTCGGCGGCGACCGCGCCGGCCGTCGCCCGCGTCACCCCGAGTTCGGCGGTGAGCACGGCCCGGGTGGGCGCCCGTCCGGTGTGCACGAGCTCCAACGCGGGGCCGAGCGCGCCGCGCCCCCGGTCCAGACGCGTCCTCGAGGTGGTCCCTTCCCCCGCCGGCCGGGGGTCCGCCTTGCCGCTCATGAGGGCGAGTCTCCCATGATCCGCGAGCGCGCCGGGCTACGGGCCGCCGACCCGGAGCGTGACGTTCAGCCGTCCGGTCAGCCCCAACTCCGTTGGCCCGGTGCCCGGATGGACCCGGGGCACGCCGTGATGGGCGAGCCGGGACGGGCCGCCGAAGACGAACAGGTCGCCGCTGCGCAGTTCGACGTCCGTCCAGGGCCTGGTGCGGGTCTCGGCGTTGCCGAAGCGGAAGACGCAACTGTCGCCCAGGCTGAGCGAGACCACCGGCGCGTCGGACCTCTCGTCGCTGTCGCGGTGCATGCCCATGCGGGCGTCGCCGTCGTAGTAGTTGATCAGCGCGATGTCGTAGGGGGGTGTCGTCGTCCCCAGCGTGTCCGCGACGGCGCGGCGGGCCAGGTCGCCGAGCCATGCCGGGAACGGCTTCACCGGGGCGCCGTCGCCGTCGACGGCCGTGGCGGCGTAGCCGTACGGGTACCAGTGCCGGCCGAGGCAGACCTGGCGGGCGGACATCGTGCCGCCGCCGGGCGTGCGGACGGTGCGCAGGCCGGCGGGCGGGCGGGCCCACCCGCGGCACGCCCGCAGCAGCTCCCGCTGACCCGCCGCGTCCAGCCAGTCCGGTACGTGCACCGCGCCGGGCGCGACCTCGGTGCGGAACCGGGGGAACAGTCCGGCATCCATGTCTTCCATCGTGCCCCGTTCCGCTGCGCGAGCTCGACGGGCGGGGCGGGGCCGGGACGGACCGGAGCCAGGACGGACCGGGGCCGGGGCCGGGACGGACCGGAGCCAGGACGGACCGGGGCCGGGGCCGGGGCGGACCAGAGCCAGGACGGCCGCGGGGGACGCGGTGCCGCCCGGGCGACGCCGGACGACCCGCGCGGCAGGCCTTAGCCTTGGGGCACGATGAACGACCGGATGATCACGCCCTGGGGCGAGCTCGCGCTGACCCGTTTCCCGCACGACCCGCGCGAGAGGCTGCGTGCCTGGGACGCCGCCGACGCCTACCTGCTCCGGCACCTGGCCGCCGAGGAGGTGCCGCTGTCGGGCACCGTGGTGGTGGTCGGGGACCGGTGGGGCGCCCTGGTCACCGCCCTCGCGGCGCACCGGCCCGTACAGATCACCGACTCCTTCCTGGCGCAGGAGGCGACCCGGGCGAACCTGGTCCGGGCCGGGGCCGAACCGGGGACCGTAGGACTGCTGACCACCCAGGACCCGCCGCCCGAGCGGGTCGACGTGCTGCTGGTGCGGGTGCCCAAGAGCCTGGCGCTGCTCGAGGACCAGCTGCTGCGGCTGGCGCCCGCCGTGCACGCGGGCACGGTCGTCGTCGGCGCCGGGATGGTGAAGGAGATCCACACCTCGACGTTGCGGCTGTTCGAGCGGATCCTCGGCCCCACCCGCACCTCGCTCGCGGAGCAGAAGGCCCGCCTGATCTTCTGCACGCCGGACCCGGCGCTTCCCCGGCCCGTCAACCCGTGGCCGTACAGCTACGCCCTGCCCGACGGGATCGGCCCGCTGTCGGGGCGCACCGTCGTCAACCACGCGGGGGTGTTCTGCGCCGACCGGCTCGACATCGGCACCCGCTTCTTCCTGCGGCACCTGCCGGCCGGGCGCGGTGCCCGGCGGGTGGTGGACCTGGGCTGCGGCAACGGTGTCGTCGGCGCGGCGGTGGCGGCCGCCGATCCGGCGGCCGAGGTGCTGTTCGTGGACGAGTCGTTCCAGGCCGTCGCCTCGGCGGAGGCCACGTGGAAGGCCGGCGGGCTGCCGGGACACGCCGAGTTCCGGGTCGGGGACGGGCTGGCGGGGGTGCCGGACGGCAGCGTCGATCTGGTGCTCAACAACCCGCCGTTCCACTCGCACCAGGCGACGACCGACGCCACCGCGTGGCGGATGTTCAGCGGCGCCCGGCGTGCGCTGCGGCCCGGTGGCGAGCTGTGGGTGGTCGGCAACCGGCACCTCGGGTACCACGTCAAGCTGCGGCGGCTGTTCGGCAACAGCGAACTGGTCGCCGGCGACCGGAAGTTCGTGGTGCTGAAGGCCGTGAAGAGGTGATCAGGCGCGGGCGAGCACGCCGGTGATCCGCTCCACCGTACGGGCCATCGCCTCGCGTCCCACGCTCAGGTAGGCGCGGGAGTCCGCCGCCTCGGGATGGGCGGCCAGGAACGTGCGGATGGCGCCCGTCATGGCGAGGTTGAGGGCGGTGCCGACGTTCACCTTGGCGATGCCGCCCGCGACGGCGGCGACGAGTTCGCCGTCCGGGAGCCCGGAGGAGCCGTGCAGTACGAGGGGCACGTCCAGGGTGGCTGACAGGCGTTCGAGGAGGTCGTGGTCGAGGGTGGCGGTGCGCGTGGTCATCGCGTGCACGCTGCCGACGGCGACGGCGAGGGCGTCCACGCCGGAGCCGGCGACGAAGGCGCGGGCCTGGTCGGGGTCGGTGCGGGCGCCGGGGGCGTGGGCGTCCAGCGGCGGCCGGTCGTCCTTGCCCGCGATCTGCCCCAACTCCGCCTCGATCCAGAGCCCTTGGGCGTGCGCCCAGCTCGCTGCCGCGCTGGTCGCGGCGAGATTGTCCGGGTAGGGCAGGTGGGAGGCGTCGTACATCACCGAGCTGAAGCCGGCGTCCGGCGCCTGCCGCAGCAGGCCGTCGCTCCGGACGTGGTCGAGGTGCAGGGCGACCGGGACGGCTGCGCGTTCGGCGGCGGCGACGGCGGCGCGGGCGAGCGGCAGCAGCCGCCCGTAGCGGAACTTGACGGCGTTCTCGCTGACCTGGAGGACGACGGGGGCCCGCGCGGACTCGGCGCCGGCGATGACGGCCTCGACGTGTTCCAGCGTGATGACGTTGAAGGAGGGGACGGCGGAGCGGGCCGCCGCGGCGCGGGCGACGAGCTCGCCGGTGGTCACGAGGGGCACGGCCGGTCCTTTCCGGGACTCCGGGGCTTCAGGGCAGACGGGCTCAGGGAATAGGGGATCAGTGCTCTGGGGCACCGGGCTCCAGGGCTCCAGGGCACAGGGCTCCAAGCCTCCAGGGCTCAGGGCTCAGGGCTCAGGGCTCAGGGCGTGAGGATCACGGAGCGGGTGAGGTGGCGCGGGCTGTCCGGGTCGAGGCCGCGGGCGGCGGCCACGGCGACGGCGAGGCGCTGGACACGGACCAGCCCGGCGAGCGGGTCGAGGCCGTCCGCCACCCACGTCCCGCCGGTGGCGCGGACCTGTCCGGCGAGCCCCTCGGGCGGGTCGCCGAGCATCCAGGTGGCGGTGGAGCGGGTGGTGATGCTGATGGGGCCGTGCCGGTACTCCATCGCCGGGTAGGCCTCGGTCCAGGCGAGCGCGGCCTCGCGCATCTTCAGTGCGGCCTCGTTGGCCAGGCCGACCGTCCAGCCCCGGCCCAGGAAGGTGAACTGCGCGCAGTCGACGAGCCCTTCGGGCAGCGGGGTGGCGAGCGCGGTGCGGGCGTCGGCGACGACCGCGTCGGTGTGCAGGCCGAGGTGGGCACGCAGCAGGGTCAGCGCGCTGGTCGCGAACCGGGTCTGGACGACGGAGCGTTCGTCGACGAAGCCGAGTACGACGGTGTCGTCGGCGGCGTCCATGACGGGCGTGTCCGGGTCGGCGGTGACGGCGACGGTCCGGGTGCGCCCCTTAAGCCTGCCGAGCAGCTCCAGCACTTCGGTGGTGGTGCCGGAGCGGGTGAGGGCGACGACGCGGTCGTAGGACCGCCCGTGGGGGAACTCGGAGGCGGCGAAGGCGTCCGTCTCGCCCTGGCCCGCGGCCTCGCGCAGGGCCGCGGCCGCCTGCGCCATGAAGTACGAGGTGCCGCATCCGGTGAGCGCGACCCGCTCCCCCGGCGCCGGAAGCACACCGGCGTGCCGTCCGGCCTCCGCGGCCGCGCGCGTCCAGCACTCGGGTTGGCTGGTCAGTTCGTCCTCGACGTACGTCATGGCGTCCCCTCCTCGTCACCGCGCCTTGCTTTTTCTTGCAAGATACCGAGCTTTTTCGAGCAACTTCAAGCATCTCGACGGGATCACGGTGCGCTAGGGTCGCCGGGAGGCCGAGGGACGGAGGGTGCGGATGTCGCGGGACGCCCGCTGGAAGGCGCTGCTGGAACTGCTCGTCGAACGCGGCCGGCTCGACGTGGAGGAGGCGGCCGCCGATCTGCGGGTATCGGCCGCGACGATCCGGCGCGACTTCGACCAGCTCGCCGAGCAGCAGATGCTCGTACGGACCCGGGGCGGCGCGGTCGTGCACGGGGTGTCGTACGAGCTGCCGCTGCGCTACAAGACGGCCCGGCGCGCCTCCGAGAAGCAGCGCATCGCGCAGGCCGTCGCCGCGCTGGTCTCCCCCGGCGAGGCGGTGGGGCTCACCGGCGGCACCACCACCACCGAGGTGGCGCGCGCCCTGGCGGTGCGCGCCGATCTGGCCTCCGGTTCGCCGGCGCTCACCGTCGTCACGAACGCGCTGAACATCGCCAACGAGCTTGCCGTGCGCCCCCAGTTCAAGATCGTGGTGACCGGCGGGGTCGCCCGCCCGCAGTCGTACGAACTCGTCGGGCCGCTCGCCGACGGGGTGCTGGGGCAGATCACCCTGGATGTGGCGGTGCTCGGCGTGGTCGCCTTCGATGTCGCCCACGGGGCCGCCGCGCACGACGAGGCGGAGGCCGCGGTCAACCGGCTGCTGTGCGAACGGGCCGAGCGCGTGGTGGTCGCGGCCGACTCCAGCAAGCTGGGCCGGCGCGCGTTCGCCCGCATCTGCGCGGCCGACGCGGTGGACACCCTCGTCACGGACACGGCGGCGAGCCCGGACGCGGTGCGGCGGTTCGAGGAGGCCGGGGTGCGGGTCGTCGCCGTCTGACCCGACGCCGACCGGGCCTCGACGCACTCCGCGGTCGCGCCCCGACGATCTCTGCGGTCGCGCCTTCGCGAACCCCGCGCCCTCGCCTTCGCGGACTCCGCGTCCTCGCCTCCGCGAACCCCGCGCCCTCGCCTCCGCGATCCCACCACTCTCGCCTTCATGAACCCCGCGCTCGGGGCGGCGATCCGCCCTAAGCTGGAGCGGGGATCCGGTCGGGGCAGGGAGGCTGCGATGGGCGGTAGCGCGACCGACGAGCAGAGGCCGGGGTCCGCCCCGCGCTATCTGCCGATCGCGGAGCACGGACTCATCGGTGATCTGCGCAGCGTGGCCCTGGTGGGCACCGACGGCACCATCGACTGGTACTGCTGTCCGTCCTTCGACGCGCCGAGCGTCTTCGCGTCGATCCTCGACGCCGAGCGCGGCGGCTGCTTCGAGTTGGCGGCGGCCGTCCCCGCGACGACGAAGCAGTTCTACTTCCCCGACACCAACGTCCTGATCACCCGCTTCTTCACCGAGGACGGTGTCGGCGAGGTGCAGGATTTCATGCCCATCAGCGGCGAGAAGGTCGAGGCCGACCGGCACCGGCTGATCCGGCGCGTGGTGTGCGTGCGCGGCTCGATCCCGTTCAGCGTCCGGATCGCCCCGCGGTTCGAGTACGGCGCCCGGCCGCACACCCTGCGCATGATCAGCGGGGTGGCGCTGTTCCAGACCGACGCGCTGTCGCTCGCGCTGACCGCGACCGTGCCGATGGAGGCCGACGGCCCCGACGCGCGGGCCGACTTCAAGCTCGCCGAGGGCGAGTCGGCGGTGTTCGCGCTCGACCAGGTCGGCGGGGACGTGCAGCCGCGCGGGTGCGCGCGGCTCGAGGCCGAGGAGCAGTTCACCACCACGGTGGCCTACTGGCGGCGCTGGCTGTCCGCCTCCAAGTACCGGGGCCGCTGGCGGGAGATGGTGCACCGCTCCGCGCTCACCTTGAAGCTGCTCACCTACGCACCCACCGGCGCGATGGTCGCCGCGCCGACCACGAGCCTGCCCGAGGAACTGGGCGGCGAGCGCAACTGGGACTACCGGTACATGTGGGTGCGCGACGCGGCGTTCTGCGTCTACGCGCTGCTGCGGCTCGGCTTCACCGGCGAGGCCGAGGCGTTCATGGACTTCGTGACCCGGCACGTCAGTCCCGGCGACGGCAAACCGTCGGGCCCGCTGCAGATCATGTACGGCATCGACGGCCGCACCGACCTGCCCGAGGTCGAGCTCGGCCACCTGGAGGGGCATCACGGTTCGGCGCCGGTGCGGGTCGGCAACGGCGCCGCCGCGCAGTTGCAGCTCGACATCTACGGCGCGCTCATCGACTCGATCTACCTCTACGACAAGTGGGCCAAGCCGATCTCCAGCGACCAGTGGGACGACGTGTGCGCGCTGGTGGACTGGGTGTGCGAGCACTGGGACCAGCCCGACGAGGGGATCTGGGAGACCCGCGGCGGCCGGAAGAACTTCCTGTACTCACGGCTGATGTGCTGGGTGGCGATCGAGCGGGCCATCCGCATGGCCAACCGGCGCGGCCTGCCCGCCGACCTGCCGCGCTGGCGGCAGTGCCGGGACACCATCTACCGGCGGATCATGAGCCGGGGCTGGTCGGAGTCCCGGCAGGCCTTCGTGCAGCACGAGGACGGCGACGTGCTGGACGCGGCGGTGCTGATGATGCCGCTGACGAAGTTCATCGCCCCGACCGATCCCAAGTGGCTGTCCACGCTCGACGCCCTCACCCACGACCTGGTGTCCGACTCGCTGGTCTACCGCTACGACCCGACGGCCAGCCCCGACGGGCTGCACGGCGACGAGGGCACCTTCTCCATCTGCTCGTTCTGGTACGTCGAGGCCATGGTGCACGCCGGGCGGATCGACGAGGCCCGCCTCGCCTTCGAGAAGATGCTGACCTACGCCAACCATCTCGGCCTGTACGCCGAGGAGATCAGCCACACCGGGGAGCAGCAGGGCAACTTCCCGCAGGCGTTCACCCATCTCTCGCTCATCAGCGCCGCCTTCAACCTGGACCGGGCCCTCGGCTGAGACCGGCGGCCGCGTGCGGCGGGGGGCCGTGTCACCGGTCGGTCACCGGCGCGTAGCCTCGGAGCCGGATCAGCCGGATCAGCCGGATCAGCCGGTGGGCAGGGTGGTATGTCACGCGCCCCCGCCCGTGGCATGTCGCGCCGACGACGGGAGCCCTCATGACGAGCCTCGACGGGATGCCCGGTCCCCGGGCCGGTGAACCGGGCGACCCGCCCGCGGTGACGCTCGCCCGCGTGCGGATCGGGCCGGGCGGGCCGCTGGGCAGCGTGCGGGTCGCCGGCGGGAGGATCGTCGCCGTGATGGCGGAGGACGGGCGCGGGGGCGTCACGGAGGAGGCCGCGGGGAACTCCGCAGGGGAGGCTGCGGGGGACGTGGTGGTCGACCTGGGCGGGCGGACCGTCCTGCCCGGTCTGTGGGACGCCCACGTGCACATGGCCCAGTGGGCCGGCAACCGGCACCGGCTCGACCTGTCCGGCATCGGCTCCGCGCGGGCGGTGGCCGAGGCCGTGCGGCGGCACGCGACCGGCCTGCCCGCCGGGGAGATGCTGACAGGCCACAGCTTCCGGGACGGGCTGTGGTCCGACACACCGCACCGGTCGCTGCTCGACGCCGTGTGCCCGGACCGGCCGGTCGCGCTGGTCGGCGCGGACCTGCACGCCGCGTGGCTGAACTCGGCGGCACTGGCGCGGGTCGGACGGGGCGGCCATCCGACGGGGCTGCTGCGGGAGCACGAGTGCTTCGAGGTGCTCGACGCGCTGACCGAGGCGCCCGCGGAGGTACTCGACCGGTGGGTGGCCGAGGCGTGCCGGGACGCGGCCGCGCGGGGCGTCACGGGCATCGTCGACTTCCACTTCGCCGACAACGTCACCGACTGGAGCCGGCGCGCCGCGGCGGCACCGCTCGCGGTGCGGGTACGGGCCGCCGTGTATCCGGCGCAGTTGGAGGAGGTGATCGAGCGCGGGCTCCGCACCGGCGACGTCCTGCCGGGGACCGGCGGCATGGTCCGGGTCGGCCCGCTCAAGGTGTTCACGGACGGTTCCCTCAACACGCGCACCGCGCTGTGCCGCGACCCCTACCCGGGTCTCGAGGGCACTCCGGAGGCTTACGGGGTGCAGGAGACGCCGCGGGAGGAACTGGTCCGGCTGATGCGGCGGGCCGCCGCGCACGGCCTGGAACCCGCCGTCCACGCGATCGGCGACCGCGCCAACACGCTCGCCCTCGACGCGTTCGAGGCCGTCGGCTGCCGGGGCCGCATCGAGCACGCCCAGTTGCTGACGGCGGCGGACGTGCCGCGGTTCGCGGAGCTGGGCATCACGGCGAGCGTGCAGCCCGCGCACGCCCCCGACGACCGCGATGTCGCCGACCGGCACTGGGCCGGACGCACCGGGCGCGCGTTCGCCTACGCCGACCTGCTGGCGGCCGGCGTGCGGCTGGAGTTCGGCTCCGACGCCCCCGTCGCCCCCCTCGACCCGTGGCTGGGCATCGCGGCGGCCGTCAGCCGCACGGCCGACGAGCGGCCCGCCTGGCACCCGGAGCAACGCCTGCCGGTTGGGGCGGCGCTCGCGGCGTCGGCGCTGGGCCGTTCCCGCCCCCGCGCCGGCGCCCCGGCCGACCTGGTGATCGTCGACGCGGACCCGCTGGAGGCGGACGCCCCCACGCTGCGCGAAATGCCGGTACACGCCACGATGGCCGCCGGCCGCTGGACACACGGCCCCTTCTGAGCACACGCGCGAGGCACACCGCGTGCACGTGAGCACCATGTGCGACGCGACGCCCATCACGGTCGCGGAAGCGACGCGAGCGCGAGCGCCAGCCACCCGCCGGGCGCGGAAGCGACACGGACGCGGAAGCGACGCAGGCGGCGCGAGGCGAGCGCAACGCGCGACGCAGGCGCGGAAGCCACCGGCCCGGGACCGCGCACAGCTGCGGACGGGACGGCGCGTGTCGTGTCCGGCCGCCCCGCCCGCGGTCGCCGGACGGCGTTCGCGGGGTGTTCACGATGGCATCAGGCCTGGGGCGCGGTCGAGCCGAGCGCAGCAGGCCCCCGAGCCGGCCCTACGAGCCGCGCCGACCGTACCAGCCGCGCCGACCGGCCGGGGAGCGCGCGCCGCGTCGGTCACGGTCGACGGTGCCGGCCCGGCGCGCGGCGCCGTAGCCGCCGGCCGGCCCGACCGCCAGGGCCGGACGGCCCCCGCCTCACCCCGGTGGCCCCTCCGCGCACGGCACCGGCCGCGTTGCACTGGGAACGGAAGCGGCGCCGACGACCGGGAGGCGAGGGGCATGGCAGGGACAACGCCGAAGACCGCCACCGCACGTCCCGTCGACGCCCCGCATCCCGGCCCGCCGTGTCCGCGGGTGCGCCGACCGGACGGCCCCTCCACCTCGCCGGTCGTCGGGCGCCCGGACCGGGCCGGCCCGCTCTGCTCGGAGCCGGTGTCATGATCGCCATAGCCGTTCTGCTGCAACTGCTCATCCTCGCCGGTGCGTTGTACGACACCGCCCGTCTGCTGAGCCCGGCCGCGGGCCACCACGCCGTGCGGGTACGACGGCACCGCGCCGCCCTGGAGGCGGCCGAGGGACGACTGGTGGGACAGCGGCTGCGCGGCCGGATCGACGCGGCCGCCTACCGGGAGAGGATGCGGTCCCTCGCCGAGGACCGGTCCCGCCCTGCCGTTCCGTGGCATCGGAGCCGGGAGGCCGGGCCCGGGTCCGCCGACTAGACGGCGGGGACGTCCGGTCCCTGACTGCCACCCGCCGCGCGGGGTGTGCCCGCCCGCTGCCCGGAGCGGCGCCCACCCCGGGGAACGGCCGCCCGGAGGGAGGCACGGTCGCACGTGGGTCGTCCACCGCGCCCTGGCCAGCCCGGCCGCCCCCGGTCCGCGCGCAGCCTGGTCCTCCGGCCCGGACCGGCACCCCCCTGCCGGGGTCCGGGGACAGAGGCTCCGGTCTGCCCCCGCCCCCGTCGCTCCCGTACGGACCGCCCCCGTCAGCCGCTCCTGCGGCCCACCCCCGCGTACACCCAGTACTCCGACGGGTTGTCGGGGACGCGGTCGTGCGGGTCCGGGCGCCACACCGGGACGTGGACCAGGCCCGGGTCCACCAGGTCGAAGCCCGTGAAGAGGCCGAGGATCTCCTCGTGGGAGCGGGCGGTGACCGGCGACGTGGCCCTGGACCGGTACAGCCGGCCCACCGCGGCGGCCGTGTCCGGGCGGTCCTGGTTCGTGGCGTGGGACAGGGCCAGCCAGCTGTCGCCGGGCAGGGCGTCCCGGAAGCCGGCGACGATGCCGGCCGGGTCCTCCTCCGGTGTGATGAAGTGCAGGATCGCCACCATCAGCACCGCGACCGGCTGGTCGAAGTCGATCAGTTTGCGCAGTTGCGGTGAGGACAGGACCTCGTCCGGGCGCCGGATGTCGGCGTCGACGATTTCCGCGTCCGGATTGTCCGCGAGCAGCGACGCGCTGTGGGCGACGGCGACGGGATCCTTGTCGACGTAGACCACCCGGGCGCCGGGGCTGGCCGCCTGCGCCACCTCGTGCACGTTGCCCTGCGTGGGGATGCCCGAGCCGAGGTCGATGAACTGCCGCACCCCGTTGTCGACCAGGAAGCGCACAGCCCGTCCGAGGAAGGCGCGGTTGGCCCGGGCGAGCATGCGGACCTGGGGGTCGATGGCCGTGAACGCCGCCACCGCCTCCCGGTCGATGGCGAAGTTGTGCTCTCCGCCGAGCATCGCGTCGTACATCCGGGCGACGCTCGCCTTGTCGGGATCGGCTCCCGGCGGCAGAGGTCCACTGTCGGTCACCAGAACATCCTTTCGGGACACAGCACTTGACACATCATCATATAGTTGCCGACGACCCGCGGCGATATCGTTGTCGTCGCCGCGCGCCCCGGCCCCCCACCCGGAAAGGCACCACGACCCTGCGGAACGAACCGCGCAGCCGCACCGAGGACACCCCCACCGCACTGCCCTCTCCCCGTCGTTCGGCCTTCTCCCCCGCGGCCGACGTCATCGGCTCGGAACTCGACCTGCGGATGACCGGCAGCCACGTCGTGCACGCGCTGGCGCCCGGCTTCTGCGACGCTGCCTCCGTCTACCTGCTGGAGCGCTGGCGCCGCGAGGAGACCGCGTACGTCACCGCGGACCCGCCCCAGATCGAAGCGCGCCGCCTGGCCCTGCGGGTGGGCACGGACGCGCCGGAGGCGTGGGAGGGCGTGCTGCCGGTCGGCGAAGTGATCGTCTTCCCCCGCGAGACGCCGTACGCCCGCGCGCTCGCCGACGGACAGGCCCAGCTGCACGACTCCGTCGACGCGCACACGGCCGAACGGCTCACCGCGTCCGGCCCCGGCGACATCCGGATCGACATGCTGCTGCAGGCGGCGTCCTTCCTGGTGGTGCCGCTGCGGCTGCGGAACACCGCGATCGGCTTCATCGCCTGCACGCGCGGGCCGGACCGGGGACCGTTCGTGACCGCGGAGGTGGCCGCGGTGGAGTCGCTGGCCGCGCGGGCCTCCATCGCGCTGGACAACGCGCGCCGCTACGAACGCGAGCGGCGCACCGCCCTGGCCATCCGCAACAGTCTGCTTCCCGGCACCGTCCGGGAGGCCGAGGGCTGCCGCATCGCCCACGGCTGCCTGCCGGCCGGGCAGGGCACGGTCATCGGCGGCGACTGGTTCGACGTGCTCAACAGGCCGGGCGGCCGGGTCAGCCTGATCGTCGGGGACGCCATGGGGCACGGTCCGGAGTCCGCGGTCGCGATGATCCAACTGCGCACCGCGGTCCGTACCCTGGCCGGACTCGACATGCCCGCCGTGGAACTCGTACGCCGGCTGGACGCGCTCGCCAGCGACACCCCGGACGCGTCCTTCGCGACCTGCATCTACGCCGAGTGGGATCCGCGGCAGGGCACCTGCACCCTGGTCGGGGCGGGACACCCGCCCCCGCTGCTGCGCGGTCCGGACGGCCGGACCGCCCCGGTGGCGCTCGCCGGGGCCGGCCTGCCCCTCGGACTGGGCACGGGCGGCTACGAGGCGACCGTGCTGAAGGTGCCGGAACCGGCCCTGCTCATGCTCTACAGCGACGGGCTCGTCGAGTCCCGCGAACACGACATCGACCAGGAGATCGCCCGCCTCGCCCGCACGCTGGACGAGGCCGCCGCCGACCACCCGGACGCGGACGCCGGCGGCCCGGACCCGCTGCCGGCGCTGTGCCGGCGGCTGCTGCACAGCACGGCTGTCGCCGACGACCGCACCGTGCTGCTCGCCCGGCTGACGCCGGCACGGGACTGAGCCCACCGCCGTCCCGCCCGGAGGTCAGGCCGTCAGGGTCGCCCACACGGCGTTGCCGCCGGTGAGCCGCGAGCGGTCCACGCCCCAGGCCTGGGCCAGTTGCTCCACCAGCAGCAGACCGCGTCCGCCCTCGTCGTCGGGGCCCGGGTCGCACCGGGGCAGGTCGCGGCCCGTGTAGTCGTGGTCGTGCACCTCCAGGCGCACGCATCCGTCGGCGACCAGTCCGATGCCGCACAGGATCCGCGCGCTGAGCGTGTGGCGCACGGCGTTGGTGGCCAGTTCGGACAGCAGCAGCACCGCGTCCGCGCACACCTCCCCGGGCACCCGCCAGCCGGTCAGCCGCGCGCCGATGGAGCGGCGGGCGACCCGGACGCTGGAGCGGTGCGCGGGCAGTTCGAGCCAGTGCGCGCGATCCGGGTCAGGGACGTCTAACAGCTGGGAGTACGAGGTCGTCTGGGAGAACACGGTGTTGGCCTTCCGTGGGGGCGGAGCACAGCCGGGTTGGCGGGGGACGTACACCGAACGAATGAGCACGCCAACTCCATTGGGACTATGGATCGTTGACAGGAAAGCGCTCGCGTTCTGGCGGCACGGATCACACAAGTAACTATGCTCGCACCCGAGTTCAGGCTGCAACCGGCTCCCTGATAATTTCACACAGCCCGGTGTCAGTCTGGCGGCGTCATCAAGTGCCTGTCAGACTCGGGTGGGTGACGGACCCTCAGGAGGTAAGGGCGTGAGCGAAGGCCGTTCGGGTGCGGGCAGCGGCGCCAGCGCGCCCACCGTGCTCCGCATGATCCTCGGCCGACGGCTGCAGGAGCGGCGGCAGAACGCCGGCGCCTCGCTGGAGGACGCGGCGCGGGCGCTGCGGGTGAAGACCCTGACCATCCGGCGCCTGGAGAAGGCGGAGGTCGGTCTCAAGCCGCTCTACGTGGAGAAACTGCTGGAGACCTACGGGGCGGACCGGCAGGAGATCGACGAGTTCGTCGCCCTCGCCGAGCGGGCCAACGAGCCCGGCTGGTGGCACACGTACCGGGACGTGCTGCCCACCTGGTTCAGCGCGTACGTCAGCCTGGAGACCGGCGCCAAGACCCTGCGCACCTACGAGCCCCACTACGTCACGGGCCTGCTGCAGACCCCCGCGTACGCGCGCGGCGTCCTCGGCGGCGGCTTCCCCAACGACAGCGACGAGGACCTCGAGCGGCGCGTGGACCTGCGGCTGCGCCGCGCCGGCCTGCTGGACAGACCCGACGCGCCCACGCTGTGGGTGGTGATGGAAGAGGCCGTGCTGCACCGGGTGGTCGGCGGTCCCGAGGTCATGCGGGAACAGATCGAACGGCTCCTGGAGGTCTCGGAGCTGGAGCACGTCAGCATCGACGTCGTGCCGTTCACGGCCGGCGCCCACGTCGGCGCCTGCGCGCCGTTCACGTACTTCCGCTTCGAGGAGCCGGAGCTGCCCGACATCGTCTACAGCGAGATCCTCTCCGGCGCGATGTACCTGGACCAGCGTTCGGACGTGGTGGCTCATCTCGAGGCGCACAACCGCATGTCCCTGCTGACCTCGGACGCGGAGAGCAGGGCGCTCCTGAACCGCATGCGCAAGGAGTACTCATGACCACCATCGACGATGACGTCTACAACGGGATGCCCGCGTCGGACCTCGGCGAACACGGCTGGGAGTCTCCGTGGAGCGGTCCGAACGGGGGCCAGTGCGTGCAGACGAAGCAGCTCGCCGACGGCCGGGTGGCCCTGCGGCAGTCGACGGATCCCGCCGGTCCCGCGCTGATCTACACCCCCGAGGAGATCGCCGCGTTCGTCGCGGGGGTCAAACGGGGTCTCGCCGACCACCTGGCGGCCGGCTGAGCCGCCCACCGAACCCGAGCGGGAGCCGGCCCCGGCCCGCGACCTGCCCGAAACCCCCACGAAAACCACTGAGAGGGACAGGATGACCAACTCGCACGCCGCGCGGGACATCGACACCAGCAGGCCCCACTCCGCGCGGATGTACGACTTCTACCTCGGCGGCAAGGACCACTTCGACGTCGACACGAAGGCGGCGGAGACCGTGGCGGCGGCCTACCCGGGCATCTTCACCTGCGCCCGCGAGAACCGCGCCTTCATGCACCGGGCCACCCGGGTGCTCGCCCGGGAGCACGGCATCCGCCAGTGGCTGGACATCGGCACCGGCATCCCGACCGAGCCCAACCTGCACCAGGTCGCGCAGTCCGTGGTCCCGGAGGCACGCGTCGTCTACGCCGACAACGACCCCCTCGTCCTGAAGTACGCCGAGCGTCTGATGCGCAGCACGCGACAGGGCCGCACCACGTACATAGAGGCGGACGTCAACGACCCGGACACGCTGCTGAACGCGCCGGAGCTGGCCGAGGTCCTGGACCTCACCCGGCCCGTGGCGCTGTCCCTCAACGCCCTGATGCACTTCGTCACGGACGCGCAGGACCCGTACGGCATCGTCAGCCGTCTGCTGGCGGTGCTCCCGTCGGGCAGCGCGCTGGCGCTGAGCCACTGCACGCCCGACTTCGACCCGGCCACCTGGCAGAAGGTGACCGACATCTACACCGGCGCCGGCACGCCCGTGCAGTTCCGCTCCAAGGACGCGGTGGCCCGCTTCTTCGACGGACTGGAACTGCTCGAACCGGGCATCACCGTCGGCCACCGCTGGCGCCCGGACAGCGAGCCCGTCGCCTCGGACGCCGAGGTCAGCCTGTGGACCGGGGTGGGCATCAAGCCGTAGGGCCGCCGGGGGCGTCCTCGTCGGCGTACGGCAGGGTCGTCCCGGGCAGCGCGTACTCGTCGCGCAGGCCGCACATGCCGTAGCCGCCGCGCCGGGTGGGCGTCGCCGCGTACGCGGTCGCCCCGGCCAGGTACGCCGGCTCGCCGGCGGCCAGCGCGTCGAGCTGGGCGCCGGTGCGTTCGGCGGCGGCCAGGGCGCCGGCCCGCCACAGCTCGCGCCAGGCCGGGACGTTGTGGCGCACCAGCCGGGCGGCGGCGCGCTGGAACTCCCGGAACGGGCCGTCGTCGCCGGCGGCGAGGGCCTCCCGCAGCGGCAGATAGCCCCGCACGGCCAGGTCCCGGCGGCGCCGGGCGGCCGCCTCGGTACCGGGTCCGGTGCCCGGCGGGAGCGTCGCCGCGTCCCGGTACCTCTCGGGGTCGGCGAGCACCTCGGGCGGGAAGGTGAAGACGGCGTCCCCGGCCTCGGGCAGCCCGCTGTTCTGCATCAGGACCGTGACGCGCAGGCCGTCGCGCTGCACCATGCGGTGCACGGTGCCCGGCGTGAACCAGGCGACGGACCCGGGCTGCAGCGGGATGTCCCGGCAGCCGTCGGGGCTCAGGGTCTGCACCGCGCCCCGGCCGCCGGTGACCACGTACGCCTCCGTGCACACCAGGTGCAGATGCGGGCTGCCGCCGCACACCCCGTCGGCGGCCGGCCAGTCGTAGGCGCTGAGGTGGGACAGGCCGACGGCGCCGGGCAGCGGGTGCGGCAGGGCGGGGCCGGCCGGGGTCACCACGGCAGGCCCTTCAGGTGCCCGGCGACGCGGTCGCGGTCCCAGGCTCCGTCGGCGACGACGACCCGGTAGCGGTAGGCGAAGGACGCGCCGGGCGGCAGCTCGAACGTCTCGAAGAACGCCCAGGAGAACGCGACCGTGGGGATCGGCTCGGCGCGCACGAACCAGTGCGACGGGTGGATCGCCGTCGTCTCGTCGAGGTTCTCCGGCGCGTGGGCGAAGACGACCGTGGAGTGCGCGTCGACCTCGTCGTGCTCGGCGGTGTACGCGAGCCACGGCCCCTGGGTGCCCATCAGCGCCCCGGCGTCGGCGACGCCTTCGGGTCCGAAGACGGTGCCGCCGGTGAAGTCGCGGGGACCGCGCCACTGCAGGCCGGTGTATCCGGCCATTTCGCGGCCCTCGGTGGTCGGGGAGCCGAAGACCAGGGGCTCGGCGCGGGCGTTGGTGAGCCGGATCGACCAGTCCAGCGCCCAGGCGCCGGCCTCCTCGTCGACCGAGTGCACGGTCAGCCCGCGGGTCTCGCCCGCCCACTCCTCGCCGCCGTGCGCGACCCAGGTGAGCCGCTCGGTGAGGGCGAGGCGGCCGTCCTCGACGGTGAGGGCGGTGAAGCCGTCGTGCCGCATGGAGCCGACGCGTCCGGGCAGGACCTGGTAGCCCTGGCCGCGGACGTAGGAGTTGCCGCCCCAGAAGTTCTGCCCGGACAGGTGACTCGCCGTCATCTGCAGGCCCTTGTGCCAGCGGTGGTCGTTGGGGCGGTAGCCGGTGACCGTGCGCCCGGCGAGGGTGCGCACCGGGTGGGCGTAGGGCTTGCGCGACTCGTACGCCTGCGGGTCGGGCCGGTAGACGTAGCGCAGGATCTCGGTGCCCGCGGCCGTCGCGACCGCGATGTGCTCGCCGTGGACGTGACTGACGCGGATGCTCATGCGCGCTCCTCGGGGGCCCACTGCGGGTGGTCGCCGTGCATCGCCGCGTAGTACGGGTCGCCGGGGCCGATCTCGCCCGCGTGCACCGGGCGTCCGGTGAAGGCCGACTTGTAGAGGGCGGCGGCGAATTCCAGGGTGGCGCGGGCGCCGGGGCCGCTGCCCGGCGGCCGGGTGCCGCTGTCCCAGGCGTCCAGCAGGGCGCCCAGTTGCGCGGTGTGCGAGCTGGGCACGTCCGCCGCGGGGGTGCGCCAGGCGGCGGCGCGCCCGGCGTCGACGTGCGGCGCCGGGGTGTAGACCCAGTCCTCGTTGCGGTACCCGTACAGGTGGGTGAGTTCGACGGTGGCGTCCGCGCAGTCGACGCGGATCCGGCTGACCTCCTGCGGGGACAGCACGCTGTTGACGACCGTGGCGACGGCGCCGTTCGCGAAGCGCACCAGGGCCGTGGAGACGTCCTCGCTCTCGGTGTCGTGGACCAGGCGCGCCGCCATGCCGCGCACCTCCTCCCACGGGCCGAGCAGGTGCAGCAGCAGGTCGTACTGGTGGATCCCGTGGCCCATCGTCGGCCCGCCGCCCTCGCTCGCCCAGGTCCCGCGCCACGGCACGGCGTAGTAGGCGGCGTCGCGGTACCAGGTGGTCTGGCAGTGGGCCACCAGGGGAGCGCCCAGCTCCCCGCTGGCGATCAGGTCCCGGGCGTGCGCGGCCCCGGAGCCGTAACGGTGCTGGAAGATCACGGACGCGTACGCCCCCGACGCCTCCTCGGCCGCCGCGATCTCGTCGTACTCGGCCAGCGACAGGCACAGCGGCTTCTCGCACAGCACCCACGCGCCCGCCTTCAGCGCGGCCACCGTCTGCTCGCGGTGCAGCGAGGGCGGCGTGCCGATGAGGACGAGATCGGGCCGTACTGCGTCCAGCATGGCGCTCGTCGAGGTGTATCCGGCGACGTGCTCCCCGGCGAGTTCCCGGAAGGCGTCGAGCCTGCCGCGGTCCACGTCGACGGCGGCGACCAGTTCCACCCGGCCGCCGTGGGCGCGCAGCGCGGGCAGATGGCTGCCGGCGACGATCGCGCCGGTGCCGACGACGGCGACGCGGCGGGGAGCGGGGCGTGGGGACATACGGGTCCTCCTCGGGGTGCCGACGACCGATGGCAGGCAGAAAGCGCTTGCCCTGCGGGATGACCCTAGGCGCCGGGAGATTGTCAGGACAACCCCTCGCACGACGACGGAGCCCGCGTCTCAGGGGTCGGAACAAGCCATCCCGCGCGACGCGACGGGGGCGGAAGTGGGAGAAACCCTCGGTACGCGCCGCGGCTGGGCTAGCCTCGTCTTCCCCTGGACAGCGAACTGGCATACGTCGAAGAGAATTTCGGGGGAACCCGTGTCACAACAGCGGCCGGCACCGGACCCGGCGGCGGACGAGGCCGCCGTGCTGCGGCAGGCCGGCGCCTCTCCCCTGCGCGCCGGCGACCCGGACGGCATCGGTCCGTACGTGCCGCTGGCCCTGCTCGGCAGCGGCGGCATGGGGCGGGTCTTCCTCGCCCGCCCCGCGGACGGCAGTCCCGTCCTGGCCGCGGTGAAGGTGATCAGGCCCGAGTACGCCGACGACCCCGGCTTCCGGCGCCGGTTCGAGCGCGAGGCGGCGGTGCACCACCGCGTCCGCACCCCGCACACGCCGAGACTGTGCGGCACGGGCTCCGGGGACGAGCTGCTGTGGATGGCCACCGAGTACGTGCCGGGGCTCGACCTGGCGGCGGCCGTGCGGGAGGGCGGCGCCCTGGAGACCGCGGCCGTCTGGCGGCTCGTGGCGGACGTCGGACAGGCGCTCGCGGCGCTCGCCGCCGCGGAGATCGTGCACCGCGACCTGAAACCCTCCAACGTCCTGCTCTCACCCTGGGGCGCGTACGTGATCGACTTCGGCCTGTCGAAGGCGGTGGACTCCAGCGCGCTCACCGGAACCGGCAACCGGGTGGGCACCCCGGCCTACATGTCGCCGGAGCACCTGAGGACCGGTCGCTGCGACACCGCGTCGGACGTGTTCTCGCTGGCCGGGACGCTGGCCTACGCGGCCACGGGCCGTGCCCCGTTCGGCGACGGCACCGGCGTCGACGTGATGCACCGGGTGGCGTTCGAGGAGCCGGACCAGGACCTGCTCGACGAGGTCCGCGCCCGCGACGCGGACCTCGCCTCCCTGCTGTCCGTGTGCCTGGTGAAGGAACCCGGGCTGCGGCCCGCTCCGCACGAGCTGATCGAGGCGGCCGAGGAGCACATCCGCACGTCGTCCGTGTGGCCCGAGTCGCTGGAGAGCCGGGTGCTGGCCCGGCACCGGGCGTACGAGGTGCTGCGCCGCCTCCCGGCCGGGCGGCCGGCCCGCCCGGAGCCGCCGAAGGCTCGGGCGGGGGCGGTGGATCCGCGGGCGGGTACAGCGGAGGCGGGGCCCGGGGCGGCGGAGGCACCGGCTCCGCCTCCGGCGGAAGCCCGCTCCCGGGCGCGGCGCAAGCCGGCGCCGGCCGTCGCCGCCGGCCTGGCCCTCTGCGCCGCCGCGGGCGCCTTCGTCATCGCCCATCACCACCAGGCCCCCGCGACCGCCACCGCCCCCTGGACCCGTGCCACGGCGGGCGCGGGCGGCGGCTCGGGCGGCTCCGGCCTGCTGCCGCTGCCCGGCGGCTCGGGCCGCGCGCCGGGCATGTCCGGCAAGAGCGCCGGCGGCGCCGCTCTCGCCCGCGACGCCGGCCGGCCCCGGGCGTCGGGCTCCGTGACGGCCACCCGCGCGAACGCCGCCCCGGCCGCCGAGACATCGGCCGCCGGGACGCCGTCGCCGGGCGGCTCGCCCACCGTCTCGCCCTCGGGGTCCGCGAACGCGCCGGAGCCCTCGGAGTGCACGTACTACTCCGGCAGCGGCCGCACCCGCCGGGGGGACAGCGGCCGGCGGGTCCTGGAGGTCCAGTGCCTGCTGGCCGAACACGGCTACACCGGGGCGGGTTCGGACGCCGAGGGCGAGTTCGGCGCCGGTACGGAGTCCGCCGTGCGCGGCTTCCAGAGCGACCAGGGGCTCCAGCCCGACGGCGAGGTGGGACGCGAGACCTGGGCCGCCCTGCGCGGCACCGGGTGACGCCGTGCGGGGCGGGCGACGCCCTGCGGGGCGGATGACACCGCGCGAGGCCGATGACACCACGCAAGGCCGATGACACCGCGCGGGGCCGATGACACCGCGCGGACCGGGTCAGCCGGTGGAGCAGGCGGCGCCGTTCAGCGTGAACGCCGTCGGCGCCGTGTTGGCGGTGCCCTTGGCGGCGGTGAAGCCGACGGTGACCTTGCCGCCGGCGGGGACGGTGCTGGTGTAGGAGGCGGCCGCGACGCTGACCGTGCCGCCGCTCTGGGTGGGCGTGCCGCCCCACATGTTGGAGATCGTCTGGCCGTCGGCGAAGGCGAAGCCGAGCGTCCAGCCGTCGATGGCGGTGGCGCCGGTGTTGCCGATCGTGATCTCGCCCTGGAAGCCGCCCGGCCACTCCCCCACGACGCGGTAGCCGACGGAGCACGACGTCTTGGCGCCCTCGGCCGTGGTGACGTCCACCGTCGCCGAGCGGGGCGAGCGGTTCCCGGCCGCGTCGCGGGCGCGCACGGCGAAGGTGTACGCGGTGGCGGCGGTCAGGCCGGTCACGGTGGCGGTCCCGGTGGTGGAGGTGGCGACCCTGGTCTCGGTGCCGTCGCCGCCGACGCGCACCACGTCGTAGCCGGCGACGCCGACGTCGTCGGTGGCGGCGGCCCAGGTGAGGGTGACCGACTTGGCCGTCGCCGAGGACGCGCTCGGGGTGCCGGGGGCGGTCGGCGCCTGGGTGTCGCCGGAGCTCTGTCCGGCGTAGACGGTGGCCTCCTTCGCGGTCCGCGCGATGCCGTCGGCGCCGTTGAAGACGCGCACGCCCCAGGAACTGAGCCGGGTGGCGTCGAAGCCGGTCGCCAGGTCCAGGATCGGGTCGGTGTTGCCGCTCCAGGACCAGGCCAGGTAGCCGAGGTTCAGCTGACCGGCGGCGGCCATCATCGTGTCCTCGTCCGGATCGCCCCACTGGTCGGCGGGGCCGCCGAACTCGCCGATGAGGATGGGCAGTTTGGCGTCGACGAAGGCGTTCAGGTAGTCGGTGATCTCCTGGGCGGTGTCGAAGACGCTGTACATGTGGATCGAGAAGATCAGGTTGCCGGTGGAGTCGGCGTCGTAGACCGACCGGGCCTGGGCGCGCATGACGCCCTGCCAGTCCTGCCCCCAGTTGGGCGCGTCCACCATGAGGGTGTGCGCGAGTCCGGCGGCGCGCAGCTTCTTGACGGCGGCGATGGTCGGCGCGGTCCAGCCGGCGGGGTCGGTGTTGCCCCAGGGCTCGTTGCCGATGTTGACGACGATGTAGTCCTCCTGACCGGCGAGCACGTCCTTCAGGCCGATCCAGTAGTCCGCGGCCTCGTCCAGCGTGCCGGCCGCGCTGTCCTCGCCGTAGCCGGTGGTGTCGTGCACCTCCAGGACGCAGATGAGGCGGTTGGCCTTGCACTGCGCGACGACGTCGGCCACGTCCGCGGGGCTGTTCGCGCTCCAGCGGTGGCCGTCGGCCAGGACGACGCGCACCGTGTTGGCGCCCAGCGCCTTGATGTCGGCCAGCGACTGCCGCGTCCGGCCCGGATACCAGGTGTGGGCGTGGTTGACGCCCCGCATGACGAAGTCGTTGCCGTTGCCCTCGACCAGGCGGCCGTTGCTGATGTGCAGGCCGGCCGCGCGGACACCGGGCGGCTCGGCGTGCGCGACGGCGGGGAAGGCTGCGGTGACGAGGACCAGCCCGAGCAGGCCGGCCAGTGCGGTCAGCAGGCCCTCCAGAGGGCGCTTTCGTGCCGTGCTCCTCGGTGCGGTCGTGGGTGTCGCTGTTCTCGCTGTTCTCACTGCGGCTCCAGGGAGTGAGCGCCGGATGGCCCAGGCGTCGGAAGGGGAACGGGACTGAATGTGGGAGCGCTCCCATGAAGCCATCTTTGCCAAGTACACGTCAACCCTGCGGAGCGGTTCCCGGCGCGGGCGGACCCGTGTCACGTAAGCGGGTGAAGCCTGAGCCGCCCTCCGCGCCGCGGGGCATTGATGAAGATCCCCGCCGGATCCGGCCGGGACGGCGGACACGACACGCTGGAGGCACGTGATGAACACAAGAGCCGAACGGGCGGACGGGACGGATCAGCGCGTCCCGGTCCTCATCGTCGGCGGTTCCCTGGTCGGCCTGTCGACCTCGTTGTTCCTCGGCAGGCTGGGGGTGCGGCACACGCTCGTCGAGCGGCACGCCGGCACCTCCATCCATCCCCGCGGCCGGGGCAACAACGTGCGCACGATGGAGCTGTACCGGGTGGCCGGCGTCGAACCCGCGATCCACGCGGCCGCGGTCACCCTCGCCGACAACCACGGCATTCTGCAGACCCCCGCCCTCGTCGGCGAGGCGGGCGAATGGCTGTTCAAGGAGATCGACCCGGGCGGCGGGCTGGCCCGCTTCAGCCCGACCTCCTGGTGCCTGTGCAGCCAGAACGACCTGGAACCGGTCCTGCTCGACCACGCCGCGGAGCTCGGCGGCGATCTGCGCTACCACACCGAACTGATGTCGTTCGACGCCGACTCCGCGGGTGTCACCGCGGTGGTCAAGAGCCGGCGCACGGGCGAGCACACCACGATCCGCGCCGACTACCTGGTCGCCGCCGACGGCCCGCGCAGCCCCGTCCGGGAGCAGCTGGGCATCGGCCACAGCGGACCGGGCGACCTGTTCCACAACGTCAGCGTCACCTTCCGCTCCCGCCGCCTCGCCGAGGTCGTCGGCGACCGGCGGTTCATCGTCTGCTACCTCACCCGTCCGGACGCCGACGGCGCGCTGCTGCCGGTGGACAACCGCGAGAACTGGGTCTTCCACGCCCCCTGGCACCCCGAACACGGCGAGACGCTGGAGGAGTTCACCGACGAGCGCTGCGCCGACCACATCCGCCGGGCGGTCGGCGACCCGGACCTCGACGTGGAGATCACCGGCCGGGCCCCCTGGCACGCCGCTCAGCGCGTGGCCCGCAGCTACCGGACCGGCCGCGTGTTCCTGGCCGGCGACTCGGCCCACGAGATGTCCCCCACGGGCGCCTTCGGTTCCAACACCGGCATCCAGGACGCGCACAACCTCGCCTGGAAGCTGGCCGCGGTGCTGGACGGCTGGGCGGGCGAAGGGCTGCTGGACTCCTACGACGCCGAGCGGCGTCCGGTGGCGGAGGCGACCAGCGCCCGGGCGGCCGCCCGGTCCGCCGAGCACAGCCACCCCGGCTTCGCCCCGCCGCCCGGCACCGGCGGCGGGCCCCAGCGCGGGCTGCTGAACGTCGCCCTCGGCTACCGCTATCCGCGCGGCGCCGTCGTCGGCGCCGACCCCGCGACCCCGGTCGTGCCGGAGCGACTGGAGCTGACGGGGGAGCCCGGCAGCCGGGCGCCCCACCTGTGGATGGCGCACCGGGGCCGCCGGATCTCCACCCTCGACCTCTACGAACGCTCGCTCGTCCTGCTCAGCGACGCCGACGTGCCGAACGGCTGGCACGAGGCCGCCCTCCGGCTCGCCGGGCGGCTGTCCGTCCCGCTGGCCTCCTACCAGGTGGGGACCGGGCCGGACGCCGAGCTGGTGCCCGAGGACGGCGCGGGCTGGACGGAGCGCCACGGCACGGCGGCCGGGGGCGCCGTGCTCGTCCGCCCCGACGGGTTCGTGGCCTGGCGGTCGGCGGGTCCGGCGGCGGATGCCGAAGCGGCGCTGCGCGAGGTGCTGACCACGCTGCTGGCTCTGCCGCGGTCCGGCCCGGACGTTGGGCCGGCCCGGTGAACGCGGAGCCTGAGACGTGCCGGTCGTCACCCGGCTGAGCGCCCCGAGTGGTGAGCGGCGGCCGACTGCCTGACGGTGGTTCATATCGGGGCCGGGTCATTCCAGCTGACGAAGCACCAGCTGCCCGGCTCGCGACGGAAGGAACATCAGATGCGTTCTGCTCGCATGCTCCTGGCCACCGGGGCGGCCTCGGCCGTCCTCGCCCTCGGCGCCCCGGGCGCCTATGCGTACGCCTACGGAGGTGACAGCGGCCACGGGGACTCCGGCTTCAGCAAGGAGGACTCGGGCGGCAAGAAGGAGGACGGCGGCAAGGAGGACGGCTTCGACAAGAAGGAACACGACAAGGACGGCTTCGACAAGCCCCACGGCGGAATGCACACCGGCGG
>NZ_JBFADM010000044.1:49248-72341 GCF_040641355.1 Streptomyces sp. NPDC020996
AAGGACGGCTTCGACAAGCCCCACGGCGGAATGCACACCGGCGGCGGCGCGCTGACCGCGGTCAACGGCGACTGGGGCGGCAAGGACGACTCCGGCTACGACACGGAGTCCTACAAGGACAAGGGCAAGGAGAAGGAGAAGGACTGGGGCGGCGAGTACAAGAAGCCGCACGGCGGGATGCACACCGGTGGCGGCGCCCTCGCCAACCCGGGTGTGACGGCGGGCGGCCTGGCCGTCCTGGCGGTCGCCGGTGCCGGTCTGTACGCGGCGCGGCGTAAGAAGAGCGCCGCAGGCCTGGCCTGATCCATGCCGGATGCGATAGCCGCCGTGGCCGCCACCCGCGTGCCCGGTGGCGGCCCGGCCGGCCCTTTCGTACCCTCGCGCCCCGCTGCCGCGTCCAAGTGAGGTGGTCTCTTCCATGGCAGCCCCCGCTCCGCCCGCCCCCCACGACGAGCCGGCTTCCACCGGTGCCCCCGGTGCCCCCAGTGCTCCCGGTGCTCCCGGACCGAAGTCCGCATCGAATCTGACCATGCTGTGCGCCGCCGGCCTCCTGGTCCTCGCGGTCAGCCTGCTCGGCAGTCAGGAGAAGACGTCCGAAGCGCCCCGCGTGCCGGTCGCCGCCTCCTCACAGGCCGTCCCGCAGGCCGCCCCGGAGGTCCCTTCGGAGGAGACCGCGCCGGCCTCGTCCGGCGCGCAGGGGGCGGACAGACACCTGCCCCGGTCCCGGCCGGTGCGCCTGCTGATTCCCAAGATCTCGGTCGACGCCCCCTTCACGGACCTCGACATCGGTCCCACCGGTCAGCTCGAACCGCCGCCCGCACACGACACCAACCTCGTCGGCTGGTACGCCAAGGGCGCCTCCCCCGGCGAAGCGGGCACCGCGATCATCGCGGGCCACGTCGACACGACGACGTCCGCGGCCGTGTTCGCCGGACTCAGTGAACTGAGGAAGGGTGACCAGTTCTCCGTCGTGCGCGCCGACGGGCGCAAGGCGACCTTCGTCGTCGACGACACGGAGACCTTCCGCAAGGACGACTTCCCCAGCGATCGCGTCTACGCCGACACCCCCCAGGCCCAGGTCCGGCTGATCACCTGCGCGGGCGACTACGACCGCACCGTCCGGGACTACACGGACAACCTGGTGGTCTTCGCCCATCTCGTGTGAACCCCGGCGGGCCGGGAGCGGGTCACCCGCATAGTTCATCCGAGTCGCGGCCTTCCAGGGACGGGCACAGGATCGAGGCACGCTGACGTCGCGTCACCGCGGCCGACGCCCCACAGCCCCCGAAGGAGATTTGCGCACATGACCACCACGTCCACGACTGCCGCAGAATCACTGGCACGTCAGATGTCGAACCGGGTCTCCCAGTCCGTGTTCGACGGCTCCAGGCTCCGTGTCGTCCTGCTGGTGGACGTCTACGACGGAGCCCAGCAGCAGTTCCTGGAGGCCTACGAGCAGTTGTGCAACCAGGTGGCGTCCGTACCCGGACACGTCAGCGACCAGTTGTGCCAGTCGGTCGAGAACCCCTCCCAGTGGCTGATCACCAGCGAGTGGGAGAGCGCCCCGCCATTTCTCACCTGGGTCAACAGCGAAGAGCACGTCCGGATGGTGGAGCCGCTGCACAGCTGCGTCCGGGACACCAGGTCGCTGCGCTTCCACATCGTCCGCGAGACCGGTGGTCCGTCGCAGGCCGATCCCGGCGAGCGCCGGCTGCAGGCCTCGCCGCGGATCGGTGACGGCCTCATCCGCCACGCGCTGACCTTCACCGTCAAGCCGGGCAGCGAGGCGGCGGTGGCGGCGATCCTGTCCGACTACGACCCGCCCGAGGCACGGGTCGACGACACCACCCGGCTGTGCCGCACCTCGCTGTTCATGCACGGCAACCGCGTGTTCCGGGCCATCGAGGTGCGGGGCGACCTGATGGCGGCGCTGCGTCACGTGGCCCGGCAGCCGGAGGTGCGGGCCGTCGAGGAGGCCATCAACCCGTACCTGGAGCAGGACCGCGACCTCGACGACCCCGAGTCCGCGCGGATCTTCTTCACCCGGGCGGCCCTGCCCGCCGTGCACCACGTGACGGCGGCAGAGCCGGACCCGGAGACGGAGCGGCACGCCCTGTACTACCCGGCCCGGCCCGGCTGCGGCCTGCGGCTGGCGGAGCTGCTGGCCCGGCAGGACGAGGCGGTGGCGGACGACCCGCGCAGCCCCGTGGTACGCAGCACCCTCTTCGAACGCGACCAGGTCGTGGTGCGGCTCATCGACGTGCGTGGCGGACTCGACGCCGCCGACCCCGCACTGGTCCTCGGCATCCCGGACCCCGGCCCGCTGGCCGAGCTGACGACGTTGCCGTGCGACGGCGACCTCACGCGCGTGCTGAAGCTCGCCCGCATGCAGCTCGTCACCGACCGCCGCTCCGCCGAGGCCTGAACCGTCCGGCCCACGGATCGCGGCGGCCACGGCCCCCTGTCGTAACAGCACATGATCGGAGCAACGTCGTGACCAAACCCCGCCCAAGAATCGTGAATCTCGGCGACGTCGAGCCCAACACCCGGCGCGGCGGCGACCTGCGCGCCATGCTCACCCCCACCACGGTCGGCTCCACCAGCGGTTTCATGGGAGTGGCCATCGTGCAGCCCGGGGACAGCGTCGCCGAGCACTACCACCCGTACTCCGAGGAGTTCATCTACGTCGTGTGCGGGCGGCTGGAGGTGGACCTGGACGGCGAGCCCCAGCCGCTGCGGGCCGAGCAGGGACTCATGATCCCGGCCCACATGCGGCACCGTTTCCGCAACGTAGGCGACGTGGAGGCCCGTGTCGTCTTCCACCTCGGCCCGCTGGCGCCGCGTCCGGACCTCGGTCACGTGGACACGGAGAAGCCCGCGGCCGTCGCGGCGGAGGGCCGGACGGCCGAGCGACGTCAGGTGCCGTCATGAGCAGGCGCGTGGCGGTCACCGGCATAGGCGTCGTCGCACCCGGCGGTATCGGCGTGCCGGCGTTCTGGGACCTGCTGTCCCACGGTCGCACCGCGACCCGGGGCATCACGTTCTTCGACCCGGCCGGCCTGCGTTCGCGCATCGCCGCCGAGTGCGACTTCGACCCGGCGGCCCACGGGCTCGGCCCGGAGGAGATCGCGCGCAGCGACCGGTACATCCAGTTCGCCCTGGTGGCGGGCCGGGAGGCGGTGCTGGACGCGGGCCTCGACCTCGAACGGGAGAACCCCTGGCGGGTCGGGGTGTCACTGGGCACGGCGGTCGGCGGCACCACCAGGCTGGAGCACGACTACGTCCTGGTCTCCCACCGCGGACAGCGGTGGGACGCGGACCACCACCGGGCCGAGCCGCACCTGCACCGCGCGTTCTCGCCCAGCACCCTCGCCTCGGCGGTGGCCGAGCGGTTCGGGGCGCACGGTCCGGTGCAGACCGTCTCCACGGGCTGCACCTCGGGCCTGGACGCGGTCGGCTACGCGTTCCACACGATCGAGGAGGGCCGGGCCGACGTCTGTCTGGCCGGCGCCTCGGACTCCCCGATCTCCCCGATCACGATGGCCTGCTTCGACGCGATCAAGGCCACCTCCCCGAACAACGACGACGCCGCTCACGCCTCGCGTCCCTTCGACGCCGACCGGGACGGCTTCGTCATGGGCGAGGGCGGCGCCGTCCTCGTCCTGGAGGAGCTGGAGCACGCCCTGGCCCGCGGCGCGCCGGTCTACTGCGAAGTCGGCGGCTACGCCAGCTTCGGCAACGCCTACCACATGACCGGTCTGACCCGGGAGGGCGTGGAGATGGCCCGGGCGATCGAGACGGCCCTGGACCACGCCCGGCTCGGCCCCACGGCGATCGACTACGTCAACGCCCACGGGTCGGGCACCCAGCAGAACGACCGGCACGAGACCGCGGCGGTGAAACGGGCCCTGGGACAGCACGCCTACGACACGCCCATGAGCTCCATCAAGTCCATGGTGGGCCACTCCCTCGGCGCGATCGGCGCCATCGAGGTCGTCGCCTGCGTGCTGGCCCTGGCCCACCAGGTGGTACCGCCCACCGCCAACTACGAGACGCCGGACCCGGAGTGCGACCTGGACTACGTCCCCCGCGTCGCCCGTGAGCGGAAGCTGGACAGCGTCCTGTCCGTGGGCAGCGGGTTCGGCGGATTCCAGTCGGCGGTGGTCCTGACCCGGCCGAGGGAGAGGGCACGATGAGCCAACCGCGACCACGGCGCGCCGCCGTCACCGGCATCGGTGTGATGGCGCCGAACGGAACCAGCACCGGAACCTTCTGGAAGGCCACCCAGGAGGGCCTGAGCGTCCTGGACCGCGTCAGCCGTGAGGGCTGCACGCACCTGCCGCTGCGGGTGGCCGGCGAGATCCGGGGCTTCGAGGCGTCCTCGGCGGTCGAGGAGCGCTACCTCGTCCAGACCGACCGGTTCACGCACTTCGCGATGGCCGCGGCCGACCGCGCGCTGGACGACGCCGGCCTCGGCCCGGCGGACTCGGGCGAGGCGTCGTTCTCCGTCGGGGTGGTCACCGCGGCGGGCTCCGGCGGCGGCGAGTTCGGGCAGCGCGAGCTGCAGGCGCTGTGGGGAAAGGGCAGCAAGTTCGTCGGCCCGTACCAGTCCATCGCCTGGTTCTACGCCGCCAGCACCGGCCAGATCTCCATCCGCAACGGTTTCCGGGGACCGTGCTCGGTGGTGGCCGCCGACGAGGCCGGCGGCCTGGACGCGCTGGCGCAGGCGGCACGGGTGGTGCGCAACGGCACCGACACGGTCGTCGTCGGTTCGACCGAGGCGCCGTTGGCCCCGTGCTCGATCGTGTGTCAGCTCGGCTATCCCGAGCTGAGCACCGCGGAGGACCCGGAGCGGGCCTACCGCCCGTTCACCGCGGGAGCCTGCGGTTTCGTGCCCGCCGAGGGCGGCGCCATGCTCGTCGTGGAGGACGAGGACGCGGCCCGCGGCCGGGGGGCGTCCGTGCGGGCGCTGATCGCGGGGCACGCGGCGACGTTCACCGGTTCCTCCCGCTGGGAGGAGTCCCGGCAGGGGCTCGCCCACGCCGTCCGCGGCGCGCTGGCCGAGGCCGGCTGCGCCCCGGAGGAGATCGACGTCGTCTTCGCCGACGCGCTCGGCGTGCCGGAGGCCGACCGGGCCGAGGCCCTGGCGATCGCGGACGCGCTCGGGGCGCACGGCACCCGGGTGCCCGTGACCGCGCCCAAGACCGGCATCGGCCGCAGTTACTGCGCGGCGCCGGTGCTGGACACCGCCGCGGCGGTGCTCGCGATGGAGCACGGCCTGATCCCGCCCACCCCGAACGTCTTCGACGTCTGCCACGACCTCGACCTCGTGACCGGCCGGGCCCGTCCCGCCGAGTTGCGCACGGCGCTGGTCCTCAGCCGGGGACTGATGGGGTCGAACTCGGCGCTCGTGCTGCGGCGCGGCGCCGCCGACGCCTCCCAGTGAGGCACCGACAAGCCAAGGAGAACAACCACATGAGTGACCGCATCACGGTGGAGGAGCTGGCCGAGCTGATGAAGAAGGCCGCCGGCGTCACCGTCGCTCCGGAGGAACTGCAGCAGCGCTACGACACCGGGTTCGACGCCATCGGCATCGACTCGCTCGGACTGCTCGGCGTCGTGGGTGAGCTGGAGAACCGTTACGGCGCGCCACTTCCCCCCGACGCGGAGCGCTGCAAGACGCCCCGGGAGTTCCTCGACCTCGTCAACAGCGCCCTCGTGGCAGGAGCCTGACATGGCCGGACACACGCAGAACGAGATCGTCATCGCCGCACCGCTGGACCTGGTGTGGGACATGACCAACGACCTGGAGAGCTGGCCCCAGCTGTTCAGCGAGTACGCCTCCGTGGAGATCCTGTCCCGGGACGGCGACCGGACCCGGTTCCGGCTGACCATGCACCCCGACGAGAACGGCACCGTGTGGAGCTGGGTCTCGGAGCGGGAGCCGGACCGCGAGTCGCTGACCGTGCGCGCCCGCCGGGTCGAGACGGGCCCCTTCTCCTACATGAACATCCTCTGGGAGTACGAGGAGATGCCCGAGGGCGTGCGGATGGTGTGGACGCAGGACTTCGAGATGAAGCCGGACGCGCCCGTGGACGACGCCTGGATGACGGACAACATCAACCGCAACTCCCAGGTGCAGATGGCGTTGATCCGGGACCGCATCGAGAAGACCGCCGCCGAGCGCGGGTCCGCGCCGGGCCTGGACCACTGAACCGAACGGAGACAGCCCCATGCACCAGACAGTGATCGTCGCCCGGATGAAGCCGGGCTCGGCCCCGGACATCGCCAAGCTGTTCGAGGAGTCCGACCGGGGGGAACTGCCGCACCTGGTCGGCGTCTCCCGGCGCAGCCTCTTCCAGTTCAACGACGTGTACCTGCACGTCATCGAGACCGAGCACGACCCGCGGCCCGTCATCGCCGAGGTGGCCGGTCACCCCGAGTTCCGGGACCTCAGCGAGCGGCTCCAGGCGCATGTCTCCGCCTACGACCCGGCGACCTGGCGCAAGCCGGAGGACGCCATGGCGCGCCGCTTCTACCTCTGGGAGCGCGACTCGGTCCGGTGACCCCGGCCCCGCACGACCGGCCGCCGGGTCCGTGGCGCTGCGGACCCGGCGGCCGGTCGTCTGTGCGGTCGGGTCTGCCCGGTCAGGCGGGGACGTGGCAGTCGAACGCGTGCAGGTAGGGGTTGACGGGGCGGATGTCGTCGATGACGAGGCCCGCGTCGGTCAGCCGGCCGACCATGCTCTCGGTGGTGTGCTTGGCCCCGCCGACGTTGAGGAGCAGCAGCAGGTCCATGCCGGTGCTGAACCGCATCGAGGGGGTGTCGTCCACCAGGTTCTCGATGACGACGACCCGGGTGCCGGGGCCGCCCGTCCCGATGACGTTGCGCAGGGTGCGGGCGGTGCTGTCGTCGTCCCACTCCAGGATGTTCTTGATGACGTACACGTCGGCCCGGACGGGGACGGCCTCACGGCAGTCGCCGGGGACGATGCTCACCCGGCCGGCGAGGTCTCCCGAGCCGCGCAGCCGCGGATCGGCCCTCTCCACCACCTGCGGCAGGTCGAGCAGGGTGCCGTGCATCGAGGGGTACTTGTCGAGCAGGCTCGCCACGACGTGGCCTTGGCCGCCGCCGATGTCCACGACCGAGGTGCTCCCCGACAGGTCGAGGACCGCGGCGACCTCCTGGGCGGACTGCATGCTGGACGTCGTCATGGCGCGGTTGAAGACCTCGGCCGACTCGGGGGCGTCCTCGTTGAGGTAGACGAAGAACTCCTTGCCGTACAGGTCCTCCACGACGTTGCGGCCGGTGCGCACCGCCTCGTCCAGTTTCGGCCAGGCGTCCCAGGTCCACGGTTCGGTGCACCACAGCGAGATGTAGCGCAGGCTGTGCGGGTCGTTCTCCCGCAGCAGCCGGGACATGTCCGTGTGCTCGAACGTCCCGTCCTGCCGCTCGGCGAAGACGCCGTAGCAGGACAGGGCGCGCAACAGCCGCCGCAGCGGCCGGGGTTCGGCCTTCACCGCGGCCGCCAGGTCCTCCACGCTCGTGGGGCCGTCGCCGAGGGCGTCGGCCACGCCGAGCCGGGCCGCCGCGCGCAGGGCGGCGGCGCACGCCGCCCCGAATGCGAGCTCCCTGAGCCGCATGGACGGCGGTGGTGCGGTCTGTTCGGTCGTCATGTGCCGCCTTTCTTCCTTGTGTGGTTCACGGCCGGCCGCGGGCGGCCGGTCAGCACAGTCCCGCGGGCTTGGACACCCGGCAGGTGTTGTCGGTGAAGGTGTTGTCCTTGCCGGTGTCCGCGTCGACGAGGTCGGCCGGAGAGTTGCGCCGCAGCACGTTGTCGCTGATGCGGTTGTGGTCGTTGGTGGCGCCGACGAAGCTCTTGAACAGCACGATGCCGCCCGACAGCGGGGAGGTGCCGGCGTGGTCCGTGATCCAGTTGTCCCGCACCGCGTTCTGCTCGGCGCCGGTGAGGACGACACCGGAGCCCTGCAGGGCGGGCAGCCGCGCGGTCTTCGGGCAGGACTTGTTGTTGCGGACGATGCGGTTGTAGGCGATGACCAGGTCGCCGGCCTTCGGCTTGTTCTCGTCGCCGACGACGAAGGCGCCCACGCAGTTGCCGGTGATGTCGTTGCGCACCACGTCGACGTCGCGCAGGCGCCGGACGGTGACGCCGGTGCGGTTGCCCTGCAGCCGGTTGTACTCCACCACCGTGCCGCGGGTGTCCACGGCCCCTTCCTCGGCCTTGACGGTGTTGGCGATGAACAGGCCCGCGTCGCCGTTGTCCCGCACGGTGTTGCCCTGGAACACGCCGTGGATCGACCGCTCCTGGGCGATGCCCCACACGGTGTTCCGGACCGCGGACACGTCGCGGACGGTGAGATCGGTGGTGTATGTGCTGTACACGCCGGCCCTGGCGAAGCCGGTCACCGTCAGGGAGGCGACGGTGACGCCCTTCACCTCGTGGCCCTTGGTGCCCACCACGCAGATGCCGTTGCCGCCGGCGGCGCAACTGTCGGCGGACTTCTCGGCGCCCTCGCGCCTGCCCTCGGCCGGGCCCGCCTCCTTGCCATGGGCCTCGGCCGGGCCGTCGGCCGTGCCCTTCCCCGCGTTCGCGCCCGGCTCGAGCACGGTCCTGGGGCCGCTGCCGCGCAGGGTGAGCCTGGGCGTGGTCACCTCGACGCTCTCGTGGTAGACGCCCGGTGCCAGGAGGACGGTGTCTCCGGGCGCGGCGGCGTCCACCGCCTTCTGGATCGACTGTCCCGGACGGACCGTGTGGACCTTGTGACCGGCGCCCGGCGGGGCCGCGCCGAGCGCGGTCGCGAAGACCGCTGCGGTACACGCCAGGCAGGTGATATGGATTTTCGCCATGCCGAGCAAGATATGACCTGTTTATCCCGATTCCAGGCTGTTGAGCCGTTCAGCGGCGTGTCCGCCGGCGACCGGCGTCGGGGCACGGCGTAAGGGCCACGGAACCGGCTTGCGTTCGACCGCGCTCCGTCCGGCACACTCCCCCCATGGAGACAGCCGAGTTCGTACGGATCCTCGACCGGGAGGGCCGCCTGCTGGCCGCGGCGGCGGAGGCGGCGGGAAGCGACGCCGAGATCCCCGCCTGCCCGGGCTGGCAGGTGCGGGACCTGCTGCGGCACACGGGGGTGGTGCACCGGTGGGCGGCGGCGTTCGTCGCCGAGCGGCACACCTCCTTCCGGCCCATGCCGGACGAGCCCGGCGAGGACGGCGCCGAACTGGTGGCCTGGTACCGCGACGCGCACCGGCACTTGGTCGGCACGCTGACCTCCGCCGCGCCGGGCGTCGAGTGCTGGCACTTCCTGCCCGCCCCGTCACCGCTCGCCTTCTGGGCGCGCCGCCAGGCGCACGAGACGACCGTGCACCGCGTCGACGCGGAGACGGCGAGCGGCGGCACGCCCACCGGGATCTCCCCCGCCTTCGCGGCGGACGGCGTCGACGAGCTGCTGCGCGGCTTCCACGCCCGCGCCAGGAGCCGGGTCCGCAGTGCGGAGCCCCGGGTGCTGCGGGTGCGGGCGACGGACGTGGACGGCGCCGTGTGGACCGTACGGCTTTCGCCGGAGGCGCCGGTGACCGGGCTGGGCGGCGAGGAGCCCGCCGACTGCGAAGTGGCCGGGTCCGCCGCGGGGTTGTACCTCGCGCTGTGGAACCGGGCGCCGTTCCCGGACGTGAGCGGTGACGCGTCGGTCGCCGAGCTGTGGCGGGAGCGGTCCGCCGTGGGCTGAGCCGGGGGCGCTGCTCAGTCCGAGGGCGCCCTCCCCGCGGGCGCCCGGCAGAGCCGTTGATTCGCCGGGCGCCCGGCTGTTGACTTCTCCCATGGAGCATCACGGGGGACGACGCGGTCAGGCCGAGCGGGACGCGGTCACCGCCGAGATCGGGTACGCGCTGTGCAGTGCGGCGTTCGCGGCGGCGGTGGTCTTCGGGGCGGTGGCGGGCCCGGTGCCGGCCTTCGACCTGCCGCCGGCCTTCTCGGTGTTGCTGGTGCGCGCGGGGCTCGTGATCGCGGCCGTGCTGTTCGCCGTCCGGGTGGTGAGCGTGCTGCTGCGTTTCCAGCGGTCCGGTCAGCCCAGCCAGCCGGGGCGCACCAGGCCCGACTCGTAGGCGACCCCGGTCCGCCCTGGCGGCGAACCGGCTTTCCCGGTAAGGCATACGGACGTCCATCAGGACAACGTCCGGGCGCAGTTCGCACACCTCGCGCAGCGCCTCCTCGCCGTCGGCGGCCTCGCCACGACCTCGATGTCCGGCTGGGCGTCGAGCAGCGCCCGGAAACCGGCGCGCACCGGGGACTGGTCGTCGGCGAGCAGTACGCGGATCACCGGTCGTCCTCCTCGGCCTTCCCCCGCAACCGCAGTACGGCGAGCACCCGGAACCGCCCGTCGCGGCGCGGCCCCGCCTCGATCGCGCCACCCGGCGCGGCCGCCCACTCCCGCATTCCCGCCGGCCCGTTGCCGCTGCCGTCCGCGTCGGCGCCGGTCGTCGGCCCGTCGTCGGGGCCTATGCCAGGCCCACCGCGCGGCCCAGCCTCTCCACGGCGTACCGGAAGAACGGCTCCCGGTCCTCGACGACCCGGTTGAACTGGCCGAAGAGTTCGAACCCGACGAGCCCGTACAGCTCGGCCCAGGCCGCGACGAGGGCCGTCACCACGGCCGGCGGAAGGCCCGGGGCGACGTCGGCGGTCATCCGCTCCGCCTCGGTGCGCAGTTCGGCGGGCAGTGGGGGCCCGCTCACGCCGGTGTCCCGGTGCGCGTCGCGCACGACGCCGATCAGGAGGAGGGGGACGCGGGCGGCGGCCGGGACGGTGGTGTCGGGGGCGGCGTAGCCGGGCACCGGCGTGCCGTAGATCAGCGCGTACTCGTGCGGGTTGGCGAGCGCCCAGTCGCGTACCGCCCCGCACACGGCGGTCCAGCGGTGGAGGGGGCCGGCGTCGTCGGCGAGCGTCCGGTGTGCCGCTTCGGCGGCCTCGCCGAGGGAGTCGTAGGCGTCGATGATGAGGGCGGTCAGCAGGTCGTCGCGGCTGGGGAAGTACCGGTAGAGCGCCGAGGAGACCATGCCGAGCTCGCGGGCCACGGCGCGCAGCGAGAGCTTGGCGGCGCCGTCGGCCGCGAGTTGTCTGCGGGCCGCGTCCTTGATGGCCGCGGTGACCTCGATCCGGGCGCGGGCGCGGGCGCTGTGTGCGGTGCTCATGTATGCAGTCTCGCACGGAACGAGAGCAGTGCACACAGAAAGGAGCAGTGAACACAAAAGAGAGCAGTGCTCTTGCCATGGGTCGCCGACGCGTGCAGACTGTCCCATGAGCGAGAGCAGTGCTCACAAAAGAGAGCGACGCTCTGAAAGCAGATGGGGATCACCATGTCCACGCACGTCCAGAAGCCCGGCTGGTTCACCGTCAACGTCATGAACCGCTTCGTCGCGTGGATGACCCGCAGGGGCGTCAGCGTCTGGGGCTCCAGGGTGCTGGCGGTCCGCGGCCGCAAGAGCGGACAGTGGCGGACCACCCCGGTGAACCTGCTGACCGTGGACGGGCAGCAGTACCTGCTCGCCCCGCGCGGCCACGTGCAGTGGACCCACAACATGCGCGCGGCCGGCGGGGGCGAGCTGCATCTCGGCAAGCGCGTGGACGTGTTCACCGCCGTCGAGGTCGCCGACGACGACAAGGTCCCGCTGCTGCGCGCCTACCTCAAGCGCTGGAAGGCCGAGGTCGGGGTGTTCTTCAACGGCGTCGGCCCCGACTCCCCGGACGCCGATCTGCGCCGCATCGCCCCCGACCACCCGGTCTTCCGCATCACCGTCACGGGGTGACCTCACCCTCGGCGGGACGGCGGTCCAGCACGCCCAGGGCCCGCTGCGCCATGGGGTGGCCGCGGACCAGCTCACCGAGCGAGGTCGAGCCCTGGGTGATGTCCTTGAACGCGTTCCACGCGGGACGGAAGCCGGTCAGCGCCGCGTGGAACAGCCCGGGACGGCGCTCGAAGGCCGCCAGCATCCGCTTGCCGACACTCATCTCGACGCCGAGGCCCGCCTTGATCGCGAACGCGTAGTTCAGGGCCTGGCGCCGGGCGTCCACCGCGTCGTGCGCCTCGGCGATCCGCACCGCCCACTCCCCCGCGAGCCGCCCGGAGCGCAGCGCGAAGGAGATCCCCTCCCGGGTCCACGGCTCCAGCAGCCCCGCCGCATCGCCGCACACCAGCACCCGCCCCCGCGACAGCGGCGAGTCGTCGGCCCGGCAGCGCGTCAGATGGCCGGAGGAGATGCTCGGTTCGAAGCCGGCCAGGCCGAGCCGGCCGATGAACTCCTCCAGATAGCGCTTGGTGGCGGCGCCCTCGCCGCGCCGGGAGATCACACCGACCGTCAGCGTGTCCCCCTTGGGGAACACCCAGCCGTAACTGCCGGGCATCGGGCCCCAGTCGATGAGCACCCGCCCCTTCCAGTCCTCCGCGACGGTCTCCGGCACCGGGATCTCGGCCTCCAGACCGAGGTCCACCTGGTCCAGCTTGACGCCGACGTGCGCCCCTATCCGGCCGGCGCTGCCGTCCGCGCCGACGACCGCCCGCGCCAGCAGCGTCTCGCCGCCCTGGAGGACCACGGCGACCGTGCGCCGGTCGGGCACCGCCGAACCGTGCTGCTCTACGCGCAGCACGGTGACGCCGGTCCGCAGTTCGGCGCCCGCCTTCTGGGCGTGCTCGACCAACTGGTGGTCGAACTCGGGCCGGTTGATCAGCCCGAACAGCATCTGCTTGGAGCGGCGGGTACGGGTGAAGCGGCCGTTGTGGGAGAACGTCACCGCGTGCACCCGGTCGCGCAGCGGCAGTTCGAACCCGGGCGGCAGGCAGTCGCGGGAGGGGCCGATGATGCCTCCGCCGCACGTCTTGTAGCGCGGCAGTTCGGCTTTCTCCAGCAACAGCACACGCCGCCCCGCGACCGCCGCCGCGTAGGCGGCCGAGGCCCCCGCGGGTCCCGCGCCCACCACGACGACGTCCCACACCCGCTGCACGTCGTCCGCCGAAGAGTTCTCGCCGCTCACGATGGTCTACTGCTCCGATCAAGCCGCTGCCGCACCTGTCCCGTGCATCCTACGGCGGACGTCGTCGCAGGCCGCTGTGGGAGGATCGCAGCACTTCACTCGTACAACGTCGCACCCACAAGGAGCGTGCCCATGTCGTCGAATCCGGTCGCCGAGACCGTCGCCGCGCTGATGCCGAGGGCGAGGACGGAGCTCGCCGAACTGGTGGCCTTCAAGTCGGTGGCGGACTTCGACCAATTCCCCAGGAGCGAGAGCGAGGGCGCCGCCCGCTGGGTCGCCGACGCGCTCGCCGCCGAGGGCTTCCAGGACGTCGCCCTGCTCGACACGCCGGACGGCACCCAGTCGGTCTACGGCTTCCTGCCCGGCCCCGAAGGCGCCAGGACGGTACTGCTGTACGCCCACTACGACGTGCAGCCCCCGCTGGACGAGTCCGCCTGGGCCACCCCGCCCTTCGAGCTGACCGAACGCGACGGCCGCTGGTACGGGCGCGGCGCCGCCGACTGCAAGGGCGGGGTGATCATGCACCTGCTCGCGCTGCGCGCCCTCAAGGCCGACGGCGGCATACCCGTGCACGTGAAGTTCATCGCCGAGGGCTCGGAGGAGCAGGGCACGGGCGGCCTGGAGCGGTATGCCGAGGAGCACCCGGACCTCCTCGCGGCCGACACCATCGTCATCGGCGACGCGGGCAACTTCCGGGTGGGCCTGCCGACGGTCACCTCGACCCTGCGCGGCATGACCATGGTCCGCGTGCAGATCGACACGCTCGAAGGCAATCTGCACTCCGGGCAGTTCGGCGGCGCCGCGCCGGACGCGCTGGCCGCCCTGATCCGCGTCCTCGACTCGCTGCGCGCCGAGGACGGCTCGACGACGGTCGACGGTCTGGCCCCCACCACGCCGTGGGAGGGGCTGAGTTACGACGAGGAGCAGTTCCGCCAGGACGCCAAGGTGCTCGACGGCGTGCGGCTGACCGGCTCCGGTTCGGTCGCCGACCGGATCTGGGCGCGTCCGGCCGTCACGGTGCTCGGCATCGACTGTCCGCCGGTCGTCGGCGCCACCCCGTCCGTGCAGGCGAGCGCCCGCGCGCTGATCAGCCTGCGGGTGCCGCCGGGCGTGGACGCGGCCGAGGCGACCAAGCTGCTGCAGGCCCACCTCCAGGCGCACACGCCGTGGGGCGCGCGGGTGAGCACCGAGCAGATCGGCCAGGGCCAGCCCTTCCGCGCGGACACCTCCAGCCCGGCGTACCAGGCCATGGCGGACGCCATGGCGGTCGCGTACCCCGGCCAGGAGATGCAGTACGCCGGCCAGGGCGGCTCCATCCCGCTGTGCAACACCCTCGCGTCCCTCTACCCCCGTGCGGAGATCCTGCTGATCGGGCTGAGCGAGCCGGAGGCGCAGATCCACGCCGTCAACGAGAGCGTGTCGCCCGCGGAACTGGAGCGTCTGTCGGTGGCCGAGGCGCTGTTCCTGCGCAACTACGCGGCGAGCTGACCGCTCTGCCCACGGCCAGGCCCTGTCGTTTGGATCAGGTCGGCTGTGAGGCGCGGTGCCTTACGGCCGACCCGAGCGGGGGCTGGTGCGTGTAGCTGCAAGGCGGAGGAGGGAGCCGACGCGATGGGGGTCCCCCGCGCGAGCGCAGCCGAGCGTGGGGGAATCGGGGACCGACGACGACGCGGCAGACGCGCGTGCCAGGGCCCGCGACGCCGGGATGATCCAAACGACAGGGCCCAGGCGCGCCCCGCCGCACGGTGGGGCGCCCTTACGTTCCTCCCGTGGACGTCATCGAGATCCTCCCCCGGCTGCACCTGCTGCGCTTCGCCGTCGGCCAGGCGTACCTGCGGCTGGCTGGCGACGCCGTGACGCTCGTCGACGCGGGGGCGCCCGGCGCCGCGGCGCGGATCGCCGCCGCGGCCCGGTCCCTCGGGACCCCGCGGCGGGTCGTGCTCACCCACTTCCACGTCGACCACGCGGGCGGGGCGGGCGAACTGTACGCGCGGACCGGCGCGGAGGTGCTGTCCCACCGCCTGGACACCGCCGCGGTCCGGGGCGAAACGCCGGGCCCGCCCCCGGTGTTCGAGGACTGGGAGCGCCCGCTGCACGCGAAGGCCGCCGGTCTCCTGCCGGACGGGGACTCCGCGCGCCCGGAGCGGCTGACCGAGCTGTCCGACGGCGGCGTCCTCGGCTTCGGCGGCGGGGCCCGGGTCGTCCACGTCCCCGGTCGCACGGACGGCAGCATCGCCCTCCATCTCCCCCGGCACGGCGTGCTGTTCACCGGGGACACGGTCGCGGCGGCGCCGGTGGACGGGGCGTGATCCCGGGCGTGTTCAACCTGGACCGGGCCCGCCTGCTCGACTCGTTCCGCCGGCTGGCGGCGCTCGACGCGGACGTGGCGTGCTTCGGCCACGGCGATCCGGTGAACGGCGAGGCGTCGACGGTGCTCCGGCGGGCGGCGGACCGGCAGACGGACGCCCGCCGGCCTCACGCCCGCTGAACCCACGCCCGCTGAACCCACCGGGCCTCACGCCCGCCGAACCGCGCGCCGGGGCGGCCGGCGCCGTCGGCTCAGCCGCAGGGGACGCCCGCCTCCAGGTACAGCGCCGCTCCGCGCTCCCGCGCCCGCAGGGCCCAGCGCAGCCGCTCGTAACGGACCGGCGGGAGCATGTCGGCGGCCTCCTGCTCGGTGACGAAGCGCCAGTCGCGCAGTTCGGGACCGGGCAGCAGGAGCCGGGCCGCCTCCGCGGAGTCGAGCAGGCCGCCGTCGAAGAGCAGGCGCAGCCCTCCGTAGCCGGGCGGCGCGGGCGCCTCCCAGTCGACGACGAGCAGGCGCGGTACGTCGTCGAGCTGGATGCCGGTCTCCTCGGCGACCTCGCGCATACCGGCCCGTGCGGGGGCCTCGCCCGGCTCGACGACGCCGCCGGGGAACTCCCAGCCCGCCTTGTAGGTGGGGTCGACCAGCAGCACACGGTCCTGCTCGTCGAAGAGGAGGACGCCGGCGGCGAGGGTCTCGGCGGTGGGCTCGGGCGTCTGCACGATGTCGCACACCGGCGCGTCGCCGCTGCTCACGGCCCCCGCTACGCGCACCGCCGTCTCGTAGGGACTCAGGCCGCTGGTGTCGACGAGGTGGGCGTCGGCCGTGAGCCAGGAGGCGAGGGCGGCCCGGTAGGGATCGATGTGGTCGTACGCCCACTGCCGTCCCCGGATGTCCGCGTCGGGGAGGTCGTCGGGGACCTCCCGGTTGGCTATGCGCGCACGCAGTATCGTTTCGGCCGGGGCGAGCAGGACGTGCCGCACGGCGATGCGGCGGGCGGCCAGGCCGCCGAATATCTCGTCGCGGTACTCCTGGCGCAGCAGGGTCATGGGCACCACGAGGGTCCCGCCCAGCTCGGCGAGCATCGCGGCCGCGGTGTCGATCACGAGCCGCCGCCAGATCGGCAGGTCCTGGAAGTCACCGACCTCGGCGAGGTGTTTGGGCGGCAGCAGGTGCGTGAGCGCCGCGCCGATGACCTCGGGGTCGAAGAGCGTGCTGTTCGGGATCAGTTCGATCAGTTCCCGTGCGGTGGTGGTCTTCCCCGCACCGAACGCTCCGTTGATCCACACGATCACGGACGGGTCCCCCTCTTCTGTTGGCCCCCTGTGGCTTGCCCGCTCCACCCTGCCACGGAAACCAGCCCCAGTTGAGGGCGCACAGAGCGGCGCCGGCGTCCCCGTCCCAGGACACCGGCGCCGGTCGCGGCCGTCCGGCCGCGTCAGCCTTCCTTCCCCGCGGCCGCGTCGTCGGGAGCCGGGCTGTCATGACCGACGGTGTGATCGACGCTGCCGACGGTGTCCGGCACGTTCAGGTCCGCGAGGCCGTGGGTCGCGTCGGCGTGGGACGGGGTGACGGCCGCGACGACGAATCCGGCGGCGAGGGAGGCGATGGCGAGCATGCTGCGCTTCTTCATGCCCGTTCCAACTGCGCGGACGGCGTCCGGGTCACGCTCCGTGCTCAGCCCGCGTCGCGTCTCATGGGACCCCACGGCCCCCGCTGGTCGACGACCGCGGCCGCCGCTTCCCGGATGACCGTCTCGTCGACCCAGCCGACCGGTTCGACGTTCGTGACCAGCGGCTCGTTGTCGGGGCCCCGCCCTTCGACCCGTCCCCGCAGGACCCACGGCCGCACTCCCTCGCCCTTCTCCCGCGGCAGGTGGGAGTAGTCGTAGAGCCGGCGGGCCACCCACAGCTCGACCGGCCGGTCCTCCCACCACGGCTCGACGTCGAGCGGGTTGGCGGACAGCCCGGACATGCGCACCCCCGTCAGGGCGTCCCGGCTCTCCCGGTGGTTCTCGTCGGCCTCGGGGCCGTGCGACCAGCGCACATAGAGGTGGGGGGTGCTGTCCACCAGGCGGGCCGGCTCCCGGAGGTCCCGCAGAACGGGCAGCTCGTCGAAGGTGCTCACGGGGTCGCCGCTCCTTTCCCGGCGTTGCGGCGGGCCGTCGTCCGGTCGATCAGGTCGCCCCCCGCCCGGCCGCGGGCGTCGGCCTCCGCGGCGGACGGCTCGTCCCGCACCTCGGGGGCGGCGGCAAGCCGGGGCACTGGGCCGGTCTCGGTGCGGGTGCGGACGGGGCGAGTGCACCCGGTGGCGAACCGGAGGGGAAAGCCGCACGTGGTGCTCTCGTGCGGGGGCGGAGGTTCGACGGCCTCGAACGACCGCCTTGCCCATGCCCGGCCCGTAAGGAGTGCGGGCACCCCGGGGATCGGCGATGCGGTCTTCCGGCGTCTCCACCACGGCACCTCCACGACCAGCTGCCCCAGAAGCCGACGGGTACCCGGCCGACAGGGGCGGGGAACTCCCACGTGATCGCCTGCCGACACCACGGCGGCCGCTTCACCGACCGAGGCGGAACAGGCCGCCGCGCCCTGGGCCTTCCTGCTCGACCGCGTCACCGGTGAGTGCGCCGCACAACGATGCCGCCGTGGCGGTCGCCGCCCCGCGTGCGGCGACCGCGTCCAGGCGCGGCTACGACGACTCGGCCCACGGTGTCCGGCGTACGTGCCGCCGCCCCACCGAGCCCGTACACCGGGCCGGGCGACCGGCACCCCGGACTCGGCCCCGGACCCGGACCCGGACTCGGACTCGGACCCAGGTTGCCCGAGCACGGGTCCGGGGCCAGGGCACAGGACTCGGCACCGGACCCAGGACACCCAGACACGGGGCACGGGACCGCGGCCGGGGCCGGGGCCGGAGCTCAGCACCCGGCAGACAGGACCCGGCACCAGCCCCCCTCCCCCGCCACCCAGGCACTGGGCACGGAGCCCGGCGCACAGTGCTCAGCGCGCGGCGGGGCAGCACGGCGCGGCGCGCGGGGGAACGTTCCTGCCCGTCTGTCGGGCTCCGGTCAGACCGGCGCGGTGTCCGGGCGTCCGGCGAGGGCGGCCGCGGCCGCTCCCACCAGGCCCGCGTCCGTGCCCATCTGGGCCGGCGCGATGGTCAGGTGCCGCACGAAGGACAGGGTGGCGTAGTCGCCGAGGGCCTTGCGCAGCGGCGTGAACAGCACCTCGCCCGCCTTGCCCACCCCGCCGCCGATCACGGCGATGTCGATCTCGACCAGGGTCGCGGTGGCCGCGATGCCGGCGGCCAGCGCCTGGGCGGCACGTTCGAAGGAGGCGAGGGCGACCGGGTCGCCGGCGCGGGCGGCGTCCGCCACCGCGGCGGCGGAGGCGTCGCCGCCGGGGCCGGGCCGCCAGCCGTCGGCCAGGGCGCGGCGGGCGATGTTGGGCCCGCTCGCGATGCCCTCGACGCAGCCCCGCGAACCGCACGGGCAGGCGTCCCCGTCGAGGTCGACGCTGATGTGGCCGATGTGGCCCGCGTTGCCGGTCGGGCCCGGGTGCAGCCGGCCGCCCAGCACCAGACCGCCCCCGACGCCCGTGGAGACCACCATGCACAGCGCGTTGTCGTGTCCGCGTGCGGCGCCCTGCCAGTGCTCGGCGGCCGTGATCGCCACGCCGTCGCCTATCAGCGCCACCGGCAGCCCGCCGGCCGCCTCCCGCACCCGCCGCACCAGCGGGTACGCGCGCCAGCCCGGCACGTTCACCGGGCTCACCGTGCCCGCGGAGGCGTCCACCGGCCCGGCGCTGCCGATGCCGATGGCCGTGACCCTCGGCCACAGGGGCGAGCCGGTCAGTTCGCGGAGCACCTCCTCCACCGCTCCCATGACGGTCTCGCCGTCCTCCTGAGCGGGCGTCGCGCGCTGCGCTCGCACCAGGATCCGGCCGAGGCCGTCCACCAGGGCGCCGGCGATCTTGGTGCCGCCGATGTCGAGCGCGGCCACGAGGTCGGTGTGCATCAGTGTCTGATCTCCCCGTCAACCATCGAATCTCCCGTCAGCCAGGGGAAAGTTCCCCCATCAACCATCGATGTACAGTGAACCGGTCTCGCGGTGGGGGCGCGGGCCCGAAGTTTGCGGTGGACAGTCTCTCGCGCGCATGACAACGTTGTCCAGGCTCTATGCTCGACGCCACATCCTCATACAGGCCCACGCTTCGAGGCAGCCCCGTGGGCGAAACAGGACAGGACAGCGCATCGTGCCCGAGACCGCACGCCGAACAGACCGTCACACCGGGACGCGTTACGGCAACCGCCCGACCATGAAGGACGTCGCCGCGCGCGCCGGTGTCGGCCTGAAGACCGTCTCCCGCGTGGTCAACGGCGAGCCCGGCGTCACCCCGGAGACGGAGCGCCGCGTCCAAGATGCCATCGACGCCCTCGGCTTCCGCCGCAACGACAGCGCGCGCGTGCTGCGCAAGGGCCGCACGGCGAGCATCGGCCTGATACTCGAGGACCTGGCCGACCCGTTCTACGGCCCGCTCAGCCGCGCGGTCGAGGAGGTGGCCCGCGCCCACGGAGCGCTGCTGATCAACGGCTCCAGCGCGGAGGACCCGGACCGTGAGCAGGAACTGGCCCTCGCGCTGTGCGCGCGGCGGGTCGACGGGCTGGTGGTGATCCCGGCCGGTGACGACCACCGCTATCTGGAGCCCGAGATCAAGGCGGGCGTCGCCGTGGTCTTCGTCGACCGTCCGGCCGGGAAGATCGACGCCGACGTGGTCCTGTCGGACAACTACGGCGGTGCCCGCGACGGCGTCGCCCACCTGATCGCCCACGGCCACCGCCGGATCGGCTTCATCGGCGACATGCCCCGGATCCACACGGCGGCCGAGCGGCTGCGCGGCTACCGGGCCGCGATGGAGGACGCCGGCATACCGGTGGCGGACTCCTGGATGTCGTTGGGCGTCACCGACCCGCAGCGGGTGCGCCGCGCGGCCGAGCAGATGCTCTCCGGCCCTGACCCGGTCACGGCGATCTTCACCGGCAACAACCGGGTGACGGTCACCGTGATCCGCGTCCTCGCCGAGCGGTCCCGCCCGGTCGCCCTCGTGGGCTTCGACGACATCGAGCTCGCCGACCTGTTGCAGCCCGGCGTCACCGTGATCGCCCAGGACCCGGCGGCCATCGGCCGCATCGCGGCCGAGCGCCTGTTCCGCCAGCTCGACGGCACCCTGGTCGTCCCGGAGCGCATCGACGTGCCGACCCGGCTGATCGCCCGCGGCTCGGGCGAGCTGCCGCCGGCCGACTGAGCGGCCCGTGCCCGTGCGGGACCGCACTCTCCGGGCGTCCGGCCCGGCCGAGGCGCCGCGCTACGATCCGCTGCGCTGTCCCGGCGCCCGGCCCGCGGAGTCCGGCCTCCTCGACGGCGGCCGGCTGCTGCCGCTGGACCGGCCGGTGCACGACGACCGCGCGCCCGTCCTCGCGATCGGCTCCAACGCCTGCCCCGGTCAGCTGCGCAGCAAGACGGCCGAGGCCGGCATCGCCTCCCCGGTGCCGATGGTGCGGTCGAGGGTCACGGGCATCGACGTCGGCGTCTCCGCGCACGTCAGCCGGATGGGCTGCGTGGCCGCGTCGCCGGTCGGATCCCCGGGGACGGTACGGGAGTTGTTCGTCCTCTGGCTGGACGCCGAGCAGCTGGCGATGATCGACGCGAGCGAGGGCGTGCCGTTGCCGCACGGCAACCACCGGCGCGCGTGGCTGCCCTCGCCCGCCGTCCGGATCGAGCCGGCCCACGGCACCGTGCTGCCCGGCGCGTTCGCCTACGTCAACCGTCGCGGGGTGCTGCACGACGGCGCCGGCGTGCCGCGCGCGCATCCGGGCCGGCGCCCGCTGCCGACCGAACTCCTGCCGCGCTCACGCCGGTTGAGGGAGCTGTTCGGGGTAACGCCCGAGGAGTTCTGCGGCCGGGCGCGGGCCGACCGACGGCTGTGCGCGCGGGGCACGGCACTGTTCGCGGAGGAGGGACCGGTCGCCTCGTCCGGGCTGGAGCGGTACGTACGGGTTCAGCGGGCGACCGGCTGATCACCGACGCGGTCGACACCGGAACCGGCGCCGGACCCGTTGCCGGTGCCGGGTCCCTGCGGCGGCCTGCGCGGGGCCACGAAGCCTTCCAGGTCGGCCCTGGTCAGACCGGTCGCCGCGGCGACCTCGGCGTCGTCGAGCGCACCGCAGTGCAGTCCGCGCAGCAGGTAGCCGCCGAGGGCCTTGGCGGTGGCGGGCTCGTCCAGCACATCGCCGCCGGTCCGGGCGACGTAGCGGGCGAGGCGGTCGGCGGCCTGCCGGAAGCCCTCGCGATAGAAGGCGAAGACGGCGGCGTACCGGGTCGGCAGGTGGCCGGGGTGCATGTCCCAGCCCTGGTAGAAGGCGCGGGCCAGGGCGCGGCGGGTGAGGCGGTAGTGCAGCCGCCAGGCCTCGTGGACCTGCTCGGTGGGGCCGACGGGCAGCACGTTCGTCGACCCGTCCGACACCCTCACGCCGGTGCCCGCGGCCGCGACCTGCATGACCGCCTTGGCGTGGTCGGCGACCGGATGGTCGGGGGCCTGGTGGGCGGCGGACACACCGAGGGCCGCGCTGTAGTCGAAGGTGCCGTAGTGCAGGCCGGTGGCGCGGCCTTCGGACGCCTGGATCAGGCGGGCGACCGTCGCGGTGCCGTCGGCGGCGAGGACGGCCTGGCCGGTCTCGATCTGGATCTCGAAGCCGATCCGGCCGGGCGGCAGTCCCCGCGCCTGCTCGAACGCCTCCAGGAGCCGGACCATGGCGGTGACCTGCTGGGGGTAGGTCACCTTCGGCAGCGTCAGCAGCAGCCCGTCGGGCAGGCCGCCGGCCTCCGTCAGGCCGGTGAGGAAGACGTCGAGGGTGCGGATGCCCCGGTCGCGCACCGGCGCCTCCAGACACTTCATGCGGATGCCCGTCCAGGGGGCCGCGGTGCCCGTCGCGTACGCCTGCGCGACCAGCCGGGCCGCCCGGGCCGCCGCCTCGTCCTCCTCTGCGTCCGGGCGGGGGCCGTAGCCGTCCTCGAAGTCGATGCGCAGGTCTTCCACCGGCTCGCGCTCGAGCTTGACGCGCACGCGCGCGTGGACGGCCTCGGCGAGGTCGCCGGACAGGCCGAGTACGGCGGCGAAGGAGGCGGCGTCCGGGGCGTGTTCGTCGAGGGCGGCGAGGGCCCGGTCGCCCCAGGAGCGGACGGTGCCGGCGGCGAACACGTCAGCGGGGACGTAGACCGTGTGGACGGGCTGACGGGTGCCCGGGTCGCCGGGGTAGCGGCGCTCCAGTTCGGCGTCGACCGGCGCGAGGAAGGCGCCGATCTCCTCGCTGACGGCGCCCGCGAGGCTCGTCGGCACCTCCGACCGCCGGTCCTGCCCCATGCCACGTCTCCCGCCTGCCGCTTTCCGCCGAGCGGAATCAACAATCCGTTGAATGACGGTATCCGCGCATCTTCCCGCCGGTCAACAGCCGCCTCGGCGCGGTCCGCCGTCGCCGTCAGCGCCGGATGAACGGGCCGAGGCCCCCGCGACCGTTCGCGCGGTCGCGGGGGCCTCGGGGCCGTGATTCGGGGGCGATCAGCCCTTGCGGGCGTTGATCTCCTCGGTGAGTTGGGGGACGACGTCGAAGAGGTCGCCGACGACGCCGTAGTCGACCAGGTCGAAGATCGGGGCCTCGGGGTCCTTGTTGACCGCGACGATGGTCTT
>NZ_JBFADM010000045.1:0-67846 GCF_040641355.1 Streptomyces sp. NPDC020996
ACACGACACACCGAAGGGGGACACTGTGAGCACTGCCGTCCTGAGGCCTGAAACATCTCCCGCGGAGGCCGGCCTGGCCGAACTGACCGACCTGCTCTTCGCCTCGCTGCGGCGGCGGGACCAGCGGGACAAGGGAGCGAAGTACCTGCGCGGACTGCTGACGGCCAAGGGGCGCAAGTCCATCCGCAACATCGCCAGCGTCACCGGCGGCTCGGCCGCCGAGCAGAGCCTGCACCACTTCGTGTCCTGCTCCCCGTGGGAGTGGGCGCCGATGCGCCGCGCGCTCGCGGAGTACGTGCACAAGGCCGTGGAGCCGCAGGCCTGGGTGGTGCAGTCGGTGCAGATACCCAAGGTCGGCGAGCACTCGGTCGGCGTCGGCCGGCATTTCGTCCCGCACCTCGGCCAGACCGTCAACGGCCAGCAGGCATTCGGCCTGTGGCTGGCGGGCCAGCGGGTCAGCGCCCCGGTCAACTGGCGGATGTATCTGCCGGGTTCGTGGCTCGACGACTCCGACCGGCGGCGCCGGGCGGAGATCCCCGAGGAACTGCCCGAGGAGACGCTGGCGGCCTGCGCTGCGGCCGTCGTCCTGGAGGTCGCCGGATGGGGGCTGCCGGTGCGGCCGGTGGTGCTGGACGCCCGCTCCCCCCAGGTGCGGGGCGCGCTCGACACCTTCGCCGCGCTGGGCGTTCCGTTCCTGGCGCGGATCGACCCGGGCGACCGGCTGACCGTCGCGGACCCGGCCCTGCCGGGGTACGGCGCCGGGGCGCTGCCGGCGCAGCACATCATGCGGTCCGTCAGCGGGTTACGCCGTCCCGTCCGGTGGCTGGACCCGAGTGCGCCGACGCCTGCCGCGCGCACCTCGCTGGCGGCGGCGATGCGGGTGGAGCCGGCGCGCGAGCCGTCCCGGCCCGCTGCCGCCGAGGGCGGGCGGGGGCGGATGCTGCTGCTCGGGGAGTGGCGCGATCCCCGGCGCCCGCCGGCCGAGCTGTGGCTGACCGGCATGGGCGCGGCGCCACCGGGCGCGCTGCTGCGCCTGGGCAAGCTGGTGCGCCGGGTGGCCCGCGACTACCGGGATGTGGGTGAGCCGAGCGGGCTCAGCGAGTTCGCGGGCCGTTCCTTCCACGGCTGGCACCGGCACGTCACGCTGGCCTCCGCGGCGCACGCCGCGGCCCTGCTGGGAGAGCGGCGGTGACCGCGTACCGGGCCGTGCCCGCGGTGCTGGTGCCCCGGGGACTCACCCTTCCGGCGGCGGGCATGCCGGCGGAGCCGCGGCCGGGTGCCTCAGCCGGTGCCGGCCGTGACCCCGGCGTCGCGGTCGGTGGGGTCGGCGTCCTGGCCGGTGGTTCCGGTGTCGGCGTCCTGGCCGGTGGTATCGGCATCGGCGTTCCGGCGGGCGACCTGTTCGGCCGGGTCGGTGGCGCCCTCCGGGCGCAGCCGGGCGATGGTGGCCGGGTGGGCGATGGACGGCAGGATGTGACACCACATCACACCGACCCGTACCCGCAGGTCGGCACGCCGGCTGACGGCCTCGGAGACCAGCTGGACCCCGGTGAAGGTGGCCACGACGAACTCGGCGGTCTCCCGTGGTACCACCTGCGGCAGCACCTCGCCCTGTTCCTGTCCCTGGGCCAGCAGCCGCGTGGTGAGGTCGAACCAGTCGTCCCACGGATGGGTGCCGTGGAAGAACACCCCCTCTATGGACAGCCGGGTGCCCGCCCGGGCCAGGGCGTCGTGACGCAGCACGTGCGCGAACTGGTGGGTGATGTCGATGACCGACTGCAGGGGTGACAGCTGCGGGGGGACGGTGACCAGGGAGGTCTGCCCGTCCATGATCGCCTGGGCGAGTGACTCCTTGGACGGGAAGTGGAAGTACATCGCGCCCTTGGTGACGTTCGCCCGCCGCAGGATCTCCGAGGTGGCCGCGCGTTCGTAGCCGTACTCGGCGAACACGCTCGCTGCGGCTTCCACGATCGAGCGCCGGGTCTGCACCGCGCGCGCCTGCTTGGCCATGTCTTCCCTCCGAGGCGATTGCACCGCCATTCTAGCCGACCATGCGGTCTGTTTCCGTAGGTCCCTCGTACCGGCCATGGGCGGAACGTTGCCGTCGAGGGTGGCCTGTCCCCTTATGGGGCAGTTGGGTCACCTGGCAAACGCCCTGGTTTACCTGAAGAAAGAGACCGCTCATCCCGTTTGTTTTCTCGCGACACCGGGCCACTCGCTGAAGGGGACACCACCCGTGACCATGCTCCTCGCCCCGCCCGACCACTCCACCCGCCTGCCGGTCCCGCGGGAGTTCGTCCACCGGAGTGCCGACGACGACGTCCTGATCACCCATTTCCAGACCGGTGCCGACGGAACCCACCGGATGGCCGCCCGCTGGCCCCGCGCCCACGCGCTGTTCGGCCCGGTCGCGGGCGGCGACAACCCGATGCTGATGGCGGAGACGATCCGCCAGGCGGGCGCGGCCGTCGCGCACATGGCCTACGGCGCCCCGACCGACCTGCACTTCCTGCTGTGGGACCTGCGGTACGAGGTGCCCGGCGACGTCCTCGCGGCCGGCGTCCCGCTCTCCCCGGCGACCGCGGTCGTGCGGTGCGACGACGTGCGGCGGCGCGGCGGCCGGCTGGCCTCCTTCCACCTGGAGGTGGACCTCTGGCGCGGCGGCCTCCGGGTCGGCCGCGGCGGCGCCTCGGCGTCCTGCGTCACCCGGGCCGCCTACCGCAGGCTGCGCCCGGCCCGCCCCACGGCGCCGACGGCCGTCGCGGCACCCACCGAAGTCGCGGTGCCTACGGCCGGCATGGCGCCCACCGTCGTCGCGGCGCCCGCCGTCGTCGACGGGCCCGAGCCGGTGACGCCCGCGCTGGCCGGGCGCGCCCGGGCCCGGGACGTGCTGCTCGCGGCCACCGGGACGCCCGGTGTGTGGCGGCTGCGGGCCGAGCGCGGCCACCCGGTGGTCTTCGACAGCCAGAGCGACCACCTGCCCGGCCGCGCGATCGTCGAGGCGATGCGGCAGGCCGCCCAACTGGCCACCGGGTACCCGCACATGGTGGTCCCCTCCCTGGACGCCGGGTTCCGCCGGTACGTGGAACTCGACCGTCCGTGCCACGTCACCACCTCCCTCGGGCGCCCGCTCCCGGGCGGCGGCCTCCCGGTCCGGGTGACCCTGGTGCAGGACGACGAGGTCGCCGCCGAAGGCGTGCTGACGGCGCGTCCGGTCGCCGGCGGTGCGTCGTGACGGGGCGGATCCTGGTCACCGGCGGCACCGGGTTCATCGGCTCGGCGGTGCTGCGGGCGCTGGCCCACGACGACGCGTCCACGGTGACGGCACTGGTGCGCCGCCTGCCGTTCCCGTCCGACGCGGTGCCCGGCGTCGAGTACACCGGCGGGGACCTCACCGATCCCGCCTCGCTGCGCGGCGCGTGCGGCGGCGTGGACACCGTGCTGCACTGCGCCTCCTGCGTCGGCGGCGACGAGGACAGGTGCCGGGCGGTCAACGTCGACGGCACCCGCGCCCTGCTCGCCGAGGCCGCGCGCGCCGGGGTGCGGCGGACCGTCCTGCTCTCCACCACCGCCGTCTACGGCGCCGGACCGCACCGGGGCCTGACCGAGCACGAACGCGAGCCCGCGCCCGCTTCGGCGACCAGCCGCACCCGGCTGCTGGCCGAGCGCGCCGTGCGCGCCGCGGGCGGCACGGTGGTCCGGGCGCCGCTGGTGTACGGCGCCGGGGACGTGTGGGTGGTCCCCTCCCTCGCCGAACTGCTCGACCGCGTACCGGCGTTGCCGGAGGACGGCCGGGCCCGGCTGTCACTGGTGGCGGTCGGCGACCTGGCCCGGCTGCTGGCCGCCCTGGCCCGCGATCCCGGCCTCGCCGCCCCGGGCACCGTCCACCACGCCGCCCACCCGGACACCCTCACCCTGCGCGAGTTCACCGGCCTGCTCGGCGACACCCTCGGCCTGCCCGTGCCGTCGGCCGGCCTGCCCCTGGACGCCTACCTGGCCCGCCTGGCCGAGGCGCCCGGCACCGTCAGCGCGCACCAGGCGCGGCTGCTCGCCGAGGACCGCTGGTACCGCAGCACGCTGTGGTCCCTGACCGGCTGCCCGCCCGGACCGGGCCACGCGGCGCGGCTGGCGGAGGCGGCCGCCTGGTACCGGGGGCACCTCGCGGCACGGAACCGCACCTGACGGCGCCGCACGCCCCGCCTGCCGCACGCCCCGCCTGCCGCACGCCCCGCCTGCCGCACGCCCCGCCTGCCGCATGCTGCTTATCACGCGCCCGCTCCCCGCCATCGCTGCCCTGCTGCCGTCTCCTCGCCGCCGCCTCCCTGCTGCCGCCTCCCCGCCAACGTCGCCCTGCTGCCGCCGCCTACCCGCCGCCGCTGTCCCGCTGCGGCCGTCCCACCGCCGCCGTCCCTCCCGCCCCCGCCCGGATTCCGGAGAGAGACCCGCCCATGCTCGCTGCGTACATCGACCGGTTCGGCCCGCCCGAGGTCATCCGTCACGGAGAGCTGCCCGACCCGGTGCCCGGACCCACGGACGTCCTGGTGGCGGTCGACGCGGTCGCCGTGAACCACGTCGACACCTTCGTCCGCTCCGGCGCCTGGCGCACCCCCGTCCTGTTGCCGTTCGTCGTCGGCCGCGACCTCGTGGGCACGGTCGTCGCGGCCGGGCCCGGCGCGCCCGGCTTCGCGCCCGGGGACCGGGTGTGGTGCAACAGCCTGGGGCACGAGGGGCGGCAGGGCGCCGCCGCCGAGCGGGCGGTGGTCGCCGACCGGCAGTACCACCTGCCGCCCGGCGCCGACCCGCTGGAGACGGTGGCGGTGGCGGTGGCGCACGGCGCGGCGACCGCCCACCTCGGCCTGTCACGCACGGCCGGCTGCGGGCCGGCGAGAGCGTGGTCGTCGTCGGCGCCGCCGGGAACGTGGGCGGGGCGGCGGTGGTGCTGGCCGCCCGCGCCGGGGCCCGGGTCGTCGCCGTGGCCTCGGCGCGCGACGAGGACCGCTGCCGCTCCCTGGGCGCCGCCGAGTTCGTCGACCACCGTGCTCCCGACCCGGCCGCTCGGATCCGGGCGGCCTGCCCGTCCGGCGCCGGGGTGTGGCTGGACCCGGCCGGCGTCAACGACCTGCCGGTCGCCGTGGACGCGCTGGCGCGGCACGGCGCGGCCGGATCGTCCTGCTGGCGGGCCTGCGCACCCGCCCCGCGCTGCCTGCCGGCCCCCTGGACCTGAAGGAGGGCTCGGTGCACGGCTTCGCCATCTCGCACGCCACCGTCCCCGAACTGGCCGAGGCGGCCGCAGCCGTCGGCCGGCTCACCGCGGAACGGGTCCTGGCCCCCCGGGCGACAGAGATGCTGCCGCTGAACGCGGCGGCCGAGGCGCACCGCCGCCTGGGAAAACGGCGAAGTGCGCGGCAAAATGATTCTGATCGTGAGGACTTGACGCACCCTCGAAGAACGCGTTGACCGTACCCGGAGGCGGTCGCGAGGATTTCCGGCATGACGACCGAAAGCATTCCCCACGCGTCCGCGTCCGGTGTCGCTGCCGGCGCCGCATCCGTCATCGACACCGTGCCGCTGTTCGAGTTCCGGGCAGAAATCCAGGTCGCCGCGGATCCGCACGGAGTCTATTCCGTCGTCAGCGATCTGCCGCGCAGCCGCGAATGGAGCCCGGAATGCCGCGGCGGCACCTGGAAGGGCGGTCCGCCCGCCGCCGTGGGCACCGTGTTCCGCGGCGAGAACGAGCGCTCGCCCGAGGTGGTCGGCTGGGCCCCCGTGGTCCGCGGCACCTGGTACACGGAGGCCGAGGTCGTCGCGGCCGAACCCGGCCGCACCTTCCGCTGGGCCATGCTCACCGCCGCCGGCGCGAGGCAGGAGAGCGTCTGGGGCTTCGACATCGAACCCGGCACCGCACCCGGCACCAGCACGCTCGTCCACCACTTCCGTATGGGCCGCGCCACCGAGGGAATCCGCTCGATCACCGCGGGACTCGACGAAGCCGCACGCCGGGATTTCGTCGCCGAATGGGGCGTGAAGCTGGAAAAAGATCTCGCCGCCACAGTACGGCGCATCAAGCAGGTCATCGAAGAGACCGCGGAGAAGGCCACCGAGAAGGTCACCGAGAAGGTCACCGAGAAGGCCACCGAGAACGTCGACGAACAGCAGGGCTGAGCACAGCGGCCTGAAATCGAGTTCCGTCGGTCACCGGCGGCCCGGCCTCTGCGGCAATGCGGGAGGAACGCACATGTTTCTGCAGCGGATAGCTAACAACGGAATCCGGCTGGGAACGCTCTTCGACAGGGCGGCCGCCAGGTTTCCGGCGAACTTCGTGGTGCTCGACCACGACCTCGACTGCGCGCCCGGTTTCGGCCGCCGTGTCACCGTCACCGAACTCGCCACGCTCGTAGACGACTTCGCCGCCCGGCTGTGGGCCGCCCGGGTCCGCCCGGGCGACCGGGTGGTGCTGCACAAGTCCGACGGCTTCGACATCCCCCTGCTCGCCGTAGCCGTTGCCCGCGTCGGCGCGACCGCCGTGCTGCTCTCGCCGAAGCTGGACGGGGCCACGGTCGCCGAACTCGTGCGCCGGGTGAACCAGCCGTACCTGATCACCGACCAGGACAAGCTGGACCACCACCTGCCCGCCGACATCGCCGGCCGCACCCAGGGCGTGCTGCTGGCGGCCGGCCGCCACGAACGGGCCACCGCCCTCGCGGACCTGGCCGGCGCCCCCCGCGTCGACCCGGTGACGATGTCCCCGGACCACCCGGTGCTCATCACCCACACCTCCGGCACCACCGGCATCCCGAAACTCGCCGTCCACACCAACCGCACCTTCCAGGCGCGCTACCGCCCCCAGGCGAGCGTCGTCCGCCTCATCGACAAGCGCGAACCGGTCGCGATGCACATGTCGTTCGTGCACTCCCGGCTGTTCACCGCGATGCCCATCTCCCTCCTCCAGGGCCACCCGCTGATCATGCTGCGGGACGACGAACCGGCGGCCGTGGCCGAGCTGTTCACCCGGGTCCGCCCCGGCATCGTCGAAACCCACCCCAACACCCTGCTGCGCTGGGAGGTCCTGGCCGACGACCCGCGCCGCCCGCTGGCGCACGTCAAGTACTTCTCCAGCACCTTCGACGCCATCCACCCCCGCACCGTCGCCACGATGCTGCGCGCCTCCGAACGCCGCAATCCCCGCTACGCCCAGATCTACGGCCAGAGCGAGGTCGGCCCCGTCGCCGCCCGCACCTACACCGACCGCCACCCCTTCGACGGGCGCTGCGTCGGCATGCCGTTCCCCGGCATGACCGGCGTGCGCGTCGTCAGCCGAGACGGCAACCCGGTCAGCAAGGCCAACCCCGGCTTCATCGAGGTGCGCACCGACGGGCGCATCCTCACCTACCTCGGCGAGCACCCGCGCTGGCAGAAGCAGGTGAACGACGGCTGGTGGCGCATGGGCGACCTCGGCTACCGCACCAGATGGGGCTGCCTGCACCTGCTGGACCGCGAGGTCGACCGCATCCCCGGCATCGACAGCACCCTGGAGATCGAGGACAAGCTGCTCGGCCGGCTGCCCGAACTGATCGAGGTCATCATCGTGCCCGGCTCCGGCGGCGTCCCCTCACCCGTGGTGTGCACCCGCGACGACCTGCCGCTGGACGGCGCCCGGTGGCAGGCCGCCCTGGACGGCCTGCCCGCCCTGGGCGAGCCGGTGCAGTGGCGGCAGCGCGACCTGCCGCAGACGGCCACCACCAAGATCAAACGACTGGAGCTGGCCCGGCTGCTGACCGCCCGGGAGGTACCGTCATGAACGGCCCCCGCACCAGCACCCGCACCGAGATCTGCGTGATCGGGGCGGGCCCGCGCGGCCTGTCCGTGCTGGAGCGGCTGCTCGCCAACGAGCGCTGCACGCCCACGCACGACGAGGTCGTCGTGCACGTCGTCGACCCCGCCGCCCCCGGCGCCGGCACGGTCTGGCGCCCGGAGCAGTCCCGCCACCTGCTGATGAACACCGTGGCCTCGCAGATCACGGTCTTCACCGACGACTCCGTCCGCATCGAGGGCCCCGTCGAACCCGGCCCCACCCTCTACGAGTGGGCCCGCAGCCTGTCCGTCCTCGGCCAGTTCGGCGACTACGACGAACACACCCTGAAGGAGGCCGCCGCCCTCGGCCCCGACACCTACCCCACCCGCGCGTTCTACGGCCGCTACCTGCGCGACTGCTTCCAGCAGATCGTCGCCGGCGCGCCCGCCCACGTCCGCGTGCGCGTCCACCGCAGCCGGGCCCTGGCGATGGCCGACACCCACGGCGTGCCCGGCGGCCCGCAGGGCGTCCGTCTGGAGGACGGCACCCGCCTCAACACCCTCGACGCGATCGTCCTGGCCCAGGGCCACGTACCGGCCCGCCTCACCCCGCGCGAGGCCCGCACCGCCAGCCTCGCCCGCATCCACTACCTGACCTACCTCCCCCCGGCCAACCCCGCCGACCTCGACCTCAGCGGCATACAGCCCGGCCAGACCGTGCTGCTGCGCGGCCTCGGCCTCAACTTCTTCGACCACATGGCCCTGTTCACGGCCGGCCGCGGCGGCGCCTTCGTACGCCGCGGCGACGGCGGGCTGACGTACCTGCCCTCCGGCCGCGAACCGAGGCTGTACGCGTTCTCCCGGCGCGGCGTGCCGTACCACGCGCGCGGCGAGAACGAGAAGGGCGCCCACGGCCGCCACCACCCGCGCCTGCTCACCCCCGGCTTCGTCGCGCGCCTGCGCGGCGGTACCGGACCGGGCCCCCGCATCGACTTCACCGGCGACCTGTGGCCGCTGATCCGCAAGGAGGTCGAGAGCGTCTACTACGGCACCCTGCTGCGCGCCCACGGCCGCGGCGCCGAGGAGGAAGCCTTCGTCGAGCGGTACCTGGCGCTGCCCGAGGACGAGGAGACGGCGCTCCTCGACGCCTTCGGCATCCCCGCGGCCGAGCGCTGGGACTGGGAGAAGCTCTCCCGCCCCTACGGCGACCGGGTCTTCGCCGACCGCGACGACTTCCGCGACTGGCTGCTGGAGCACCTGCGCGACGACGTGCGCGAGGCACGCGCCGGAAACGTCCACGGCCCGCTGAAGGCCGCCCTCGACGTGCTGCGCGACCTGCGCAACGAGATCCGGCTCGCCGTGGACCACGGCGGCCTGGACGGCGCCTCGCACCGCGACGACCTCGACGGCTGGTACACCCCGCTCAACGCGTTCCTGTCGATCGGCCCGCCCGCCTCCCGCATCGAGGAGATGACCGCGCTGATCGAGGCCGGGGTGCTGACCGTCACCGGGCCGGGCACCCGGGTGCGCATCGACACCCGCTCGCCCGCCTTCGTCGCCGACTCCGAGGCCGTGCCCGGACCGCCGGTCCGCGCCACCGTCCTCATCGAGGCCCGGCTGCCGGAACCCGACCTGCGCCGCACCGACGACCCGCTCCTGCAGCACCTGCTGAGCACCGAGCAGGCGGCGCCGTACCGCATCGACAGCGCCCACGGCCCGAGCTACGAGACCGGCGGCCTCGCCGTCACCGAGCGCCCCTACCGCCTCCTCGACGCCCGCGGCCGCGCCCACCCGCGCCGTTTCGCCTACGGCGTCCCCACCGAGTCCGTGCACTGGGTCACCGCCGCCGGCATCCGCCCCGGCGTGGACTCCGTCACCCTCGGCGACTCGGACGCCATCGCCCGCGCGGTCCTCGCCCTCCCGCCGCACGCCCGGCCACCGTCGGGCATCCACCCGGTGGGGACGGACGCGGACACGGACACGGACGCGGACGCGGATGTGACGGAGGTGATCGTGTGAACACCGCGGCCGCACACGCGGATCGCCCGGCCGGAGCCGAGGCCGCCTCCGACGTCGGAGCCGAGGTCAGGGTCGGTGACCGGGGCGCGGTCGAGGCCGGAGCCGGGGCCGGCGTCGGGTCCGTGGGCGAGGTGGTGGCGCGGCGCGGCTTCTCCGGCGCTGCGGCGGGGTCCGTCCTCGTGTTCCCGGCGGTGCGGGCGGCGGCGGACGGGGGGCCGCCGTCGGGGGCCGCGGCGCCGGGCGGTTCCCGGGCCGCGGGGCCGGGGCCGGTCGTGCGGGGCGTGCCGCGGGGGGTGGCCGCCTGAGCGCCGCCGCCCCCGCCGACGCCGGGCCCGGCGACCTCGTGGACGCCGGGCTGCTCTCCCCCGTCCGTGCCGGAACGCCCGTCGAAGCCGCCGTCGGCGACCGGGCCTGGCTGTAGGCCATGCTCGACGCCGGGGCGGCGCTCGCGCGGGCGCAGGCCCGGCTCGGCACGCTGCCGGAACGGGCCGCCGACGTCATCGGCGAGATCCCCGGCCTCGCACTGGACGCGGCGGACCTGGCCGCCCTGTGCGACCCGGCGACGTACACCGGAGCCGCCGCAGAACTGGTCGACCGGGCACTCCACGCGGCAGACACCTGACCGACACCAGCCCCCCACGGCCGCGCCTGGCTGGTGCCGCCACCCGGCCCCAACGACGGCTCCTGGGCTCCGCGGCCGCCGCCGGTCCCACGGTCGTCGCCTGGCCCCACGCCCGGCTCTGGCTCTGCGGTCGACGCCGGTCCCACGGTCGTCGCCTGGCCCCACGCCCGGCTCTGGCTCTGCGGTCGCCGCCGGTCCCACGGTCGTCGCCTGGCCCCACGCCCGGCTCTGGCTCTGCGGCCGCCGCCGGTCCCACGGCCGAAGCCTGGGCCGCCGGTCGACGCCCGGGCCTTCGGCTGGCATCCGGTCCACGGTCGCCACCTGGCCCTCCGGGCCGGCACGTGGCGCTCGGCCGGTGCCTGGTTCTGCGGGTTCGCACCCGCTCCCACGGCACCCGGTCTTGCGGTCGGCATCCCGCTCTGCGATCGGCACCCGGTTCCACGGCTGGCGCCCGGCCCTCCGGCCGGTACGTGGCCCTTGGCCGGCACGTGGCCCTTGGCCGGTACGGCCCTCGGCCGGTACGTGGCCCTCGGCCGGTGTCTGGCTCTGTTGCCGGCACCTGGTCCCACGGTCGGCATCCCGTCCCTGCGGCCGGCACCCGATCCGGCCCCACGACCCGAAGGGGCCGGCCTCCCGATGGACGGAGGCCGGCCCCTTTCCCGTTGCCCGTTCCCGGGGCGCGCGGGTGCGGGTGCGTCACCCGACCGCAACCGCCGGCCGCAGGCCGGTCAGCAGCCGGCCCACCAGGCGCGGCCCGTCCTGCGTGAGCACCGACTCCGGATGGAACTGCACCGACGCGAAGTGCGGCCCGCGCAGGGCGTGCACCTCGCCCGTGTCCGCGTCGCGGCAGACCTCGACGGCGCCGACGCCCGCGCAGTTGACCCGGTCGCCGTGCGAACGGGCCGCGAAGGTGTTGTAGAAGCCCACCCGCGCGCGTGTGCCGAACAGGTCGATCTCGCGCTGCACCCCCTGGTTCGGCACGTCCCGGCGCGCCAGCTCGAAACCCAGCCGCGTAGCGAGCACCTGGTGGCTCAGGCACACCGCGAGGAACGGCCGGCGCCCGGCGATCAACGCGTCGACCGCGGCGCGCAGGTGCGCGATCTTCGGATGCGCGCGCCGGCGCGGATCCCCCGGACCGGGGCCGAGGACGACGAGATCGTGGTCGGCGAAGGAGTAGTCCTCGTCGAAACGGCGGACCGTCACCGCCAGCCCCAGCGAACCCAGCTGCCGCCCGAGCATCGAGGTGAACGTGTCCTCCGCGTCGACGATCAGCACCCGGCCGCCGTCCAGCTGCGGCACCGGCCGCGTCTCCGCCGCCCCGTCGGCCAGCCAGAAACCGGCCAGCGAGGCGTTGCGCAGCTCCAGCGCCGCCCGCACGTTCGGGTGGTCCGCGAACCGCGCCGGCCCCTCCGCCTCCAGCGCGGCCAGCAGCCCCGCCGCCTTGGCGCGGGTCTCGGCGACCTCGGAGGCGGCGTCGGAGTGCCGCACCAGCGTGGCGCCCACCGACAGCCGCAGCCGCCCGCCGGCGTCGATGTCGGCGGTGCGGATCAGGATCGCCGAGTCGAGCGTCCGTCCGCCCCGCGCGTCCCGCCCGATCAGCGCGGCGACCCCGCTGTAGTAGCCGCGCCCGTCCGGCTCGTACCGCTCGACGACCCGGGCCGCGCTCTCCAGCGGGGAGCCGGTGACGGTCGGCGCGAACAGCGTCTCGCGCAGGATCTCCCGCGGGTCGCGGCCGGTGCGGCCCTCGACGAAATACTCGGTGTGCGCGAGCCGCGCCATCTCCTTCAGGTACGGGCCCACCACGCGCGGCCCGTCGTCGCAGATCCGGGCCATCATCTTCAGCTCCTCGTCGACGACCATGTACAGCTCGTCGGCCTCCTTGCGGTCGGCGAGGAAGTCGAGGACGCCGGAGAGGGTGGGACCGGTGGACGGGTAGCGGTAGGTGCCGCTGATCGGGTTCATCACCGCCGCGCCCTCGCGCACGCTGATGTGCCGCTCCGGCGTCGCCCCGACGAGCGTGCGGTCGCCGGTGTGCACCAGGAATGTCCAGTACGCGCCCGACTCCAGCGTCAGCAGCAGCCGGAACAGGGCCGGCGCGGTGGCGGGGCCGTAGTCGGTGAGGTCGGCGACGAAGGTGCGCTTCAGGACGAAGTTGGCGCCCTCGCCGGTGCCGATCTCGTCCCGCACGATCCGCCGGACCAGCTGCGCGTACGCCTCGTCGCCGATGTCGAAGTGCCCGCCCGCCAGCCGCACGGGCGTGCGCGGGGCCCGCGCGAGGAAGTCGTGCACGCGGACCGTCTCCTGCCCGGTGACGGTCATCGCCAGCAGCGGCGTGCCGTCGTCCGGGGCGGCGAAACCGCGCTCGGCGATCTGCCGGTACGGCACCAGCGCCAGCACCTCGTGCCGCCCGGCGCCCGGCTCCCGCCCCACGGGCAGGTCGGCGAGGCGGGCGACCTCCGCCACCTCGCCGGTGAGCACGTCGAGCAGGCCCGGACCGGTCGCCTCCGGCCGGTGGAGAAGCGCGTACGGCACTCCCGGACCGCCGGGAGCCAGCACCCGGTCCAGCAGGCCGCCACCGCCGCTCGTGTCGCTCGTGCCGCTCGTGCCGCTCGTGCCGCTCGTGCTGCTCGTGCCGCTCATGCGAAGACCTCCTTCGCGGTGGTGACCACGGCGCAGCGCCGGGCCGCGTAGTCGAGGGTCGTACGGTGCTCCGCCGCGCCGAAGTCGGCGACGCCGTCGGCCACCAGGAACGGCTGGATGTCGTGGGTGAAGGCGTCCACGGCCGTCATCAGCACGCCCACGTGCCCGTACACCCCGCACACCACCAGCTGGTCACGGCCGTGCGCCCGCATGCGTTCCAGCAGGTCGGAGCCGAAGAAGGCGCTGTAGCGCCACTTGGTGAACAGCCAGTCCCCGTCCCGGGGCGCCAGCTCCTCGACGATCTCCCGGTCGGCCGGCGCGGTACGCATGCCGGGGCCCCAGAAGTCCTTCAGCAGACCGCGCTGTTCGGGGCTCATGCCGCCGGGCTGGGCGGTGTAGGCCACGGGGACGCCGAGGGCCCGTGCCCGGTCGGCCAACGCCGCGACGTTGGCGACCAGCTCCGCGCGCAGGGCCTCGGGAAGCGGGGCGAGGAAATAGCGCTGCATGTCGTGCAGCAGCAGCACCGCCCGCCCGGCATCGGCCGTCCACGCGGCGGTGTTCGCGGGCAGCTCACCCGCGCCGGGCAGGGGATAGGGGGCGATCGTGGGTATGCCTGCCATGGCCGACGGGTCCTTTCGACGAAACCGGAGCGAAACCAGCGGAAGCAGCGAAACCAGCGAGGGGTGTATGAGAGGGGCGTCGGACCGGCCCTAGCTGCCCAGGGACGCGCCGCCGTCGACGGTCAGGACGTGCAGGGTGATGTGGCGGGCCCGGTCGGACAGCAGGAAGACGACGGCGTCGGCGACGTTCGACGGCTGGGCGATGCGGCCCAGCGGGATGCCGGTGCGGAACGCGCCCAGATCGCCTTCGACGGTGCCGGTCCGCCCGCTCTCGTCCCGCCACATGGAGTGCAGCATCGGCGTGTCGGTGGAACCCGGCGCCACCACGTTGCAGCGGATGCCGTGCCGGGCGACCTCCAGCCCCAGCGACTTGGTGAACATCGTGGCCGCGGCCTTGGACGCCCCGTACGCCGCCATCGCCGTACGGGGAGTGCCCGCCGCGTTGGACGCCACGGTGACGACCGAGCCGGCGGCCCGCGGCACCATGCGCCGTACGACGGCCCGGCACATGTGGAAGACGCCGTCGGTGTTCACCCCGAACGTCGCCCGCCAGTCCTCGTCGCTGTAGTCCAGGACCTCGCCCAGACGCAGCACACCGGCCGCGTTGACCAGATGGCCGACGGGCCCGAGCGTGCTCTCCACGTCGTCCACGACCCGTTCCACGTCCGCGCCGTCGGTCACGTCGACCGGGAAGGCGTGCGCGTCGTACCCGTCGCCGCGCAGCTTCTCCACCGTCTCCGTCAACCGGACGGCGTCACGGTCCAACGCGGCGACGACAGTTCCCTGTTCGCACAACGCCCGGGCCACCGCTGCGCCGATACCGCCGGCGGCGCCGGTGACCACGGCGACTCGGTTCTCCATGGTTTCCTCCCGCAACTGGAACAGCCGGAACGGCTAGGACCGCCAGGCCGACACGACGGTGACGGCCTGGCCGAGATTGAGCCGGGGATCGCACAGCGTCGTGTACGACAGCCGCCCACCGTCCCCGGTGAGACCGAGGTCGCACTCGACGACGTCGTGCGGCGTGGTCTCCAGATGGAGGCCGCCCGCGACACCGCCGGAGGACCGCACGGCCCGCTGGAACGCCTCCACCTCCGCGATCACGGCCTCGACGCGGCGGGTCTTCAGCCCGTACTCCGTGCTCACCGTGTTGCCGTGCATCGGATCGGTCAGCCACACGACCGGATGCCGAGCCGCCCGCACCGCCCACACCAGCGCGGGCAGACGTTCGCCCACCAGGTCCGCGCCCATCCGGGCCACCAGCGTCAGCCGGCCGGGCTCGCGGTGCGGATCGAGCCGCGCGCACAGGCGCAGCACGTCGCCCACGCTGGTGTCGGGGCCCACCTTGCAGGCCACCGGGTTCACCACGTCGGACAGCAGGGCGACATGAGGGCCGTCGGGCTGCCGGGTGCGCTCGCCGATCCACGGCCAGTGGGTGGAGGTCAGCAACGGCCGGCCGTGCTCGTCGCAGCGGATCAGCGGCATCTCGTAGTCGAGCAGCAGGGCCTCGTGGCTGGTCCACACCGACGGTTCCCCGCCGCCCGGCCCGCCCCGCTCCCCGAGCCACCCGAGATGCTCCATGGCCTGCCGGGCCGCGGTGTAGCCGTGCAGCAGCCGTAACGGGTCGGGGCGGCGCGCGGCCCGTTCGGGAACCGGCGAGTTGACCATGTGCCCGCGGTAGACGGGCAGTTCGACACCCTCGACGCGCTCGGTCGGCCGTGAGCGCGGCTTCGCGAACTGGCCGGCCATCCGTCCGACCCGCACCACCGGCAGCCGCGTCCGCGCGGTCAGCACACCGGCGAGCGCCTCCAGCAGTCCCGCCTTGCGCGCCACGTGATCGCCGGTGCACTCCGCGAAGTCCTCCGCGCAGTCGCCGGCCTGTACCACCAGGGCACGCCCCGCCGCGACCTCGGCGAGCAGCGCCCGCAGTCGCCGTACGTCCGAGGAGGCCACCAGCGGATCGCTCAGCACCAGTTCCTCCCGCACCGCCGGCAACCGGGGATCCTCGCCCCAGTCCGGCTGTTGCAGGGGCGGGTGTGCCCGCGGGTCGAGCAGAGTTCCGTCCCCTGTCGTCACTGTCACTGGTCGTCTCCCGTTGCGATGGTGAGCTGAGACGGCGGGAATTCGGTGACAGGCTCCCGGAACGAATACGCACTGCCGCCAGATCCTGCCGACACGTGACCCCGAAACACCGGAACCACAGCGGTCCCGCCATGGTGGTCAGCGCTCACCCGGGCGGCAAAGGGTGAGGTGAGAGTAGGTCAGGTGCGGGGGAAAGGTGACAGACAATGCCTGGAAAACCCCCGACACACAGGGGAACGCTTATGCTCCAATGCGGCATACGCCATAAGGCAATTCCGGCCGGACCGCCCGTGAATAGGGATCGTGTCTTCTCATCTGACGAATCGTTGATCGAATGGGGCGGGCGCCACGGCTCTGCCCCGGCCGCCGTGCGGCCGTACCGCTCAACGAACGGGCAGAACATGATCGACGAATCGGTGCTCCTGGAGTCCAAGACGCTGCGCAGCAGCGTGCTCGACCGCACGGACGTCCTCGACCGGGTCAAGGCACTGTCACTGCTGCCGGACGGCATGCACGTGACGACGGCGATGGTGGCGGCATACTTCGACGTCGGTCTCGAAGCCGTCAAGTCGCTGATCAAGGACCACCGGAGTGAACTGGAGGCCAGCGGCTACCGACTGCTGATCGGGGACGAACTGAGGTCCTTCAAGGACCTCAGTGGCATCCAGTCCCGCAGCCGCTCCCTGGCCATCTTCTCCCGTCGAGCCGTCCTCAACGTCGCCATGCTGCTCCGGGACAGCGAAGTCGCACGTCAGGTGCGTGCGTATCTGCTGGACATGGAGTACCTGGCGCGTGCACAGCCTGTGGAAAACTCTGTCCACAGCCCCGCCGACTCCCTCGACGAACGCATCGACCAGCGCATCGCGCACATCCTCGGCAGGACCGTGGTGCCGCTGTTCAACGCACTGATCGAAACCTCCGGTGAACACCGCAGGGAACTGATCGCCCTGCGGGCCGGCGTCCAGCGCATCGAGCGTCGGCTCCACCGGCATCACGCCCGGCTGCAAAGGATGGAACTGAGCGCGGGAAATCCCCTGAAAGCCCTGGATTAGCGGATTCCCGGAGGGGTGACGGCACCCACGCATGCGAAAGGCCCGAAACCGCAAAGAATGGTCACGGTTTCGGGCCTCGCCATGAATACGGGACTTCTCCCGGTGCGGACCGGTTCTCACTGGCCCTCGTCGCGCCGGGCTGCCTCCTCCTCGGCCTGCTTGGCCTGCACCTCCGGGTCGAGCACCGACGGACCGGTGCCGTCCACGGACGTGAGCCGGCTCGACTCGGGGACCTCGGTCGCGGCGGGCGGCTCGACCAGCCAGTCCGGGTTGGCCTGCTTGTCCCACCACTTCCAGGCGGCGAAGGCGCCGCCCGCGACGGCGCCGAAGACCACCAATGCCTTGGCCAGACGGCCCGCCCTGGCCCGCCGCTCCTGCCTGCGGACCAGCTTCCGGATCTGCTGCGCCGTGACCTGGCCGCGCAGTGCGGCCAGCGCGGCCGCGCCGCGCGCCGCGGCCTCGGCGCCGGCGGGCCCGGCCACGGCCACGGCGTGCTCGATCTTCGGCCGGGAGTAGTCGGCGGCCTGCCGGGCCGCCGAACGCGTACGGACGGCGGCCTCACGGGCCGCATGGTCGACTTTCGGCGGCACGTGCGCACGTGCCTGCTCCAGGCGCGGTGCGACATGGACGCCGTACTGGGCGCGGGCCTGCTCTGCGGCCAGCGTCACCTTGGGCGCGAGCCGTACGCGTGCCTCGTGTGCGTAGTGTGCGGCCCTGTCCTTGGCCGTGTCGGCGTAGGGCGCCACCACTTCCGCGGCGTGCAGCACGCTGTCCTTCGCCGAACCGGTCGCGGCGCGCACGCTGTCGATGCGGGTCACGGGTTCCTCCTCCTCGGTGGCGTACGGTATTTCGACTTTCCACCCTTTTACGGATCATGCCTGCCAACGGACCCCGGGGCATGTGAGGGCGGGCATCCGGGTCACACGGCGCGACTCCGGGCCGTCCGGCGGCGCGGAGCCGATCGAGAGCCCGATCGAGTGCCCTGGTCGGGAGAGCCGATCGAGAGCCCGATCGAGTGCCCTGGTCGGGAGAGCCGATCGAGAGCCCGATCGGGAGCCCGGTCGGGAGAGCCGATCGAGAGCCCGGTCGAGCGAGCCGGTCGGGGGGCGCTCGACAGAGCCGGTCGGAAGTCGATCATGAGCCGATCAAGAGTCGACAATCGGATATGAGGATGAATACGGTGCAAGGGGTGCTTGTCGTCGACAATGCCACGGATAGCCGTCGAGCGCCCCCGAACCGGACGCACTCGCCCTGTTCTCCCCCACCGACTTCCCCCCTGACCGCGCCCGGAACCGGCCGACGGGCGACGCGCGGCCCGGACCGTGCGAGGATCAGGGAGTCACAGGAAGACAACGGAAGGCAGATCGTGGCTGAGCAGCTTTACGCCACCCTGAAGACCAACCACGGCGACATCGAAGTCCGGCTCCTGCCGAACCACGCCCCCAAAACGGTCAAGAACTTCGTCGAGCTCGCCAAGGGCGAGCGTGAGTGGACCAACCCCGCCACGGGCCAGAAGTCCACGGACAAGCTCTACGACGGCACGGTCTTCCACCGGGTGATCAGCGGCTTCATGATCCAGGGCGGTGACCCGCTGGGCAACGGCACCGGCGGTCCCGGCTACCAGTTCGAGGACGAGTTCCACCCGGACCTGTCCTTCAACAAGCCCTACCTGCTGGCCATGGCCAACGCCGGTCCGGGCACCAACGGCTCGCAGTTCTTCATCACCGTCTCCCCGACGACGTGGCTGAACCGCAAGCACACCATCTTCGGCGAGGTCACCGACGCGGCCAGCCAGAAGGTCGTGGACGCCATCGCCACCACCCAGACCAACCCGCGCACCGACCGCCCGGTCAACGACGTCGTCATCGAGTCGGTCGTCGTCGAGACCCGCGAGGGCTGAACCGGCACCTGCCGGGAACTGAACCGGCACCCGCCGGTCACGCGCCGGCAGGGCGGGAATCAGTCGGCAGGGCAGGAACCAAACGCCCCGCTCATCCGTAAAGATGGGCGGGGCGGTGCGTATGCGCACAACCGGTATGCGCACACCGCCCGCCGGACGACCGAGGGGAAACCATGGACCACGCGGCAAGCAGCTCGCAGGACGCCATGAGCCTGCCCGGCTGCTACCGCCACCCCGACCGCGAGACGGGCATCCGCTGCACCCGCTGCGAACGCCCGATCTGCCCCGACTGCATGGTGAACGCCTCGGTCGGCTTCCAGTGCCCCGACTGCGCCCGGGGCGGCTCCGGCACCGGCCACGCGCCCGACGCCGCCAGGCCCCGCACCCTCGCCGGCGGCACGGTCGCCGCCGACCCGCGGCTGGTCACCAAGGTGCTGATCGCCGTCAACCTCGCGGTCTTCCTCGTCCAGCTCTCCGTCGGCGACCGCTTCACCGAGCGCTTCGAGATGCTGGGACAGGCCTACGTCCCCGTCCTCGGCTCCGTGCACGGGATCGCCCAGGGCGAGTGGTACCGGCTGCTGACCCCGATGTTCCTGCACGGCAGCTACATCCACATCCTGTTCAACATGCTCAGCCTGTGGTGGCTCGGCGCCCCCCTGGAGGCGGCCCTCGGCCGCGCCCGCTACCTCGCGCTCTACTTCACCTCAGGCCTGGCCGGCAGCGCCCTCACCTACCTGATCGCCGCACCGAACCAGCCCTCGCTGGGCGCGTCCGGCGCGATCTTCGGCCTCTTCGGCGCCACCGCCGTGCTGATGCGCCGGCTCAACTACGACATGCGGCCGATCATCGCCCTGCTGGTGATCAACCTGATCTTCACCTTCGGCTGGAGCAACATCGCCTGGCAGGCCCACATCGGCGGCCTCGTGGCCGGCGTGATCACCGGCTACGCGATGGTCCACGCCCCCCGCAGACACCGCGCCCTCGTGCAGTACGGCACCTGCGCCGTGGTACTCGTCGCCGTGGTCGTCATCACCCTGCTCAGGACGGCTCAGCTCACCTGAGGTGCCCGGTTGTCCACAGCGTGTGGCCAATCTTGTGCATGGAGTGCGGGAAGCAGCGCGCCCCCTGACTCGACCCGCGTTCACGCAGGTCAAGCAGGGGGCGAACAGGCGTCCGGGTGACGGTGTGACAGTCGTACCGGTGTCAATGGACGGGGAGTTATCCACAGATCGTCGTTTCTTTTCCCCAGGTGGCCTGTGGATATTTCCGCGATCTGTGGATAACCCGCCGGTCCCGTGGGTGCCGCCGGTCCCGTGGGCCGCCGGTCCCGCGGGTCCCGGCGCTCCTACGGCGCTGGCGGCGCTACTTCCACTGGGTGGAGACGGCGAAGCCGGCCGCGATGAACCCGAAGCCGACCACGATGTTCCAGTTGTCCAGCTTGTCGATCGGCAGTGAGCCGTCGGTCACATAGAAGATGACGATCCAGGCGAGCCCGATGAGGAACATGGCCAGCATCACGGGCGCGACCCAGGCGCGGCTGTTCAGCTTGATGGCGGTCGCCTGCTTCGCGGGCGGCGGCGTGTAGTCGGCCTTCTTGCGGATACGTGACTTCGGCACGAGGGTCTCTCCTGTCGATGCGCTGCGTGGCCGCGCAGGTAACTGGGTCGGGCTCGGGGGCGGTGCAAGGGGACTCTTAGCGCTCCCCCGGGCGTCCGTTAGCGTAGTGCTTCCGCGGCGCCGAAGGAGATAAGGGTACGTTGAGCAATTCTGCCGACTCTCCCCAGTCCGGTTCCACCCCTGCCCGCGGGCGCCGTTTCCGGCCCGTGCGGGTGCTCACGGTGGCCGTCTTCGCGCTCGCCGGGCTTATTTTCTTCACCAGTTTCGACACCGCCAAGGGCACCAACATCCGCACGGACACCTCCCTGCTGAAGCTCTCCGACCTCATCCAGGAGCGCAGCCGCAAGAACGGCGAGCTGGACGAGTCCAACGGCTCGCTGCGCGGCGAGGTGGAGTCGCTGGCGGCGCGGGACGACGGCAGGACCAAGGCGGAGGACGAGAAGCTCAAGGCCCTGGAGCACCGGGCGGGCACGCAGAAGCTGACGGGCGAGGCGATCACGGTCACGCTCAACGACGCTCCGCCGGACGCGACCGCCAAGCTGCCCGGTTATCCCGAGCCGCAGCCCGACTACCTGGTCATCCACCAGCAGGACCTGCAGGCGGTGGTGAACGCGCTGTGGCAGGGCGGCGCCAAGGGCATCAAGGTCATGGACCAGCGGCTGATCTCCACCAGCGCCGTGCGCTGCGTCGGCAACACGCTGATCCTGCAGGGCCGGGTGTACTCGCCGCCGTACAAGATCACGGCGGTCGGTGATCCGGAGAAGCTGAACAAGGCGCTGTCCGACTCCCCGGCGATCCAGAACTACATGGTGTACGTGAACGTCTACGGCCTGGGCTGGAAAGTCACCGAGAACGGGACGGTGACTCTGCCCGGTTACTCGGGCACAGTGGATCTGCACTACGCCGAGCCCGTGGGGTGAGCTGAGCCGTTCAGGAGCTGCCGGTGCGCGTCGTCGTCAGGACCGTCAGCGAGCTGTGCATCACCGTGGGCGCCCTGATCGTGCTGTTCGTCGTCTATGTGCTGTTCTGGACGGGTGTGCGGGCGGACGGCGCGATGGATCACCAGATCGACGTCCTGCAGGACCGGTGGGCGCGGCAGAGCGTGCCGTCGTCGGCGGCTGCCGGGACGTCCGCGTCCCCCGCTCCGGCCCCGGCCCCGGCCCCGAAGAGTCCGGCGCCGTATGCCGCGGGCAGGGCCTTCGCCATCATGTACATCCCGCGTCTTGGTTTCACGTGGAACAAGCCGGTCCTGGAGGGCACGGCCGTGGACACGCTGAAGAAGGGGCTCGGGCACTACGCGGGCACCGCCCGGCTCGGGCAGCGGGGGAACTTCGCGGTGGCCGGTCACCGGCGGACGTACGGCGATCCGTTCAAGGACTTTCCGAGGCTGCGCCGGGGGGACGCGGTGGTGCTGACGGACGGGACCACCTGGTTCACGTATCGGATCGACAAAGGGCCTTACAAAACGGTTCCGGCGGACGTTGAGGTGATCGACCCTGTGCCACGTAAGTCGGGGTATACACGCGAGGGCCGTTACCTGACGCTGACCACCTGCGATCCGGAGTGGGGGCACAGTCACCGGCTGATCGTGTGGGCACATCTGGACTCCACGCGGCCCGTCGAGGCAGGCAGGCCGGGCGCTCTGCGCCGTTAGTCTGGTGCCGGTACGGCGAATGGGTCCGGTGCCGTGGTGGAACGGAAGGGACGGCATGTACGGCTGGATCTGGCGGCATCTGCCGGGGAACGCGTGGGTGAAGGCGCTGATCTCACTCGTGCTGGTTCTGGCGGTGGTCTACATCCTGTTCCAGTACGTGTTTCCGTGGGCCGAGCCGCTGCTTCCCTTCAACGATGTGACGGTGGACAACCAGTGAGCGCGCGGATTCTCGTCGTCGACAACTACGACAGCTTCGTCTTCAACCTCGTCCAGTACCTGTATCAGCTGGGTGCGGAGTGCGAGGTGGTGCGCAACGACGAGGTGTCGACGGCGCATGCCCAGGACGGCTTCGACGGCGTCCTGCTCTCGCCGGGTCCGGGGACGCCGGAGGAGGCGGGCGTCTGCGTCGACATGGTCCGCCACTGCGCGGCGACCGGGGTGCCCGTCTTCGGGGTGTGCCTGGGGATGCAGTCGATGCAGGTGGCGTACGGCGGTGTGGTGAGCCGTGCCCCCGAACTGCTGCACGGCAAGACGTCGTTGGTGGAACACGGGGGCAAGGGCGTCTTCGCGGGCCTGCCGTCGCCGTTCACGGCGACGCGCTACCACTCGCTGGCCGCCGAGCCGGCGACGGTGCCGGCGGAGCTGGAGGTCACCGCCCGTACGCACGACGGCATCATCATGGGCCTGCGCCACCGCGAACTGCCGGTGGAGGGAGTGCAGTTCCACCCGGAGTCGGTGCTCACCGAGCACGGTCACCGGATGCTGGCCAACTGGCTGGTGGAGTGCGGCGACGAGGACGCGGTGGCACGGTCTGCGGGGCTCGCCCCGGTGGTGGGCAGGGCCACGGCGTGACCGCGTTGCGTCCCGAGCGCGAGTCCGGCGCCTCGTACGGGCAGGAGCCGTACGAGGCGTCCGGGGCGTTCGCGGACTGGTCGGCGGGGCAGCAGGCGCCCGAGGCGCCGACGCTGCCGCCGATCGACGAGGAGACGGTGGCGCTGCGGATCCCCGATCCGCCGCCGGAGCCGTCCCCGTCGCCCTCTGCGGCCCTGTCCGTCACTTCGGTCACAGGAAGCCCTTCCGGCGGCCGCGCGGCCCGGAGAAAGGCCGCCAAGCGCCGTCACGGGCGTCACGGGGGCGCCCGCCCGGCGTCCGCTGCCGCCGCTGCGGCGCCGGAGCCTTCGGGCGCGCCGCTGTCCCGGGTGGAGGCGCGTCGGCGGGCCCGCGCGAGCAAGGCGAGCCCGGCGGTCGTGGCGAGCCGGGTGATCGGCGAGGTGTTCATCACCACGGGCGTGCTCATGCTGCTGTTCGTCTCGTACCAGTTGTGGTGGACGAACGTCCGGGCGCACGCGCAGGCGGACAAGGAGACCAGCAGCCTCCAGCACGACTGGGCGGACGGCAAGCGCGCGCCGGGGAGCTTCGAGCCGGGGCAGGGCTTCGCGATACTCCACATCCCGAAGCTGGACGTGGTGGTGCCGATCGCGGAGGGCGTCAGCAACAAGAAGGTGCTCGACAAGGGCATGGTGGGGCACTACAGCGAGGGCGAGCTGAAGACGGCGATGCCGTCGGCGAAGACCGGCAACTTCGCGCTGGCCGGGCACCGCAACACGCACGGGGAGCCCTTCCGGTACATCAACCGGCTGCGGGAGGGCGACCCGATCGTCGTCGAGACGCAGGACGAGTACTACGTCTACACGATGACGTCGACGCTGCCGGTGACCCCGCCGAGCAACACCAGCGTGATCGGGCCGGTGCCGCCCGGCTCGGGGTTCACGCAGCCCGGCCGCTACATCACCCTGACGACCTGCACGCCGGAGTTCACCAGCAAGTACCGGCTGATCGTCTGGGGCAAGATGACCGAGGAACGGCCGCGCAGCAAGGGGAAGCCGGATGCGCTCGTCGAATAGGGGCGGTTGAACAACGTGGCAGCGACCACCGGCGGCACGCAGCACGAAGAGCACACCGGGGACTCACCGCCGGACGACGCGGCCCCCCGGCGTCCGGGCCGCATCGCGTTCGCGGTGAGCGTCTTCGGCGAACTGCTGATCACCTCGGGCCTGGTGCTGGGCCTGTTCGTCGTCTACTCGCTGTGGTGGACGAACGTGGTCGCGGACCGCAGGGCCGACCGGCAGGGCGACAAGGTCCGTGACGGCTGGTCCCAGGGACCGACCGGACCGGGCGCGCTCGACACCAAGGACGGCATCGGCTTCCTCCACGTGCCCGCCATGAAGAACGGCGAGGTCCTGGTGGAGAAGGGCACCTCGGCGAAGGTCCTCAACGACGGCGTGGCCGGCTACTACACGGACCCGATGAAGGCGACGCTCCCGATGACGGGCAAGAAGGGCAACTTCACCCTCGCCGCCCACCGGGACGGCCACGGCGCCAAGTTCCACAACATCGACAAGGTGAGGAAGGGCGACCCGATCGTCTTCGAGACGAAGGACAAGTGGTACGTCTACAAGGTGTACGCGGTCCTCGCCGAGACCTCGAAGTACAACGTGAAGGTCCTGTCGCCGGTGCCGAAGGAGTCCGGCCGCAAGAAGCCCGGCCACTACATCACCCTGACGACGTGCACCCCGGTGTACACGTCCCGCTACCGCTACGTCGTATGGGGCGAACTGGTCCGGGCCCAGAAGGTGGACAACAAACGGACCCCGCCGAAGGAACTGCGGTGACCGGCCGGCCGCGCTGACGGTCGGGCGGCTTCCGACGACGAGAGCCCCGGGCCCTTGCGGGCGCCGGGGCTCTCGTGTGTGCCGGGTGCGGGCGGGTCAGTTCTCCTGGCGGTACGCCACTCCGTTCACGCCGCCGAAGAAGTTGGTGCCGCCGTTGTCGTTGCCGCCGTTGTTGTTACCGCCCTGGCCGACGGTGATGAGGTCGACCGAGGTGCCCTTGTCGACGGTGCTGCCCTGGCTCGGGTTGGAGCCGAAGACCAAGGCGTTGTCGTCCGTCGATCCGGTGACGTTGCCGACTTGGAGACCAACCTGCTGGAGAGCCTTCCTGACGTCCTTGAGCTTCTGGCCCTGGATGTTGGGAACCTGGACCTGCTGGTTCTCCTTCGCCTTGCCGATCTGGATGGTCACCGCGGAGTTCTTCTTCACCTGGGTGCCGGCCGCCGGGCTGGTGCCGACGACCTTGCCGACCAGGGCGGCGTTGTCGGTCTCCACGTCGGTGCAGTTGCCGACGAGGTTGCTGGCCGTCATCTGGGCCCTGGCCTCGTCGCAGGTCTTGTTGGCGACGTCCGGGACCGTGACCGTCGCGGCGGCCTTGGCGATGGTGAGGGTGATCGTCGATCCCTTCTCCACCTCCTTGCCGAGCTTCGGGTCCTGGTCCAGAACCGTGTTCGGGTCCTCCGAGGACTCCTGCGTCTTCGTCTCGACCTGGAACTGGTAGTCGTCGCCCTCCAGCTTCGACTTGGCCTCGTCGAGGCTCAGCCCGATCACGCTGGGCACCGTGACCTTCGGGGCGCCCGTGGACACCACGAAGTTGACGGTGGAGCCCTTCTTGACGTCGGTGTTCTTGCCCGGGTCCTGCGAGCAGACCTTGCCCTTGCTCTGGGCCTCGCAGGGCTTGCGGGTGATCTCGCCCACTTCGAGGTCGCTGTTGGCCAGCAGCTTCTTGGCGTCGTCCTCGGTCTGGCTGACCAGGTTGGGCACCGGGACCGTGTCGTTGCCGGCGCCCCCGCCGCTGACGGCCAACTTCCCGATCAATATGGCGCCGATCAGCACCAGGACGCCCGCGACGACGAGGAGGATCGTGGAGGCGTTGTTCTTCTTCTGGCGGCGGCGGTCCGGACGGTCGTCGTAGCCGTAGCCGCCGTCGTCCGGGTTCATGGGCGGCAGCATCGACGTGGCGCCGGCGCCGGTGCCCGCGTCGGCGCGCAGGGCCGTGGTCGGCTGGTCGTCGGGGTAGCCGCCGTAGCCCACCGGGCTCATGGCCGCCGCGGCGGCGACGGGCTGGCCGTCGAGGCAGGCCTCGATGTCGGCGCGCATCTCGTCCGCGGACTGGTAGCGGTAGTTGGGGTCCTTGGTCAGGGCCTTCAACACGATCGCGTCCATCTCGGGCGTGATCTCGGGGTCGAAGACGGACGGCGGCTGGGCCTCTTCCCGCACGTGCTGGTAGGCGACCGCGACCGGGGAGTCGCCCACGAACGGCGGGCGGACCGTCAGCAGCTCGTACAGCAGGCAGCCGGTGGAGTACAGGTCGGAACGGGCGTCGACCTGCTCGCCCTTGGCCTGCTCCGGCGAGAGGTACTGCGCGGTGCCGATGACCGCCGCCGTCTGCGTCATCGTCATGCCGGCGTCGCCCATGGCGCGGGCGATGCCGAAGTCCATCACCTTGACCTGGCCGTTGCGCGTCAGCATGACGTTGGCCGGCTTGATGTCGCGGTGGACGATGCCGTTGCGGTGGGCGTACTCCAGGCCCTGGAGGATGCCGATGGTCATCTCCATGGCCCGCTCCGGCAGCAGCTTGCGGCCGGAGTGCAGCAGCTCACGGAGCGTGGAGCCGTCGACGTACTCCATCACGATGTACGGGATCGAGACCCCGTCGATGTAGTCCTCGCCCGTGTCGTAGACCGCGACGATCGCGGGATGGTTGAGCGAGGCGGCCGACTGGGCCTCCCGGCGGAACCGGGCCTGGAAGGACGGGTCGCGCGCGAGGTCGGCGCGCAGCGTCTTCACCGCCACGGTGCGGCCGAGGCGGGTGTCGTGCGCGAGGTAGACCTCCGCCATGCCACCACGGCCGAGCACCTGGCCCAGCTCGTACCGGCCGCCGAGGCGACGCGGCTCTTCCATAGCTTCCTACCAGCCCTCTCCGTCGGTCCCGACCGACACTGCTGTGCGGTCGGAGGCTGCCGTCCGGGCCCTACCGTACCCGGACAGCTGTGTGCGACTTGGCCGAGCCCGTCACCCGATACAGGACCGGTATCGCAACGTGCACCGATGCGTTGGGGACGTGACCGGGGTCACTTCTTGGAGTCGATGACCGCCTCCATCACGCTCTTGGCGATCGGCGCCGCGAGACCGCCACCGGAGATGTCGCCGCGGTTGGCCTTGTCGTCCTCGATCACGACGGCGACGGCCACCGGCGTGCTGCCGTCGCTGAGCTTGGCGTACGAGATGAACCAGGCGTACGGGTTGTTGCTGTTGTTGATGCCGTTCTGGGCGGTACCGGTCTTGCCGCCGACGGTGACACCGCTGATCTGCGCGTTCTTACCGGTGCCGTCCTTGACGACCGTCTCCATCATCGACTGCAGGATCTGGGCGTTCTCCGAGGACAGCGGCTGGCTCAGCTCCTCGGGGTCGGTCTGCGCGATGGTGTCGAGGGTCGACGACTGGAGCTTGTCGACCATGTACGGCTTCATCAGCTTGCCGTTGTTGGCGACCGCGGAGGCCACCATGGCCATCTGCAGCGGCGTAGCGGCGGTGTTGAACTGGCCGATGGACGACAGCGCCGTCTGCGACGGGTTCATGTTGTCGGAGAAGATGGATGCGCTGGAGCGCACCGGCGTGAACTGCTCGGAGGTGAAGCCGAACTTCTTCGCCTCGGCGAGCATCTTGTCGTTGCCGAGGTCGGAGCCGATCTTGCCGAAGACGGTGTTGCAGGAGTACCGCAGCGCGATCCGCATGCTCGCGTTCTTGCAGGGGATGCTGCCCTCGTTCTTCAGCTCGGTCGTGGTGCCGGGCATCGTCCACGGCAGCGGCGTCTTGGTGTCCTGGTCGGCGGAGGTGTACAGCCCGTTCTCCAGCGCGGCCGCGGCGGTGACCACCTTGAAGGTGGAGCCCGGCGGGTAGGTCTCGCGCAGCGCCCGGTTCAGCATCGGGTCGTCGGGGTTGTACTTCTTCTGCAGCTTCTTCCAGGCGGCGGCGTCGTCGTTGGAATTGCCGGCGAAGGCCGAGGGGTCGTACGACGGGAACGAGGCCAGCGCCAGGATCTTGCCGGTGGACGGCTCCAGGGCCACGACGGCGCCCTTGCCGTGGCCCTTCAGCCCGTTGTACGCGGCCTTTTGCGCGGCGGCGTTCAGGGTGGTGACGACGTTTCCGCCCTGCCGCTGCTTGCCCGTGATCATGTCGAGGGTGTTGCGGAAGAAGAGCCTGTCGTCGTTGCCGGTGAGGATGCCGTCCTCGATGGACTCCAACTGGTTGGCGCCGAAGGCCTGGGAGGCGTACCCGGTGACCGGCGCCCACATGGGGCCGTTCTTGTAGGTGCGCTTGTACTTCAGGTCGTTCAGGCCGTTGCGTTTGGTCTCGGCCGACCCGGTGACCGGGCTGCCGCCGACGATGATGTCGCCGCGCGGGGTGGAGTAACGGGCGATGGTGACGCGGCGGTTCTTGGGGTCGTCCTTCAGGCTGTCGGCCTTGACGTACTGGAGCCAGTTGTCGCGGATGAGCAGTGTGAGGACCAGGAGGCCGCAGAAGATCGCGATCCGGCGCAGGGGCTTGTTCACGGGCGGACCACCTGGGTCATCTCGGCGTCGGGGTTGGAGGCGGGGGCGGGCGCCGGTCGGCGCGCGGTGTCACTGATCCGGATGAGGATGCCGACGAGAGCCCAGTTGGCAATGACGGAGGAACCGCCGTACGCCACGAAGGGCATCGTCATACCGGTCAGCGGGATGAGGCCCATCACACCGCCGGAAACGACGAAGACCTGCAGAGCGAAGGCCCCGGAGAGGCCGATGGCGAGCAGTTTGCCGAATGGGTCGCGGGCGGCCAGCGCGGTGCGCACGCCGCGCTCGGCGATCAGGCCGTAGATGAGCAGGATCGCCATGATGCCCGCGAGGCCGAGCTCCTCGCCGAAGGTGGCGAGGATGAAGTCGGAGTTGGCGGCGAAACGGATGAGTTCGGAGTGGCCCTGGCCGAGGCCGGAGCCCAGGGTGCCGCCGGAGCCGAACGCCCACAGCGCTTGCATCGACTGCTCGGAGTGGCCGGCCACGCCCGCCTGGCTGAGCGTGTACTCCCGCATCGGGTCCAGCCAGGCCTGGACACGCATCTTTACGTGCGGTTCGAAGCTTGCCACGCCGACGGCGCCGGCCGCGGACATCAGCAGACCGAAGACGATCCAGCTGGTCCGCTCGGTGGCGACGTACAGCATGATGACGAACATTCCGAAGAACAGCAGCGAGGTGCCGAGGTCTGTCTCGAAGACCAGGATGAGGATCGAGATGAACCAGACGACCAGGATCGGGCCCAGGTCACGGCCGCGCGGCAGGTACAGACCCATGAAGCGGCGGCTGGCCAGGGCCAGCGCGTCCCGCTTCACCATCAGGTAGCCGGCGAAGAAGATCGCGAGCACGATCTTGGCGAACTCACCGGGCTGGATGGAGAACCCGGCGACCGAGATCCAGATCTTGGCGCCGTAGATGTTCGCGCCGAGGCCCGGCACCAGTGGTAGCAGCAGCAGGAACAGCGCGCCGACCATGGAGATGTAGGTGTAGCGCTGCAGGACTCTGTGGTCCTTGAGGAAGATCAGCACCACGATGAACAGAGCGATACCCATCGCCGTGTACAGCAACTGCCGGGGCGCTGCCGTGCCTGCCTGATTGATGGACTGCAGCAGCTTGGACTGGTCCAGACGCCAGATGACGACCAGCCCGAGTCCGTTCAGCAGCGTCGCCAGCGGCAGCAGCAGCGGGTCCGCGTACGGCGCGAACTTGCGCACCGCGAGGTGGGCGATGCCGGCCAGGAGGCCGAGGCCGAGGCCGTAGCTCAGCAGGCCGGCGGGCACCTGGTCGTCGATGGCCAGTCCCACGTTGGCGTAGGCGAAGATCGGGATGACCACGGCGAACACCAGCAGCGCCAGCTCGGTGTTGCGCCGGCTGGGCGCGCCGATCGCGCCGATCGTGGACGTGTGGTGCGTCGACGGATTGGTAGTACTGCTCATCGTGTGACGGGGCCTCTCACGGCTTGCCTACTGCTTACCGCACAGCGAGACGACCTTCTGCTCTTCCTCCGAGAGGGTCGGGCCGGGGCTGGGAGTGGCGGTCGGGGACGCGGACGGGGACGGGGACTTGGTGGCCGACGGGCTCGGCGACGCCTTGGACGCGAGGGAGGTGGTGGTGGTTCCCGTGGTGCCGCCGGCCTGGCCCTCGCCGGTCTTGGCGTTGTTCTCGCTGTCGGCCGCCTCCCGCTGGGCCTGCTTCTTGCACGCGGAGGCCTGCACGGCGAGTTCGTCGACCTTCGAGGCGGCGTCCTTCAGGCCGCCCTCGGCGATCGTGGCCTTGACCTGCTTCTGCTGGTACACCGGCAGGTACTTGAGTTCGATCTCGGGGTGGTCCTTCTCCACCTTCGACAGCGACACCCAGGCCAGGTCCTGGCTGATGCCGCGGTACAGCGCGACGTGCTCGCCGTTGGCGCCGACGTAGTACTGCGTCTGCGTCCAGCGGTAACCGCCGTACAGGCCACCGCCGATGACGGCGAGTGTGACCACGCTGTAGAAGGACCTCTTCAGCCATCTGCGGTTCTTGCGCGGCTTGACGAAGTCGTCGTCGGTGTAGTCGCCGAAGCCGCCCGTCGGGACGAAGCCGGTGATGTCGCCGGAGCCGGGCGGGCCGAACTCGCCGCCGCCGCCCTGCCCGTGGCCCTGCCGGCCGAGGCCGGAGGCGCGGCCGGCCGGGGTCTGCATGATGTTGTTGTCGTGCAGCTGGTTCTGGTTCTCGGCGACGGCGCCCACCACGACAGGCGTGTCGGACAGCTGCCCGGCGAGGGTGTCCCCGGTGTCGAGGTCGAGGACGTCGGCGACGATGACGGTGATGTTGTCGGGGCCGCCGCCGCGCAGCGCGAGCTGGATGAGCTCCTGGACGGTCTCCTGGGGGCCCTGGTAGCTGGCGAGGGTGTCCTCGAGGGTCTGGTGGGAGACGACGCCGGAGAGGCCGTCGGAGCAGATCAGATAGCGGTCGCCGGCCCGCACCTCGCGGATCGACAGGTCCGGCTCGACGTGCTCGCCGCTGCCCAGCGCCCGCATGAGCAGGGAGCGCTGCGGGTGGGTGGTGGCCTCTTCCTCGGTGATGCGGCCCTCGTCGACCAGCCGCTGTACCCAGGTGTGGTCCTGGGTGATCTGGGTGAGGACGCCGTCGCGCAGCAGGTAGGCGCGGGAGTCGCCGACGTGCACCAGACCGAGGCGCTGGCCGGTCCACAGCAGGGCGGTCAGCGTGGTGCCCATGCCCTCGAGCTGGGGGTCCTCCTCGACCATGGCGCGCAGCTGGTCGTTGGCGCGCTGCACGGCGGCGCCGAGGGAGGTGAGGATGTCGGATCCGGGCACGTCGTCGTCGAGGGCGACGATGGTGGAGATGGCCTCCGAGGAGGCGACCTCGCCGGCGGCGGCGCCGCCCATGCCGTCGGCGATCGCGAGCAGCCGCGGGCCGGCGTATCCGGAGTCCTCGTTGCCCTCCCGGATCATGCCCTTGTGCGATCCGGCGGCGAAGCGCAGTGACAGACTCATGCGCACCTCGCCCGTCGGCTCCGGGTACATCCGCACGGTGCCCACCCTCCGGTCGGGAGCGCGCCGGGGCCCTGGGTGACGGCCGCCGCTGCGTGCTCGCTCCGCTCGCGCTCATTCATGACGTAGCACTACTTCCGCAGCTCGATGACGGTCTTGCCGATGCGGATCGGCGCGCCCAGCGGGATCGGCGTGGGGGTCGTCAGCCGGCTCCGGTCGAGGTACGTGCCGTTGGTGGAGCCCAGGTCCTCGACGATCCACTGGCCGTCGCGGTCCGGGTAGATCCTGGCATGGCGGCTGGAGGCGTAGTCGTCGTCCAGCACGATCGTGCTGTCGTGCGCCCGGCCCAGCGTGATGGTCTGGCCCTGCAGCGCGACGGTGGTGCCGGTGAGTGTGCCTTCGGTCACCACCAGCTTGGTGGGGGCGTTACGGCGCTGGCGCCCGCCCGACTGCTGGCGCTGCGGCGGAGGCGCGGCCTGCTGGCGGGCTGCCTGCTGCGGCCGCGCGGCCTCCCGCCTGGAGCCGCGCTGGGTGACGCGCGTACCGAACAGGTCGCTGCGGATGACCTGCACGGCCACGATCACGAACAGCCACAGTACGGCCAGGAAACCCAGCCGCATGACCGTGAGGGTCAGCTCTGACATTGCCCCCGCTTCACCCTTCGGCTTGCCTATAGATAACGGTGGTGCTGCCCACGACGATCCGCGAGCCGTCGCGGAGCGTAGCGCGGGTGGTGTGCTGTCCGTCCACCACGATGCCGTTGGTGGACCCGAGATCCTGGATCGTCGAGGGCATTCCGGTCCGGATCTCACAGTGCCGGCGCGAGACGCCGGGGTCGTCGATCCGCACGTCGGCGTCGGTGCTGCGGCCCAGCACCAGCGTCGGGCGGGAGATCTGATGGCGCACGCCGTTGATCTCGATCCAGTAGCGGGTGCGTCCGCCGGCCGTCGGCGCGGCGCCCGCGGGCTGCGGGTAGCCGTAGCCGCCGGGGCGTCCGCCGGGCGGCGGCGCGGCCGGCATGGGCGGGGCGCCCGCGGGGGCTCCGGGCGGCGGGTAGCCGTAGCCGCCGTGCCGGGGCGCGGCCGGGGCGGCGGGCGCGGCGGACTGCTGGTTGGTGGAGGAGGCGAGCGTACGGCTGCGCACCCGGTACAGGCCGGTGTCGAGGTCGTCCGCCTTCTCCAGGTGGACCTTGATGGGGCCCATGAAGGTGTAGCGCTGCTGCTTGGCGTAGTCGCGCACCATGCCGGCGAGTTCGTCGCCGAGCTGGCCGGAGTAGGGGCTGAGCCGCTCGAAGTCCGGCGTGCTCAGTTCCACGATGAAGTCGTTGGGCACGACGGTGCGGTCGCGGTTCCAGATGGTCGCGTTGTTGTCGCACTCGCGCTGGAGCGCTCCCGCGATCTCCACGGGCTGGACCTCGGACTTGAACACCTTTGCGAAGGTGCCGTTGACCAGACCTTCGAGACGCTGCTCGAACTTCTTCAGGACTCCCATGGGGCACCTCCTCCGTAGCTGCTGCCGTCCGTCGTCCCGCCCTGCGGGCACTGTCTTACCTGGTACTGCTTACTGATCGTATCCACGCGCCGGTGAATCGGCCGGTTCCCCCTGTCGACCCCGTCGACGGGTGTCGACGCCTGACGAAGTTCCCTGCGGAGCAGTCGTTCGAACTCCTCCCGCGAACTCCTTCTGCCCAGGATCGTAGAGGCGGCTGCAGACCAGTGTCCCGCACCCGGCTGTGCACCTGTCCCGGCGCCGGGGGAGACGGGCCGGACCGGTACGAGGTTGATACGCGATCCGGTACGCCCTGAGACACCTCGGCGGGGAGCGGGACAGGGGGAAACTGCCCGGCGGACGCACGACTGCGCTGGTCGGAGGCCGCCCCGGGACAAGTGATGTGAACCCACCCCGCCCAGCGTGCTAATGTTCTGCGTGTCGGAAGGCGCCGGACCGAAAAGCCCGGAGCCCGAGGACAACACCCAATGCGCGGGTGGCGGAATAGGCAGACGCGCTGGATTCAGGTTCCAGTGCCCGCAAGGGCGTGGGGGTTCAACTCCCCCCTCGCGCACAGAAGCGAAGCGGTCCCATCGTGATCACGGTGGGACCGCTTCGCTGTGTCCCCGGCCCGGCGGTTCCGGCGCGGTGTGATGATGCTTACACACCGAAGTTCGGCTTCCGGTCCGGCAGATCCGGTGGTCCTCCCGGCGGATCCGGCTCGTTTTCGTGTCGTCGCGGTACCGCTCGGTGAACTGCCGGAGCCGGGTCGAGGACATGTAAGGTTCCCCGCGGTGTGCCGGGAAGCCTGGTCGGCGAGCAGGAGAGCGATCTCTCTTCCGATCGGGGTGACGGTCACGGTGCTCGTGGTGGTGTCCGGTGCCGCGCTGCCGGCGGCGTGCGCGGACGGCTGCCCGTGCCGCCCGCCCCCGACCAGGCCGGGGGCCCGTGCGTGAACGATTGGCAGAGCTGGGCGGCGGTCGTCGTCTTCGTCGGCGCGTACGCCCTGATCATCAGCGAGAAGATCCACCGCGTCGCCGTCGCCCTCGGCGGGGCCGGCCTGATGCTGGCGGTCCGGGCGACCGACGACAGGTCGGCCTTCTTCTCCGAGCACAGCGGCGCTGCCGGCGGCGCCGTTCCTGATCGCCGAGGTCATGGCGGCGAACATCGGGGGGACCGCGACCCTGGTCGGTGACCCGCCCGACATCATCATCGCCAGCAGGGCCGGACTGACCTTCAACGACTTCCTGGTCCACCTGGCCCCGATCGTGGCCGTCCTGCTGGTCGCCCTGCTCCTGGTGTGCCGGGTGATGTTCCGCGGGACGTTCCGCTACGACGGGGACCAGGCCGCCGAGATCATGGAGCTGGAGGAGCGCTGAGGCCATCAGGGATCCCCGGCTGCTCGTGCAGGGCCTGGCGGTGCTGGCGCTCGTGGTCGCCGGCTTCGTCCTGCACCCGGTGCTGCACTACGCGCCCAGTGTCGTCGCCCTGCTCGGCGCCGGACTGCTCATCGCCGTCTCCACGGCGGAGACCCGTGAGGTCCTCGACGAGGTGGAGTGGCCCACCCTGGCCTTCTTCGCGGGTCTCTTCATCATGATCGGCGGTCTGATCGAGACCGGTGGGATCGGCGAGATCTCCAAGACCCTGGCCGACACGATCGGTGACGACGAGCCGGCCGGTTCGATGACCCTGCTCGGCGCCTCCACGGTCCTGTCCGGCGTCGTCGACAACATCCCCTACGTCGCCACGATGGCGCCCATCACCAGCGATCTCGTCCAGAACATGGGCGGCGGCGCGGACCACGTCATGTGGTGGGCGCTGGCCCTCGGCGCCGACCTGGGAGGCAACGCGACGGCCATCGGCGCCTCCGCCAACGTCGTCGTGCTCGGCATCGCCGAACGCAACCGGCAGCCGATCTCCTTCTGGCAGTTCACCAAGTACGGCCTGGTCGTCACCGGCGTGACCGTGGCGCTCGCGCTCGCGTACGCGTGGCTGCGCTACTTCTCGCTGGGCTGACGCCGCTCGTGGATCAGGAGGGGTCCGGCGGGTGGGCGGCCCCGAGCAGCTCGTGCAGCAGGTGCGAGGCGGTGATCACACCCAGCAGACGCGTGCCGGCTTTCCCGCGCCCGCCCTTCGTCCGTTCCGCCACGGCCACCAGCGGGCTGCGCACCCGCGCCATCAGCGCGGCCACCTCCAGCGCGGTGTCGTCCGGGGCGGCGATCGGCGGCGGGTCCGCCTCCTGCGGCAGACAGCCTCCGACGCTCCGGCCCGTCAGGGCCCGGCAGAGCCTGTCGGCGTGCTTCTCGTCGACCACGGCGGCGAGCGTCGGGTCCTCGACGACGTAGGCGGGCACGAGCGCCTTGACCATCTGGGAGGCGGGAAGGATCGCCTTCGGTTCGCCCAGCTCGTCCACCACGAGCAGCCCCGGCAGCCTGTGCTCGGCCATCACCCGGGCCGCGTCCTCGGCGGCGCTGTCGACGCTCACCGTCTTGTACTCGACCGCCAGGTCACGTGCGCGCACGGCGGGTCCTCCTCGTCCGCTGGAGGTTCGGTCAGGGCTGTGGAGCGGCGCCCATCTCCTGGGCGAAGGTCACCGCATCGCTGTCGAACCCCCGGATCATGTCGTGGAACTCCCACGTCCCCGAGTCGTCTCTGCGGAACTCGGCGACGGTGCCGGCGGTGGATCCGGCGATCTGCCCGAAGTCGTCCTTCAGCAGCTCCGTGTACCCCTCCACGACCAGGACTCCGGTGTCCGAGATGTCGCCGAAGGTCTTGGGACCGCTGTCCTGGTGGATCACGACCCCCACGACGACCCGTGCGAAGGAGGGTGCGAGCCGGTCGAGTTCGAGCGTCATCGCCTCGACGTAGCCGAAGCCCTGGCCGGTCTGGCTGTGCCGGCTCATGTTGATGGTGCCGTCCGGTGAGCGGCTGTCGTAGTGCACCACGTACACCGGCCGCCCGTAGGGGGCGTCCGCCGAGTAGGTGGTGGCGACGATGTCGAGGTGATGAGGCGGCTGACCCAGGGGACTCGGGTCCCACTTGAGCCGCACCTCGACCTTCTTCACTCCCTTGCTGCCACTGCTCACCGGAAACCGCCCCTCTTGCCGTCATGGGCCGTCACGGGACGCCCCCCGTAGGTCAAGTATGGCTGTGGGCATTGCTTTTGATTCACCGGTAGCGCAACAGCAGCATGGCGGCGTCGTCCTGGATCGGGCCGTCGATGTGCCGGAGCACGTCCTGGCGGAGGGCCTCCAGGGCCTTCTCGGGATCCTGCTCCTCGAGCAATCGGGCGCGTTCGGCGAGCGGGTAGAAACGGCCGCCGCGGTCGCGGGCCTCGATGATGCCGTCGGTGTACAGCAGCAGTTGATCGCCCGGGCGGAAGGCCGCTCGGTACGGCTTCGGTCCCGCGGTGCCGTGTGCGCCCAGGCCGAGCGGCAGTGCGTAGGAGTCCGGTTCGGGCAGCTCGACCCTGCCGCCGTCGCGGACCAGCATCGGGGCGGGATGGCCGAAGTTCAGGAAGGTCACCTGCTGGGCGTTCACCTCGGCGAGGATGGCGGTGACGAACCGCTCGCCGTCCAGTTGCCGGTCGACGGAGCGGGCCAGTCTGCTGCCGACGTCCACCAGATCCGCCTCGTCGAGAGCCGCCTCGCGGAACGCTCCGAGGACCAGCGCCGCCGTCTCCACCGCCTCCAGCCCCTTGCCCTGGACGTCCCCGACGATCACCCGCACGCCCTGCGGCGCGGCGACGACCTCGTACAGATCTCCGCCGATACGGGCCTCGGCCACGGCGGACGTGTAGGAGACGGCCGCCCGCAGCGGGCCGGCGTGCTTCGGCACGGGTTTGAGCAGGACCCGCTGCGCGGCCTCGGCGATCGACCGTACGCTTTCGAGCTCCGCCTCCTGCTTGCGGCGCAAGGACACAGCCACCAGTCCGGCGACGGTGACCCCGAGGACCGATGCGAGGGCCACGGCTCCGCGCGGCACGGTGGTCAGATCGTCGTACCAGGCCAGGGCGAGGCAGAGCAGCAGGGACAGTCCGCCGACGCAGGCGGTGCGCTTCCAGCCGCCCACGAGCGGAGCGAGGGCGGGCCCGACCGCGACCAGTGGCAGGAAACCCAGTGAAGGGCCGGCCACGACGTCCGCCACGGCGACCGCGCCCATGACCGCGAAGGGCAGCACGGACAGCACCCTGGACTGGCGGCTCTGTGCGGACACGTCCTGGAAAGCCTCCCCTCACGCCCGATCCGGCACGACGCATCATCGCAGACGTACCCGCTGCTGCCCGTGAATAGGCGACAAGGCGGTTGATAGCCGCAAATAGCCGCGAAACGGGCCAGGGTCGGCGTGCGGTCCGCCGCACGGCCCGGTCGGCGGGGTTCTCCACAGCGGGTCCGTTGTCCACAGCGGCTGGGTTGTCCACAGCGGCTGGGTTGTCCACAGGGTCTGACGCGTCCGGGCCGTCGGCTGTACGGTCTGCACGAGTTGATGTTCGTACGGGCGCGGGTGCGCATTTCGGGGGAGGCGGTCGACATGACCGGTAGCGGTGCTGGTGCTGTGGAGACTGCGGGGACGGCCACGGAGTCGGCGGCCGCGGAATCGGCGGCCATTGAGCCGGCGGTGGCGGCGGCGGTGGCGATGGCGTCGGCAGGGGCGGCGGCGGGAGCGGTCGGAGCGGTCGGAGCGGGTGCGCAGGCGGTGGCGCGGCGGCTGCCGCCGGTGCCCGGGTTCGCCCGGTGGCCCGTCGGAGGGTCGCCGAAGGACGAGGGCAAGGAGCTGCGCCGACGTGTCCCGCGCAGCGCCCACGCCACCCTCGACGTGGACGTCTCCCGGCCCGACGCGGTCGCGGCGGTGGAGGAGTCCAACCGTGACCGGCTCCCCGAGCTGACCCCGATACGGGTGGGCCGGATGGTGGCGACGCCCTTCGCCTTCCTGCGCGGTTCGGCCGGTCTCATGGCTCACGACCTGGCCCGCACGCCCATGACCGGGATCCGCGCGCAGATCTGCGGCGACGCGCACGCGGCGAACTTCGGCCTGTACGGCGACGCGCGCGGCGGCCTGGTCATCGACCTCAACGACTTCGACGAGACGGTGGACGGCCCCTGGGAGTGGGACCTCAAGCGGCTCGCCGCCTCGCTCGTGCTCGCCGGCCGGGAGGCCGGCGCGGACGAGGACACCTGCCGTCAGGCGGCGCACGACGCGGTCGGCGCCTACCGGCGCACCATGCGGCTGCTGGCCAAGCTCTCCGTCCTGGACGCGTGGAACGCCATCGCGGACGAGGAACTCGTCTCCCACGCCGACGCCCACGACCTGCTCGGCACGCTGGAGCGGGTCTCGGAGAAGGCACGGGCCAACACCAGCGGGCGGTTCGCGGCGAAGTCGACCGAGCCGACCGCGGACGGCGGCCGCCGCTTCGTCGACGCGCCGCCGGTGCTGCGCCGCGTGCCGGACGCGGAAGCCGCGACGGTGGCGTCGTCCCTGGAGCACTACCTGACCACGCTCTCCGAGGACCGCCTCCCGCTGCTGGCCCGGCACACGGTCCACGACGTGGCGTTCCGTGTCGTCGGCACGGGCAGCGTCGGCACCCGGTCGTACGTCGTGCTGCTCCTGGACCACCGCGGCGCGCCGCTCGTCCTTCAGGTGAAGGAGGCCCGCCCCTCCGCGCTGGTGCCGCACCTGGCGGCCGCCGGCTTCGACGTGCCGCCCGTCGAACACGAGGGGCGCCGGGTCGTCCTCGGGCAGAAGCGCATGCAGGTCGTCAGCGACATCCTGCTGGGCTGGACGTCGGTGGACGGCCGCCCCTTCCAGGTGCGGCAGTTCCGCAACCGCAAGGGCAGCGTCGACCCGGCCGCGCTGGCCGCCGACCAGGTGGACGACTACGGCCGCATGACCGGCGCCCTGCTGGCCCGCGCCCACTCCCACAGCGCCGACCCGCGCCTGATCGCCGGGTACTGCGGCAAGAACGAGGAACTGGACGACGCCGTCGCCGCGTTCGCCGTCGCCTACGCCGACCGCACGGAGGCCGACCACGCCGACCTGCTCGCCGCGGTGCGCAACGGGCGGGTGGCGGCCGAGACGGGGGTGTGAGGCGGGGGTGTGAGGGGACTGTGAGGCGGCGGCAGTGGGCCGCGCGGGGCGTCTGCCCGCGTGGCCTAGGCTGGTCGGGTGACGAGCTCGGAAGCTGATGGTGGTGGCGCCGGTGAGGCCGAGGTGACCGGTGAGGCCGGTGAGGTCCGGGTGACCGGTGAGAGCGGTGCGGCGCGGCCCGAGGAACGGCTGGAGCGTGCCGTACGGGCCGCCGAGCAGGCGTTGATCGAGTACGAGATCGCGGTGGAGACCTTCCGCATCGAGGTCGAGAACTTCTCCCGGCTGCACCACCAGAAGCTGGGCCCGATGTACGCCCGTCTCGACGAACTGGACGCCCAGATCCTCGAGGCCAAGGCCGCCCGCACCGGTGACCCCGAGGACCGGCGCAAGGCGGACGAGGCGCGTGCCCGGGTGATGCCGATGCCCGGCGTCGAGGAGCTGTTCCACGGCTGGATGGACGGGGAGGGGCTGTTCCCGGAGGCCGCGGCGATGCTCACCGACCAGCCGGTGCGGCCGCCGCAGCGGGTGCGGCCCAGCGACGAGGCCCGCAAGCTCTACCGCGAACTGGCCCGCAAGGCGCACCCGGACCTGGCGCAGGAGGACGGCGAGCGGCAGCGCCGCGAGGAGTTCATCACCCGCGTCAACGCCGCCTACGCCCTCGGCGACGAGGCCCTGCTGCGGGAACTGGCCGAGGAGTGGGCCAAGGGCCCGGCACCGGCCGAGCGCGGCCCGAGCCACAGCGAGGAGCTCTACGCCCGCCTGGAGTGGCTCGCCCAGCGCAAGGAACTGCTCACCCTGATCGCCCGCGATCTGGAGGAGGGCGCGATCGGCTCGATGCTCCGGCTGGCCCCGGACGACCCGGACCGCCTGCTGGACGAGATCGCCGAGCAGCTCCTGGGCGAGGTCGCCGAGCGGGAGCGCGAGCTGGCGGCGCTGCTGGGGTAGCGGCCCTGCTGAGGTGGCGGCCCTGCTGGGGTGGCGGCCCTTCCCGGGTAGCGGCGCTGCTGGGTCGGAGGCGGGGTCGGGAGCCACGGTTCCCCGGCGGGTGACTGCGGTCGCGGGCGGTCGGCGGTCGGGTAGCGTCAGAGCATGCATTTCGGAGCTGGTGTGCCCACGATCGAGGTCGGCGACCTCAAGGACGACGACTTCCTGCTGGACGTCCGCGAGGACGACGAGTGGAAGGCGGGACACGCGCAAGGGGCGCTGCACATTCCCATCAGCGAGTTCGTGGCCCGTTACGGCGAACTGACCGAGGCCGCGCCGCAGGACGGCCGCGTCCACGTGATCTGCCGCTCCGGCGGTCGTTCGGCCCAGGTCGCGATGTATCTGGTCCAGCAGGGCGTCGACGCCGTGAACGTCGAGGGCGGCATGCAGGTGTGGGCGGCCGCGGGCCGGCCCGTCGTGACCGACGAGGGCGGGCCGGGCTTCGTCCTGTAAGCAGGAGGACGGAGCCGGGCTTCGCCCGACAGGACGGCGGCGACGGTCAGCCGAGCGGGTGGGCTGCCAGCAGGTCTCCCAGGGCCTCCTCGTGCGCGGGCGCCGGGCCGAGCGACAGTTCCAGGTGCTTGGCCCAGGCGTGGTATCGGTGCAGCGGGTAGTCGACGTCGGCCCCGAACCCGCCGTGCAGGTGCTGCGCGGTCTGCACGATCCGCCGTACGCCGTCCGACGCCCAGATCTTGGCGACGGCGACGTCGCCGGAGGTGGGCAGCGCGCCGGGCGCCCCCGAGGCGATCCGCCAGGCCGCCTGCCACAGCGTGGCCTCCATCGCGCGCAGGTCGATGAAACGGTCGGCGGCCTGCACCGCCACGGCCTGGAAGGTCGCGATCGGGTGCCCGAACTGCTCCCGCCCGCCGGTGTATTCGGCGGTCATCGCGAGGACCCGCTCGCCCAGACCGAGGGCCAGCGCGCAGGTACCGGTCGCCAGCAGCTCGCGCAGCCATTCCCACGCGCCGTCGGCGTCGACGACGTCATGGGCCGCGATCCGCGCGGAGTCCAGCCGCAGTTCGCCGAGCCGCTCGCCGGTGGTGGAGACCTGCTCGCCGATCGTGATGCCCGCGTGGGCGCGGGGCAGCACGGCGAGGAGGGTCCGGTCGTCGGGCGTACGTGCGGGCACGACGATGTGGTCGGCGGTGTGGGCCCACGGCACCGCGGTCTGTGTCCCGTCCAGGATCCAGGCGTCGCCGTCCCGCCGTGCGGTGACGGCGAGTTCGGCCGGGTCGTGGCCGGTGCGGCCGTTCGCGGCGACGGTCAGCACGACCTCGCCGCGGGCCGCCCGGGCGAGCAGGCCGGACCTCAACTCCTGGCCCCCGTAGGCCTGGACGGCGGCCGCGGCCGCGCTGCTCTCCAGCAACGGGACACGCGCCAGCACCTTCGCCGCCTCCCGCAGCACCAGGCACAGCGCGATGGCGTCCAGGCCGGCGCCGCCGTACTCCTCGTCGAGCAGCAGGCTCAGCAGGTCGGCCTCGGCGAGCCTGGCCCACAGCGGGCGGTCGAAGTCGTCGGCGACGGCGCCCGTGACGAGTGAGGGGCTGGGCACCGCGTCGGACGCGACGCCGGCGAACACTCCGCGTGCCGCCTCGGCCGCCGCCTGCTGCTCCTCGGTGAAGGTGAAGTCCACGGTCCTGTCCTTCCGGCCGGATCCGCTCAGCCGAAGCTGATCTGACGGGCCGTCAAGATAGAACAGGTTCTAGGAGAAGGGAACGGTGACGCCCCCGGTCGGTCTCACCGGTCGAAGTCCAGTTCCACCTTCTCCGTCACCGGATGCGACTGGCAGGCCAGCACGTATCCCGCCTCGGTCTCCTCCGTCTCCAGCGCGAAGTTGCGGTCCATGCGGACCTCGCCCGAGACCAGGAAGGCCCGGCAGGTGCCGCACACACCGCCCTTGCAGGCGTAGGGCGCGTCGGGCCGGTTGCGCAGCACGGTCTCCAGCAGCGACTCGCCGTCCTCGACGGGCCAGGTCCCGCCGCGGCCGTCGAGCCGGGCGGTCACCGTGCTGTGCGCGGGGGCGGGCACGGGCCTCGCGGGGGCGACGGGGTCCACGTGGAAGATCTCCTCGTGGATCCGGGCCCGGGGGACGCCGAGGTCCCGCAGCGCCCGTTCGGCGCCCTGCACCAGTCCGAACGGCCCGCACAGGAACCACCCGGCGACCTCCGGCACCGGCAGCAGCGCCGGCAGCAGGGAGGTCAGCCGCTCCCGGTCGAGCCGCCCGGACGGCAGCCCGGCCTGCTGCTCCTCCCGGGACAGCACCGTCACCAGCTGCAACCGCTCGGGGTACCGGTCCTTCAGGTCGGCGACCTCGTCCAGGAACATCGTGGAGGCCGTCGTACGGTCGCTGCGTATCAGGCAGAACCGGGCCGCCGGCTCGCGCTCGAGCAGCGTCGAGACGATCGACAGCACCGGGGTGATGCCGCTGCCGCCGACGATCGCCGCGTACCGGCCGGGAGCGGGCCGGAGGGTGAAGCGTCCCGCCGGTGTCATCACCTCCACCTCGTCGCCTACGCCGATCTCCTTCAGGGCGTAGGTCGAGAACGCGCCGCCCTCCACCAGGCGCACCCCGACCCGCAGTTCCCGCGGACCCTCGGAGTCCGGTGCGGGGGAGCAGATCGAGTACGTGCGCCGTATATCCCGGCCGTCGACGGTGCGCCGCAGGGCGAGGTGCTGGCCGGGGGCGTGCCGGTAGTCCTGCCTCAGCTCGGGGGGCACGGCGAGGGTCAGGGCCACGGAGTCGTCGGTGAGCCGGTCGACCGCCGCCACCCGGAGCGCGTGGAAGCGGGCCATCACAACTCCTTGAAGTGGTCGAACGGTTCACGGCAGGCGAGGCAGCGCCGCAGCGCCTTGCACGCGGTGGAGGAGAACCGGCTCAGCAGCTCGGTGTCGGCGCTGCCGCAGTGCGGACAGCGGACTGGTTCCTCGCCCGCGTCGCGGGTCCGGACCGGGCCGAGGGAGACGGCCACCGGGCCGGACTCCCGCCGCACGCGGGGCGGGGCGATGCCGAACTCCCGCAGTTTGCGTCGCCCTTCGGTACTGATGTCGTCCGTCGACCAGGCGGGAAGCAGCACCTTGCGGACGGTCACCTCGCGCACGCCGTGCGCGTGCAGCGCCCGTTCTATGTCCAGGCACATCGCCTCGACGGCCGGGCAGCCGGTGTACGTGGGGGTCAGCTCGACGTCGACCGAGTCCGCGTCGCGCACGTGCACCGCGCGCACCACGCCCAGCTCCCCGAGGGTGAGCACGGGCAGCTCGGGGTCGGGCACCGACCCGGCGATCTCCAGCAGCTCCGCCTCCAGCGGGGTGGCCGTCACCATGACGCCCCCGGGTGGCTGCGGTGCAGGTGCTGCATCTCGGCGAGCATCCGGCCGAAGGGCTCGGTGTGCAGGCCCTGGCGACCCGCCCCGGCCGTCCACGCCCCGGACCTCGGTCCCTCGGGCACCGCCAGGGTCGCCCGGCGCAGCACGTCCCCGACGGACTCCAGCCACGCCGACTCCATGCCCGCCCGGTCGACGTCCAGCCCGTCCACCGGCTGGAACATCTCGCCGGTGAACCTCCACAGGGCCGTGCACGCCCGCCGCATCCGCTCGTGGCTGACCTCGGTGCCGTCGCCGAGCCGCAGCGTCCACTGCTCGGCGTGGTCGCGGTGGTAGGCGACCTCCTTGACGGCCTTCGCGGCCAGGCCGGCGAAGGGACCGTCCCCGCCGGCCAGTTCGGCGTACAGCAGGTGCTGGTAGGTGGAGAAGTACAGCTGACGGGCGATGGTGTGGGCGAAGTCGCCGTTCGGCTGCTCGACGAGCTGGAGGTTGGTGAAGGCGCGCTCCTCGCGCAGGTAGGCCAGTTCGTCCTCGTCGCCGGCCATCGACAGCAGCACGCGGGCCTGGCCGAGCAGGTCGAGGGCGATGTTGGCGAGGGCGACCTCCTCCTCCAGGACGGGGGCGTGGCCCGCCCACTCGCCCAGGCGGTGGGAGAGCACCAGCGCGTCGTCGCCGAGGGCGAGCGCGGCCGTCGCGGGGACCGGGGCCGGTGTGGAGGCCGGAGCCTGCACCGGCGCGGGGGCCGGCGCGGGGGCCGGGGTCTGCCCGGGCGCGGGGGCCGGGGTCGTCTGCGGAGCCGTCACAGGTGCTTCACCCCCTCCGGGATGTCGTAGAACGTCGGGTGCCGGTACGGCTTGTCGGCGGCCGGTTCGAAGAACGGGTCCTTCTCGTCGGGGGAGGACGCCGTGATCGCGGACGAGGGGACGACCCAGATCGAGACGCCCTCGCCGCGGCGGGTGTACAGGTCGCGGGCGTTGCGCAGGGCGAACTCCGCATCGGGGGCGTGCAGGCTGCCGGCGTGGGTGTGCGCGAGGCCGCGGCGCGAGCGCACGAAGACCTCCCACAGGGGCCAGTCGGTGTTCGTCATGCTCGCTCCGCTCCGTCGCCGCCGGTGTGCTTGGCCGCGTACGCCGCGGCCGCCTCCCTGACCCAGGCGCCCTCCTCATGGGCCCGCCTGCGCTGGGTCATCCGCTGTTCGTTGCACGGGCCGTTGCCCTTGAGGACCTCCCGGAACTCCGCCCAGTCGATCGGGCCGAAGTCGTGGTGTCCCCGCTCCTCGTTCCACTTCAGGTCCGGGTCGGGGAGCGTGAGGCCGAGGGACTCGGCCTGGGGCACGCAGATGTCGACGAAGCGCTGGCGCAGCTCGTCGTTCGAGTGCCGCTTGATCTTCCACGCCATCGACTGCGCCGAGTGCGCCGACTCGTCGTCGGGCGGACCGAACATCATCAACGACGGCCACCACCAGCGGTTCACCGCGTCCTGGGCCATCGCGTGCTGCGCCGGGGTGCCGCGGCTGAGGGCGAGCAGCAGCTCGTAGCCCTGGCGCTGATGGAATGACTCCTCCTTGCAGACGCGGACCATCGCGCGGGCGTACGGGCCGTAGGAGCAGCGGCACAGCGGCACCTGGTTGGTGATCGCGGCGCCGTCCACCAGCCAGCCGATCGCGCCCACGTCCGCCCAGGTCAGCGTGGGGTAGTTGAAGATCGAGGAGTACTTCTGGCGGCCGGAGTGGAGCTTGTCGAGCAGCTCCTCGCGGCTGGTGCCCAGCGTCTCCGCCGCGCTGTAGAGGTACAGCCCGTGTCCCGCCTCGTCCTGGACCTTGGCCATCAGGATGGCCTTGCGGCGCAGCGAGGGCGCGCGGGTGATCCAGTTGGCCTCCGGCTGCATGCCGATGATCTCGGAGTGGGCGTGCTGGGCGATCTGGCGGACGAGCGTCGTGCGATAGGCGTCGGGCATCCAGTCGCGCGGCTCGATGCGCTCGTCGGCAGCCACGGCCGCGTCGAAGGCGCGCTCGTACGCATCGGTGCCGGCGGTCTTCTCCTCGGTGCCGTACGTCTGGTGCGCGGCTGCTGTCGCCATTTGAGGTCCCCCTCGACCTGGGCTCTGCCGGAACTGACTCCCGACCGATCGTTCGGTCCGTGCGATTCCATGGTGGGTCGGCCGCCGTGAGGTGTCAACCACTGTGGAAAACGTGCGGCGCCCCCGGTGGATCCTGTGGACAACCGCGCCGCTCCGCCCCGAGGCCGTCGGGCGGGACGCCGGTGGGCGGGTGTGGCCATGGCCACGTCGAGATCTCCCGACAAGGCTGTGCCGGGTGCCCGGGCCTGAGTACCGTTCCGTGCGAGTGCCGCGGAGCCGGTGCCGCAGGCGGCGGAACGCCGTGCGGCCGGAGGCCGGACGGCGACGGCAATCGGAAGACGGGGCGCAATGGACGCGTACGACGCAGGCTCCCAGGCCCGGCACGGGCCCGACGAGCCAGACGGGCCCGACGGGCCCGACGAGCCCGATGGGCTGGACGGGTCCGCCGGGCCTGGCGTGTCCGGCGGGTCGGGCGGGCTCGATGGGTCGGGCGGGCTCGATGGGTCGCTCGGTGCCTCGGAGTCCGATGAGCCCGGGCCCGCCGTTGCCTCCGAGCCCGGTGGGCCTGCTGCCTCTAAGGTCGGTGCGCCCGGCGATGCCTCGGAGTCAGGTGGGGCGGAGCAGGACGGGCCCAGTGCTGCGTCGGAGCCCGACCAGCCCGACCTGCCCGACCTGCCCGATCAGCCCGACCGGGCCGCCGAGCCGCAGGACTCCGCGTCGAGCGCCCTGGCCGGCCCCGCCGCTCCCCGCACCGGCGTCGCCGCTCTCGGGCTGCGCTATCAGATAGCCGCGGCCGTGGCCCTCGCGGTCGTCGCCGTCGCCGTCTGCGTGCATCTCGGCATGGTCTTCCTGCACGTCGCACCCTCGAACACGCTCACCAAGCAGCACGGGAAGGCGATCGACGACTGGGTCTACCCGGAGTTCGAGCAGAACTGGAAGCTCTTCGCGCCGAACCCGCTGCAGCAGAACATCGCCGTGCAGGTCCGCGCGGACGTCAGCACGGGCGACGGGAGCGTGCGGACCACCGGCTGGTACGACCTGTCCGCGCGGGACGGCCGCGCGATCGACGGCAACCCGCTGCCCAGCCACACCCAGCAGAACGAACTGCGCAGGGCCTGGGACTTCTTCGTCGCCACCCATGACAGCCAGAACCGCCCGACCGGCCTGCGCGGGGCCCTGTCCGAGAGGTATCTGCGGCGCATCGTGGCGCTGCGCCTGGACCGGGAGGATGCGGCGGGCCAGGGCGGCGTCGTCCAGCGTGTCCAGGTCCGTTCCCGTACCGCGGACGTCCCGCCGCCGAAGTGGAGCGGGGAGCAGGTGGCCGTCCGGCCCGTGTACCGCGTGCTGCCGTGGTGGTCCCTCTCGTCCGTCGACACCGGGGGAGGCACCGGGTGAACCGCTTCGCGCTGTCGGTGTCCGCAGGCATCGCCCGCGTCACCGAGTCCGCGCTCGGCCCGTACCAGAGCGCCGTGATCCGCATCGGCTTCAGCACGACCTGGCTGCTGTTCCTGCTGCGCGAGCTCCCGCACCGCCGCGAGCTGTACGGTCCCGACGGGCCGTGGAGCTGGGCCCTGGCCCAGCAGCTGATCTCGGTCAACCACGCCTTCACGGCGCTGATGTGGTCCGACAGCTCCGTCTGGTTCGAGATCGTCTACGCCGTCGCCGTGCTGTCGAGCGTCCTGCTGCTGCTCGGCTGGCGCACGCGCGCCATGTCCGTGCTGTTCATGGTCGGAGTGCTGTCGTTGCAGAACCGCAGCGTCTTCATGGGCGACGGCGGGGACAACGTCCTGCACCTGATGTCGGTCTACCTCGTCTTCACGCGCTGCGGCCGGGTGTGGTCGCTGGACGCCCGCCGGGCACGGCTCGCAGGCGAGGCACGCGCGCGCGGCGAGCGGGTCGCCGATCCGGCGGGCCCCGTCCTGTGGGGCGTGCTCGGGTTCGTGCTGGTCGCGGTGACCGCCGGCGGCCGGTTCCACGGCGTCGATCCGACGGTGCCGGTGATCCTGTGGACCATGTGGCCGGCGTCGGCCCTGTACTGGGTCGTCGCGCGCCGTGCGAGGAGCGACCAGCCGCGGATCCTGCTGGACGTCGTCGGCAACATCGTGCACAACGGCGCCCTGCTCGTGATCATGGCCGAGGCCTGTCTGATCTACGCCACGGCGGGCTGGTACAAGATCCAGGGATCGCGCTGGCAGGACGGCACCGCGGTCTACTACCCGCTCCACCTCGACTACTTCTCGCCCTGGCCCGCTCTCGCCGACGCGCTGTCGGCCGGCGGCACGATGGTGATGCTGGTGACGTACGGGACGGTCGTCGCGCAGGTCGCCTTCCCCTTCACCCTGTTCAACCGGCGGGTCAAGAACGTCCTGCTGGTGGGCATGATGACCGAGCACGCGGTGATCGCCGTGGTGCTGGGGCTGCCGTTCTTCTCGCTGGCGATGATCGCGGCGGACTCCGTCTTCCTGCCGACCTCGTTCCTGCGCAGGCTGGGCGGATGGGCGGCACGCGCGCGTGGACGCGTGCTCCGGCGGGACGTCCGTACGGCGCCGCCCGCGCCGGGGGCCGTGGACGGCTCCGGGCGCCCGCAGGCGGGGCCGACGGCGCCGGCGGACGGGGAAGCGGCCAAGGGCATCCCCCGGCCACGCGCACACGGGGTGGACGACGACGTGACCGCGCACCGGCCCTGACCCGTCGGCCCGCGTCGGTTCCCCCGCCGTACGGCACGTCGGCCCGCGTCGGTTCCCCCGCCGTACGGCACGTCGGCCCGCGTCGGTTCCCCCGCCGTACGGCACGTAGGCCCGCGTCGGTTCCCCCGCCGTACGGCACGTCGGCCCGCGTCGGTCCCCCCGCCGTACCGCACGTAGGCCCGCGTCGGTTCCCGCGCCGTGCCACCACATGGGCCCGCGTCGGTCCCGCCGCGCCCGCACGTAGGCTTCATGCCATGACCGATCCGGCCGCCCCCGACCCCGTGCGCACCTGGCACCGGCTCGCCGACGCCTGCGTCCTGCTCGACGGCTTCCACGCCCTCAAGCACGCTGTGCGCTTCGGGGCCGAGGTGCCGGTGGCGGTCGCCGTCGACCGGCGGGCGGTGCTGGCGCTGGCCGACGAACTGGCTCCCGACGTGCGGTCCACGCTGGCCGCGCTGGTGGCGGAGGTGCCCGAGGCGGCGTACCGCGGCCTCGTGCCCCGGCCGCATCCGACCGGGGTCGCCGCTCTGGCGGTACGTCCGTCCCGCGAGGCCAACCTGGCGAGGCTGACGCACACGCCGCGCACCGCCCCGGTCGTCGTCCTGGACAATCCGCGCAACCTCGGCAACGCGGGCGCCGTGATCCGGCTGGCGGCCGGCTTCGGGGCGACCGGTGTCGTCACCACCGGCACGCTCGACCCCTGGCACCCCACGGTGGTGCGCGGCGGGGCCGGGCTGCACTTCGCCACCGCCGTGGAGCGGCTGACCGTCGGCGAACTGCCCGGCGGACCGGTGTTCGCGCTGGACCCGGAGGGCGAGGACGTCCGGGGCGTGAAGCTCCCGGACGACGGCGTCCTCGCCTTCGGATCGGAGCGAAGCGGGCTGTCGCAGGAGCTGCGCGCCCGTGCCGATCACCTGCTCGCGCTGCCGATGCGCCCGCAGGTCTCCAGCTACAACCTCGCCACCAGCGTGGCCATGACGCTGTACCACTGGAGCGCGGGCGCCGGCCAGCCGGCATGACCCGCCGGCCGGCATGACCCGCCGGCCGGCTGTCCCACGCCTCCCGGCGTGACCCGCCGGGTCGGCCTGTCCTCCGGCTCCCGGCGTGACCCGCCGCGCCGGGCTGCCCTCCGGCTCCCGGCATGACCCGCCGGCCGGCTGTCCTCTACCTTCCGGCGTGACCCGCCGGCCCGGCTGTCCTCCGTCCCCGGCGTGACCCGCCCCGCCGGGCTCTCCTACGCCTCCCGGCGCACCTCCACCACCCGGAAGCGGTTGGCGACGAACGCCCCGTCGGTGAGCGCCGCGTTCGCCGCCGGGTTGCCGCCCGAGCCGTGGAAGTCGGAGAAGGCGGCCGTCTGGTTGACGTACACCCCGCCGGTGAGGTTGAGGGACAGCTGGGCCGCCTCCTCCAGGCACACCTCCTGGATCGCCTGTTCGGCCTCGGCGTCGGTCGTGTAGGCGCCGACCGTCATCGCGCCCTTCTCGCGGATCGTGCGCCGCAGCAGCTCCACCGCGTCGGCCGTGGAGTCGACCGCGACGGCGAAGGAGACCGGGCCGAAGCACTCGCTCATGCAGACGGCCTGGGCGTCCGGCTTGGCGCCGTCCAGGGTGACGATCACGGGCGTCCGCACGACCGCGCCCGGGAACTCCGGGTTGCTCACCTCCCGTGAGGCCAGGGCGACCTCGCCCAGGCCCGCGGCCGCCTCCAGGCGCGCCTTCACGTCGGGGTTGACGATGGCGCCGAGCAGGGCGTTCGCGCGCGCGTCGTCGCCGAGCAGGCCGTCGACCGAGCGGGCCAGGTCGGCGACCACCTCGTCGAAGGTCTTCGGGCCCTCGTCGGTGCGGATGCCGTCGCGCGGGATCAGCAGGTTCTGCGGGGTGGTGCACATCTGGCCGCTGTACAGGGAGAGCGAGAAGGCCAGGTTGGAGAGCATCCCCTTGTAGTCGCCGGTGGAGTCCACGACGACCGTGTTGACGCCGGCCTTCTCGGTGTAGACCTGCGCCTGGCGGGCGTTGGCCTCCAGCCAGTCGCCGAACTGGGTGGAACCCGTGTAGTCGATAATCTTGATCTCCGGCCGGGTGGCGAGCGTCTTGGCGATGCCCTCACCGGGCCGTTCCGCGGCCAGCGCCACCAGATTCGGGTCGAAGCCGGTCTCGGCGAGGACCTGGCGGGCGACCTGCACGGTGAGCGCGAGCGGCAGCACCGCGCGCGGGTGGGGCTTGACCACGACCGCGTTGCCGGTGGCCAGGGAGGCGAACAGGCCCGGGTAGCCGTTCCACGTGGGGAAGGTGTTGCAGCCGATGACCAGGGCGGTGCCCCGGGGCACCGGGACGAACTGCTTGGTCAGCGCGAGCGGGTCGCGCTTGCCCTGGGGCTTGGTCCACTCCGCCGTGTCCGGGGTGCGGACCTGCTCCACGTAGGCGTACGCCACCGCCTCCAGGCCGCGGTCCTGGGCGTGCGGGCCGCCCGCCTGGAAGGCCATCATGAAGGCCTGGCCGGAGGTGTGCATGACCGCGTGCGCGAACTCGTGCGTCCGGTCGCTGATCCGCTTGAGGATCTCCATGCAGACCACCGCGCGCATCTCCGCGCCCGCGTCCCGCCAGGCCCGCTGACCGGCCCGCATCGCGGGCAGCAGCACGTCGAGGTCCGCGTGCGGGTACTCGACCCCCAGCTCGATGCCGTACGGCGAGACCTCGCCGCCGACCCAGTCGTCCGTGCCGGGCTGGCCGAGGTCGAGACGGGTGCCGAGCAGCGCGTCGAAGGCGGCCTTGCCCGCCGCCATGTCCAGGCTGCCGTTCTCGCCGTAGGCCTTGGGGTGCTCGGGGTGCGGGGACCAGTACGCGCGCGTGCGGATCGCGTCCAGCGCCCGGTCGAGGGTGGGCCGGTGCTTGGCGATCAGCTCGTGCGCGGTCAGTTCGGCGGCCATGCGGGACCAACTCCTCGTCTTGTGAACTCTCCGTTGAGCTCATGACCTGGGCAGAAACATGGGCGGGACGGTGCCGTGAGAGTTAGAGTAACCGAACGATCGGTCGGGACAAGGGGGCCTGCCGCATCTGTGGAAAACCCCGTGCGGGAGGATCGCGCACATGACAGCACTCGACCTCAGCAGCCCCGTGGCCGTCGTCGGCACCGGCACCATGGGCCAGGGCATCGCCCAGGTCGCGCTGGTCGCCGGACACCCCGTGCGGTTGTACGACGCCGTACCGGGGCGGGCCCGGGAAGCGGCCGAGACGATCGGCGCCCGCCTCGACCGGCTCGTCGAGAAGGACCGGCTCACCGGCGCCGACCGCGACGCGGCCCGCGCCCGGCTCAGTCCCGTCGAGAGCCTCGCCGGACTCGCCGACTGCGCCCTCGTCGTGGAGGCCGTGCTGGAGCGGCTCGACGTCAAGCAGGAGCTGCTGCGGGAGCTGGAGGGCATCGTCGGCGAGGACTGCCTGCTCGCCACCAACACCTCCTCCCTGTCGGTGACGGCCATCGCCGGCGCCCTGCGGAACCCCGGCCGCTTCGTCGGCCTGCACTTCTTCAACCCGGCCCCGCTGCTGCCGCTGGTCGAGGTGGTCTCCGGGTTCGCCACCGACGTCACCTCGGCCACGCGCGCGTACGAGACGGCGCGCGCCTGGGGCAAGACGCCGGTGGCCTGCGCCGACACCCCGGGTTTCATCGTCAACCGCATCGCCCGGCCCTTCTACGCCGAGGCGTTCGCGGTGTACGAGGACCAGGGCGCCGACCCGGCCACCATCGACGCGGTCCTGCGCGAGTGCGGCGGCTTCCGGATGGGCGCCTTCGAGCTGACCGACCTGATCGGCCAGGACGTCAACGAGTCCGTCACGCACTCCGTGTGGCAGTCCTTCTTCCAGGACGTGCGCTTCGCGCCCTCCCTCGCCCAGCGCCGCCTGGTCGAGTCCGGCCGGCTCGGCCGCAAGAGCGGCCGCGGCTGGTACGACTACGCCGACGGCGCAGACCGTCCCGAGCCGCACACCGCGGAGAAGCACCGGCCGCCCGCCTACGTCGTAGCCGAGGGCGGCCTGGGGCCGGCCGGGGAACTGCTGGCGCTGATCCGGGAGGCGGGCATCCAGGTCCGCGAGGAGGACGACGACCACGGCACCCGCCTGGTGCTGCCGAGCGGCGGCCAGCTGGCGCTCGCCGACGGGCAGACGTCCGTGGAGTTCCGTGACGTCGTCTACTTCGACCTCGCCCTCGACTACCGCCGGGCCACCCGCATCGCCGTGTCCGCCTCCCAGGACACCGCCCCGCGGACCCTCTCCGAGGCCATCGGCCTGTTCCAGGCGCTCGGCAAGGACGTCAGCGTCATCGGCGACGTCCCCGGCATGATCGTCGCCCGCACGGTCGCCCGGATCGTCGACCTCGCGCACGACGCCGTCGCCAAGGGCGTGGCCACCGAGGAGGACATCGACACCGCGATGCGCCTGGGGGTCAACTACCCGCTCGGCCCCTTCGAGTGGAGCCGCAAGCTCGGCCGGATGTGGGCCTTCTCCCTCCTGGACGACCTGCACGACCGTGACCCACGCGGCCGCTATGCGCCCTCGCTCGCGCTGTACCGGCACGCCTTCGCCACCGACAAGCGGGAGGGCGGCACCTCATGACCACCGCCAAGCGCGACACGTACACCCCCGAGACACTGCTGTCCGTCGCCGTCCAGGTCTTCAACGAACGCGGCTACGACGGCACCTCCATGGAGCACCTGTCCCGCGCGGCGGGCATCTCCAAGTCGTCGATCTACCACCACGTCACCGGCAAGGAGGAACTGCTGCGCCGGGCCGTGCGCCGGGCGCTGGACGGCCTGTTCGCCATCCTCGACGAGGAGCACGCGTGCGAGGGGCGCGCCGCCGACCGCCTGGAGTACGTCGTACGGCGCATGGTCGAGGTGCTCATCGCCGAGCTGCCGTACGTGACGCTGCTGCTGCGCGTGCGGGGCAACACCGAGACCGAGCGGTGGGCCCTGATGCGGCGCCGCGAGTTCGACCGCCGGGTCGCCGAGCTGCTGAAGGCGGCGGCCGCCGACGGTGACGTACGGGGCGACGTCGAGGTGCGGCTCGCCACCCGGCTGGTCTTCGGGATGATCAACTCGATCGTCGAGTGGTACCGGCCGGACGGCCGGGGCATGAACGAGCGGGACGTGGCCGACGCGGTCGTGCGACTGGTCTTCGGCGGGCTGCGCCGGGCCGGCTGAGTCAGCCCTGCGGCTCGAGGTCCTCCTCCTCGAACACCAGCAGCGTGCGCGTGCTGAGCACCTCCGGCATGGCCTGCAGCCGGGTGAGCACCAGCTCGCGCAGCGCCTTGTTGTCGGAGGTGTGCACCAGCAGCAGCACGTCGAAATCGCCTCCGACCAGGGCGATGTGCGAGGCCCCCGGCAGTTGCCTGAGCTGTTCGCGCACCGTGCGCCAGGAGTTCTGGACGATCTTCAGGGTGATGTAGGCCGACGTGCCCTGACCTGCGCGTTCGTGGTTGACCCGGGCGCCGAAGCCGCGGATGACGCCGTCCTCGAGGAGGCGGTTGATGCGGGCGTAGGCGTTGGCGCGCGAGACGTGGACCCGTTCGGCGACCGACCGTATCGAGGCGCGGCCGTCTGCCTGGAGTATCTGCAGGATGTCCAGATCGATGGCGTCCAGGGGTCTCGCGGGCGGCGGGGCGCCTCCCTCGGCGGGCCGCGCGGGCGGCAGAGCGTCGTCGGCCTCCGGTGCGTCGGCCATTTGTTCAGGTGTCATGTCCCCCCGCCTTCCCGTCATGGACGTCCTGCGTTCATTGCAGGTTGTGGAGAACCGTTTGTCCACAGCCTGGAGGGCCCTGTAGCCAAACTGTGCCGACGACCGAACAATCGGTAGGTGAGGCGCGTCACACAGGTGCCGTGCCGCAAACCGCCCACGAGGAGGTTCCGTCATGACGGTCATGGAGCAGCGGGGTGCCTACCGGCCGTCCCCGCCGCCCGCCTGGCAGCCCCGCACGGACCCCGCGCCGCTGCTGCCCGACGCGGAGCCGTACCGCGTCCTCGGCACGAAGGCAGCCGCCGAGGCCGACCCGGCCCTGCTGCGCCGCCTGTACGCCGAGCTGGTGCGCGGCCGCAGGTACAACGCGCAGGCCACCGCCCTCACCAAGCAGGGCCGCCTCGCCGTCTACCCCTCCACCACCGGCCAGGAGGCATGCGAGGTCGCCGCCGCGCTGGCCCTCCAGGACCGCGACTGGCTCTTCCCCAGTTACCGGGACACGCTCGCCGCCGTCGTCCGCGGCGTGGACCCGGTCGAGGCACTGACCCTCCTGCGCGGCGACTGGCACACCGGATACGACCCGCGCGAGCACCGCGTGGCCCCCCTGTCCACCCCGCTCGCCACCCAGCTCCCGCACGCCGTCGGCCTCGCGCACGCCGCCCGCCTCAAGGGCGACGACGTGGTCGCGCTCGCCATGGTCGGCGACGGCGGCACCAGCGAGGGCGACTTCCACGAGGCGCTGAACTTCGCCGCCGTCTGGCAGGCGCCGGTCGTCTTCCTGGTCCAGAACAACGGCTTCGCCATCTCCGTGCCGCTCGCCAAGCAGACCGCGGCCCCGTCGCTGGCCCACAAGGCCGTCGGCTACGGCATGCCCGGCCGGCTGGTCGACGGCAACGACGTCCTCGCCGTGCACCAGGTGCTCGGCGAGGCGGTACGCCGCGCGCGTGCGGGCGGCGGCCCCACGCTCATCGAGGCGATCACCTACCGCGTCGACGCCCACACCAACGCCGACGACGCCACCCGCTACCGCAGCGACGCCGAGGTCGACACCTGGCGCGAGCACGACCCGATCGCCCTGCTGGAACACGAACTGACCGGGCGCGGCCTGCTCGACGAGGACGGCGTCCGGGCCGCCAAGCAGGACGCGGAGGCCATGGCGGCCGCCCTGCGCGAGCGCATGAACCAGGACCCGGTGCTCGACCCCATGGATCTGTTCGCCCACGTGTACGCGGAGCCCACCCCGCAACTGCGCGAACAGCGCGCGCAGCTCCAGGCGGAACTCGAGGCGGAGCAGGAGGGAACCCACCGATGACCACCGTCGCCCTCAAGCCGGCCACCATGGCGCAGGCCCTCACGCGCGCGCTGCGCGACGCCATGGCCGCCGACCCGAGCGTGCACGTGATGGGCGAGGACGTCGGCACCCTCGGCGGCGTCTTCCGGGTCACCGACGGGCTGGCCAAGGAGTTCGGCGAGCACCGCTGCACGGACACCCCGCTCGCCGAGGCGGGCATCCTCGGCACGGCCGTCGGCATGGCGATGTACGGGCTGCGCCCGGTCGTGGAGATGCAGTTCGACGCGTTCGCCTACCCGTCGTTCGAGCAGCTGGTCTCGCACGTGGCCCGCATGCGCAACCGCACCCGCGGCACGATGCCGCTGCCGATCACGATCCGCATCCCCTACGGCGGCGGCATCGGCGGCGTCGAGCACCACAGCGACTCCTCCGAGGCGTACTACATGGCGACTCCGGGGCTCCATGTCCTCACGCCCGCCACCGTCGCCGACGCCTACGGAATGCTGCGCGCCGCGATCGCCTCCGACGATCCGGTGGTCTTCCTCGAACCCAAGCGCCTGTACTGGTCGAAGGACTCCTGGAACCCCGAGGAGCCGGCAGCCGTCGAACCGATCGGCCGCGCGGTGGTGCGGCGCTCCGGCCGGAGCGCCACGCTCATCACGTACGGGCCGTCGGTGCCCGTCTGCCTCGAAGCCGCCGAGGCGGGCCGGGCCGAGGGCTGGGACCTGGAAGTCGTCGACCTGCGCTCCCTGGTGCCGTTCGACGACGAGACGGTCTCCGCCTCGGTACGGCGGACCGGGCGAGCGGTCGTCGTGCACGAGTCGGGCGGGTTCGGCGGACCGGGCGGGGAGATCGCGGCCCGTGTCACGGAGCGCTGCTTCCACCATCTGGAGGCGCCGGTGCTGCGCGTGGCCGGGTTCGACATCCCCTACCCGCCGCCGATGCTGGAGCGTCACCACCTGCCCGGCGTGGACCGGATCCTGGACGCCGTGGGGCGTCTGCAGTGGGAGGCCGAGGGCTGATGGCACAGGTGCTGGAGTTCAAGCTCCCCGACCTCGGGGAGGGGCTCACCGAGGCGCAGATCGTGCGCTGGCTGGTCCAGGTCGGCGACGTCGTCGCCATCGACCAGCCGGTCGTCGAGGTCGAGACCGCCAAGGCGATGGTCGAGGTGCCCTGCCCCTACGGCGGCGTGGTCACCGCCCGCTTCGGTGAGGAGGGCACGGAGCTTCCCGTCGGGGCTCCCCTGCTGACCGTCGCGGTGGGCGCGCCGGCCGCCGGCTCCCCGGCCGGGGGCGAGCAGCACGGCGAGGGCTCGGGCAACGTACTGGTCGGTTACGGCACCTCGCAGGCGCCCGCCCGCCGGCGCCGGGTCCGGCCGCAGGCGCCCGCCGCCTCCCACGCGTCCGTGGCGCCCGCACGGCAGCCCGTGCCCGGCCCCGCGCCCGACGGGACCGCCGACCGGACCGCGCCCTCGGCCGGGCACGGCGCGGCCCCGGCAGGCACGGGCGGCCTCGGCACGGCCCCGCCCCCCGGCGCCGGCCGGCCGGCCACCGGCAACGACAACGGCGGCCGCGACGGCGCCGACGGCTCCCCCGCCGACGGCCCGGTGCCGGTGATCTCGCCGCTCGTGCGCCGTCTCGCCCGGGAGAACGGCCTGGACCTGCGGGAGCTGACCGGGTCCGGGCCGGACGGGCTGATCCTGCGCGCGGACGTCGAGTACGCCCTGCGCGCCGCCGCCGCTGCCGCGCACAGCCCCACGCCCTCGGCCCCGGCGCCGGCCCTCAGCCCGGAGGCCCTCACCTCCGCACCGGCCCTCACCCCGGCGCCGGCCGCCGCCCCCACCGGGACGCGCATCCCCCTCAAGGGCGTCCGCGGTGCCGTCGCCGACAAGCTCTCCCGCAGCCGGCGCGAGATCCCGGACGCCACCTGCTGGGTGGACGCCGACGCGACGGAGCTGATGCGGGCGCGCAGCGCGATGAACGCCGCCGGCGGACCGAAGATCTCCCTGATCGCCCTGCTGGCCCGCATCTGCACCGCCGCCCTCGCCCGCTACCCCGAGCTCAACTCCACCGTGGACATGGAGGCCAGGGAGATCGTCCGGCTCGACCAGGTGCACCTGGGCTTCGCCGCGCAGACCGAGCGGGGCCTGGTCGTACCGGTGGTGCGGGACGCGCACGAGCGGGACGCCGAGTCGCTGAGCGCGGAGTTCGCGCGCCTCACCGAGGCGGCCCGGGCCGGCACCCTCACGCCCGCCGAACTCACCGGCGGCACCTTCACACTGAACAACTACGGAGTGTTCGGCGTCGACGGCTCCACCCCGATCGTCAACCACCCCGAAGCCGCCATGCTGGGCGTCGGCCGCATCGTCCCCAAGCCGTGGGTGCACGAGGGCGAGCTGGCGGTGCGCCAGGTCGTGCAGCTCTCGCTCACCTTCGACCACCGCGTCTGCGACGGCGGCACCGCGGGCGGTTTCCTGCGGTACGTGGCCGACTGCGTCGAACATCCGGCGGTCCTGCTGCGCACCCTGTGACCGCGGGACCCCCCGCGCGTTCCCCGTGATCGCCGGGGCCCGCATACTCGGGGGGTGACGTCTAACGAGCCGCGGGACGCCGCCGCCCCTGCCGGGCAGGAACCTGCCGGGCAGGAACCCGCCGGGCAGGACTCCGCCGGGCAGGACGCCGCCGGGTACTACGCCCCCGGGTACGACGCCGTCGTGCTCGCGGGCGGCGCCGCCCGGCGGCTCGGCGGCGCTGACAAGCCCGGCCTGCCCGTCGGCGGGCGGGCGCTGCTCGACCGCGTACTCGCCGCCTGCGCCACGGCACGCACGACCGTGGTCGTCGCCGACGCCCGCCCCACCGCCCGGCCCGTGCTGTGGACGCGCGAGGACCCGCCCGGCGCTGGCCCGCTCGCCGCGCTCGGCGCCGGGCTGCACCACATCACGGCCGAGGACGTCGTCGTCCTCTCCGCCGACCTGCCCTTCCTGCGGGCGGCGACGGTGGAACGCCTGCTGGCCGCCCTGCGCGCGGACCACGCCGACGGCGTGCTGCTCACCGACGCGGACGGCCGTGACCAGCCCCTCGTGGCCGCGTACCGCAGGCAGACGCTGGACCGCGAGCTGGCCGCACTCAGACGGGCACACGGCGGCCTCAGCGGGCTGCCGCTGCGCCGGCTGACCGCCGCCCTCGACCTCACCCGCATCACCGACCCCGTCGCGTCGTTCGACTGCGACACCTGGGAAGACATCGCCACCGCCCGGGCACGCATCAGGGAGCATGAGCACGTGTTGGACGAATGGATCTCCGCAGTCAAGACCGAGCTCGGCATCGACCTGGACGTCGACACCGGCGTCCTGCTCGACCTCGCCCGTGACGCCGCCCACGGCGTCGCCAGGCCGGCGGCACCGCTGACCACCTTCCTCGTCGGTTACGCGGCGGCGCGAGCCGTCTACGAGCAGGGACCCGAAGGGGCTTCGGACGAGGGCGACGGCGGGCGACGGGCGGGCGCATCCGAGGCGGTTGCGGAGGCCGCCCGGAAGGCCGCCGCCCTCGCCCTGCGCTGGGCCGAGGAGGACGCCGCCGCCGGCGAACCGGACGTGGCCCCCGACGCCACACCCGACGCCACACCCGACACCCGCCCGGACGCCGGATGACCGCCCGGTCCGCGGAGTCCGCCCGGTCCGCCGAGTCCGCCCGGTCCGCCCGGTCCGCCCGGTCCGCCGAGTCCGCGCGTTCCCCGCGGGCCGGTGAGGAAGCCGACGACCTCGGCGTCGAGGAGGTGCTCGCGCTCGTGAGGGACCCCGAAGGCGGCACCCCTGGCACCCCCGGCGGCCACCGGGTGACCCCGCCCGCCGCCCAGGGCAGCCGTCACGGCGCCCCGGCCGCGGCCCACGCCCGGCACCGGGCCACCCCCTGGCCGGAGGCCCGCGCGACCGCCGCCCGCGCCGGCTCCCGGGCGGCCCGCCGCGCCCTCGTCTCCGCCCCGCTCGACGCCGCGCTGGGTCTCACCCTGGCTGCCCCCCTCGACGCCCTCACCGACCTGCCGTCCTTCGACACCTCGGCGATGGACGGCTGGGCGGTCTCGGGACCCGGCCCCTGGGACGTGCGGGACGAGGGCGTGCTCGCCGGGCACGCGCGGCCGGAGCCCCTCACCGACGGCGAGGCCGTCCGCATCGCCACCGGCGCCCGCATCCCCCTGGAGACCACCGCCGTCCTGCGCAGCGAGCACGGCCGCAGCGACGACAAGGGCCGCCTGCACGCCACTCGCGAGGTCCAGCACGGCCAGGACATCCGCCCCCGCGGCCAGGAGTGCCGCAGCGGCGACCGGCTGCTGCCCGCCGGCGCCCTGGTGACCCCGGCCGTGCTCGGCCTCGCCGCAGCCGCCGGATACGACACCCTCACCGTGGTCCCCCGCCCCCGCGCCGAAGTCCTGGTCCTCGGCGACGAACTGCTCACCGAGGGACGGCCGCACGACGGTCTCATCCGGGACGCCCTCGGCCCGATGCTCCCGCCCTGGCTGCGGGCACTCGGCGCCGAGGTCACCGCCGTCCGCCGCCTCGGCGACGACGCGAAGGCCCTGCACCGGGCGATCACGGCTTCCGACGCCGACCTGATCGTCACCACCGGCGGCACCGCCTCCGGCCCGGTCGACCACGTCCACCCCACCCTGCACCGCATCGGCGCCGAACTCCTGGTGGACGGCGTCAAGGTCCGCCCCGGCCACCCCATGTTGCTGGCCCGCGTCGCGGACGGCCGGCACCTCGTGGGCCTGCCCGGCAACCCCCTGGCGGCCGTCTCCGGCCTGCTCACGCTCGCCGAGCCCCTGCTGCGCGCCCTGGCCGCACGCCCCGCCCCGGAGCCGTACACGCTGCCGCTGCGGGACGCGGCGCACGGGCACCCGTACGACACCCGGCTGGTCCCCGTCGCGCTGCGCGGCGATCGTGCCGTGCCGCTGCACTACAACGGACCGGCCATGCTGCGCGGCGTCGCGGCGGCCGACGCGCTCGCCGTCGTCCCTCCCGGCGGTGCCCGTCCCGGTCAGGAGCTGGAACTGCTGGACCTGCCGTGGGCGTCCGCAGGAATCGGGGTGTGTTTCACGTGAAACTTCCGGGCCATGACGCGATCGCCCGCCAGGCGGACGAACATCTCGTGACCCATCGGGTGAATCTGCCGAGGCGAGTGGTGGAGCGCCCGCTGCGGCAGGTCACCAAGCGGCTGCTGATGGCGCTGCTGGTGCTGATCGTGACCGCGCTGATCGTCTACGCCGACCACGACGGCTACCGCGACAGCGCCGACGAATCCGTCGGCCTGCTCGACTCCTTCTACTACGCCACCGTCACCCTCTCCACCACCGGATACGGCGACATCACCCCGGTCAGTGACGGCGCCCGGCTCATCAACATCTTCGTCGTCACGCCGCTGCGTGTGCTGTTCCTGATCATCCTGGTCGGCACCACGCTCGAGGTCCTCACCGAGCGAACCCGTGAGGAATGGCGTCTGAACCGCTGGAGGTCCACCTTGCGCGACCACACCGTCGTCGTCGGCTTCGGCACCAAGGGCCGTTCGGCGATCCGGACCGTCTGCGCGACGGGCCTGAAGAAGGAACAGGTCGTCGTGGTCGACCCCAGCAACAAGGTGATCGACGCCGCGACGGCCGAGGGCTACGCGGGCGTGACCGGGGACGGGACGCGCAGCGAGGTGCTCAAGCGCGCCGAGGTGCACCGGGCGCGGCAGGTCATCGTCGCCACCCAGCGCGACGACACGGCCGTGCTCGTGACGCTGACGGCGCGGCAGCTCAACCGCGGAGCGAAGATCGTCGCCGCGGTGCGCGAGGAGGAGAACGCGCCGCTGCTGAAGCAGTCCGGCGCCGACGCGGTCATCACCAGCGCCAGTGCGGCCGGCCGGCTGCTCGGCCTGTCCGTGCTCAGCCCCGCGGCCGGCATGGTGATGGAGGACCTGATCCACCAGGGCAGCGGGCTCGACATCGTCGAACGCCCGGTCACCAAGGCGGAGGTGGGCAGGGGCCCGCGTGAGCTGGACGACCTGGTGGTGAGCGTCGTCCGCGGACACCGCGTCCTCGGCTACGACGACTCCGCAGTCGGGGGACTGGAGCTGACGGACCGGCTGATCACCATCGTGCGGGCCACGCCGGGTACGCACGTCACGCCGGACGTCCGCCGGCTGCCCTCGCAGTGACCGTCGGCGGTCCTACGGCCGAGTCGTGACCGGGGTGAGGGAGTAGCGTCCTGCTCATGCATGCGATCACGATTCCCGAACCTGGTGGGCCCGAGGCGCTGGTGTGGGACGAGGTCCCCGATCCGGTGCCCGGCGAGGGAGAGGTGCTGGTCGAGGTGGTGGCCGGCGCCGTCAACCGGGCCGACATCCTGCAGCGGCAGGGCTTCTACGACCCGCCGCCCGGTGCCTCCCGCTACCCCGGCCTGGAGTGCTCCGGACGGATCGCCGCCGTGGGGCCCGGCGTCTCCGGCTGGGCCGAGGGCGACGAGGTGTGCGCGCTGCTCTCGGGCGGCGGCTACGCGGAGAAGGTCGTCGTGCCGGCCGGCCAGTTGCTGCCGGTGCCGGAGGGCCTGGACCTGAAGCAGGCCGCGGCACTGCCCGAGGTGGTCTGCACGGTCTGGTCCAACGTCTTCATGATCGCCCACCTGCGGCCCGGTGAGACGCTGCTCGTGCACGGCGGCTCCAGCGGCATCGGCACGATGGCGATCCAGCTCGCCAAGGCCGTCGGCGCCAAGGTCGCCGTCACGGCGGGCACCCCGGAGAAGCTGGAGCGCTGCGCCAGGCTCGGCGCGGACATCCTGATCAACTACCGGGAGCAGGACTTCGTCGCCGAGGTGAAGAAGGCCACCGACGGCGCGGGCGCCGACGTCATCCTCGACAACATGGGCGCCAAGTACCTGCAGCGCAACGTGCAGGCCCTCGCCGTCAACGGCCGGCTCGCGATCATCGGCATGCAGGGCGGCGTCAAGGGCGAGCTGAACATCGCCACGCTCCTGAACAAGCGGGCCGCGATCAGCGCAACCTCGCTGCGCGCCCGTCCGCTCGGCGAGAAGGCGGCCATCGTCGCGGCCGTGCGCGAGCACGTCTGGCCGTTGATCGCCGGCGGTCATGTCCGCCCGGTCGTCGACCGCGAGCTCCCGATGAACGACGCGGCCGCCGCCCACCGCGTGGTGGAGGCGAGCGGGCACGTGGGCAAGGTCCTGCTGGTCGTGCCGTAGCCACCCCGGCGCCGGGCCGCGCCGCCCCCGCACCGCCCCCGCGCCGGGCCGGTCCGGACCACGGACCGGCCCGGCGCCCCGGACGGTCCGGAACAGGCCAGGACGGGCCTCGGACCCGCCTCGGACCGGCTCCGGGCCAGCCGCACCGTAGCCGTGGGCCGACAAAGGCGAGCCCAGGACCAGCCCGCTGCTCAGGACAGGATCCGCTGCACGGGCTCGGTAGGGGCCCCGGCGTGCCAGGCGGCCCGGGACCGGCCTCGGCCGGGCCTCGGCCAGGCACCCGGGCGGCTCCGGACGGTCGCCGGGTCAGCCGCGCCGCAGCCGTAGGCCGAGGAAGGCGAGTCCCAGGCCGAGCCCGATCAGGACCAGCCCGCTGCCCAGGGGCAGGATCCGCAGCACGGGCTCGGTGGGGGCCTCGGCGTGCGAGGCGGCCTGCTGCGTGGACCGCGAAGCGGACACGGAGGCGCCCGGGGTGACGTCCTGGGGCGGCGCGGAGGCGTCCGGCTCCTCTGCGGTGTCCTGCTGGTCGGGGTACGCCTTCCCGGGGTAATCCCCCTGCCGGTCGGTGTCCTGGTCCTCCTCGTCCCCCTCGTCTCGCTCGTCCCACCACCGGCGCCCGGGCCGCTCGCGCCCCTCACCCGCCCGGCTCCCGGCCCGCGACGGCTCGGGCCGGGCGGACGCGGAGGCGTGGGCGGCAGGCGTGCGCCGGTGATCGTGCGACGAGGCGCTGTCGTACGCCGGCGACGTCTCCTCGGACGACTCACCCACCGCCGTGGCCGCGGCTTCGTCCCGGTCGGCCTGGAGGGGCTGGTCGGCCCGGTCGGCCCGCTCCCGCCGCCCCGGCCCCGCACCGGCGGAGGCGCCGGCGGAAGGCCCCACGGCAGGCGCGCGCCCGTCGTCGCCCGGCGAGATGCTGCCGTGCGACGAGACGCTGCCGTGCGACGAGACGCTGCCGCCCGGCGGAACGCTCCCGTACGACGAGACGCCCTCGCCTGCCAGCACGCTCCCGCCCGCCGGCACGCTCCCGCCCGCCGGCACGCTCCCGCCCGCCAGCACGCTCCCGCCCGGCAGCGCGCCCCCGCACAGGAGGAGCACGCCGGCGCCCGCCAGCCCCGTCGTCCGCACCACACGTAGCCATGGAGTCACGCCACCACCTTCACCCTGGTGCCCGGTCCCGGCATTTCTGCTTCCGCCAAAGTGCTGAGGGCGCTGCACAATCCGGTGGTGTCGACACGTCACGGACTGCTCGCGCTCCTGGAACGCGGCCCCCGCTCCGGCTCCCGGCTGCGCACCGAGTTCGAGGCGCGCACGGGCGGCGCCTGGCCGCTCGACATCGGGCAGGTGTGCGCCGCCCTGGCCCGGCTGGAGCGGGACGGGACGGGACGGTCGTGCGGGAGGTGTGGACGAGGCGGGGCACGTGTTGTACGCGCTGACCGAGGCGGGGCGCGCCGAACTGCGGGCCTGGTTCGCGCGGCCCGTGGAGCGGGCGAGTCCGCCGCGCGACGAACTGGCCGTCAAGCCGGCCCTGGCGGTCGGCGCGCCCCGTGCCGACGTCCGGGAGGTCGTCGAGGCGCAGCGTCGGCACGTCACCCAGGCGCTGCACGAGCACGTGCGGCAGCGGGCCGAGGTGCTGTCCGGGGCGCCGGGCGGACCGGACCAGATCGCCCGGCTGCTGGCGCTGGAACAGCACAGCTGCAACGCGGAGGCCGAGGCCCGCCGGCTCGACCACTGCGCGGCCCGGGTGCTGCGACTGATCAGAGCGGCGGAGACGGGAGAGCGACGCAGACTTCCGCGCCGTGAAACGGCGATCGGCCCACGGTGGGGGCGGCACGGTGATGAGATGCAGGGGTGCGAGACAATGGCGGCATGGAGATGCCGAGGAACGAAAGGTCGCCCGAGAATCCCCAGATCCTGGTCGTGGGCCAGGACGGCATGGCGATCGGCGGCGGAGGAGACGAGGACTCCCGCGAGACTCCGGTGACGGAGCAGGTCGAGCAGCCGGCCAAGGTGATGCGGATCGGCAGCATGATCAAGCAGCTGCTGGAGGAGGTGCGCGCGGCACCGCTGGACGAGGCGAGCCGGGTCCGGCTGAAGGAGATCCACGCCAGCTCGGTGAAGGAGCTGGAGGACGGGCTGGCGCCGGAACTCGTGGAGGAGCTGGAGCGGCTCTCCCTGCCGTTCACGGACGAGAAGACCCCCAGCGACGCGGAACTGCGGATCGCGCAGGCCCAGTTGGTCGGCTGGCTGGAGGGCCTCTTCCACGGCATCCAGACCACCCTGTTCGCGCAGCAGATGGCGGCGCGGGCCCAGCTGGAGCAGATGCGGCGGGCGCTGCCGCCGGGCGTGGCCCATGAGATGGGCGGCGACGACCCGCGAGCCGGTGGCCGCTCGGGAGGGCCGTATCTGTAGATCACCGGCCGACTGACGACACAAGGGCCCGGCGTGCGGCTGCCGGGCCCTTCGTATGTCCGACCGGGCGGGACGGGGGGAGGCGGCTCAGGACGGAGGGTTGCCCGTGGAGACGTCGAGCTGGATCTGCGGCATGTCCGTGGGGTCGACGTCGGTGCCGGCGGCGGGGAACTGCTTCATGACCGCGCCCTCCCCGTAGGTGTTCTCGTCGACGTCGTTGATCTTCAGCCCCCAGCCCGCGGCCTGCAGGCACTCCTTGACCGACTTGATGTACTTGAACCGGAAGTCGGGCAGCTCGATCTTGTCGGGGTCGTTGTACGACTCCTGCGGCTCGGTGCACTCGGTGGAGTCGATCGTCCTCGACGTGTCCGGTCCGGTGTAGCCCGCCGCCCTCGTCACCGTCGGACTCGCGCTGCTGCCGCCGTCCTTGCCCTTCTTGTCGCTGCCGTCGCCCTGGGTCGCCAGGGCGATGAGCAGGCCGCCGACGGCCACCAGAGAGACGATGACCGAGCCGACGACCACCGGCTTGTTGCTCCTGCCGCCGCCCATGGGTGCGGGGGTGTGGTGCTGCGGAGCCGTCTGGTGCTGCGGCGCCTGCTGGTACTGGGGCTGGGTCTGCGGCGCGTACCCGGACGGCGCCGGCGTCTGGTAGCCGCCCTGCTGCGGGTAGCCGTAGGCCGGCGAGGGGGTGGGCGTGCTGTACGGGTTCGGCGCCGGCTGGTACGGCGTCTGCACGGGCCCGGTCGGCGGGGCCGACTGGTCGACCGGCGGGAACACCGCGGAGCCGACGCCGGCGCCGCTCGGGGTGGGCGCGCCGGGGACGATGCTCGGCGGGGCGCCCTGGACGGAGGCGGCCACCCGCAGGCACTCGTCGCGCATCGACTCGGCGCTCGGGAAGCGCTCGTTCGGGTTCTTCTTCAGCGCGCGGGCGACCAGCGCGTCCACCGCGGGCGGCAGCGAGCGGTTGACCGACGAAGGAGCCACCGGCTCCTCCTGCACGTGCGCGTACGCGATGGCCAGCGGCGAGTCGGCGTCGAACGGCAGCCGCCCGGTGACCAGCTGGAACAGCATGATGCCGACCGAGTACAGGTCGGAGCGGGCGTCCACGGCACGGCCGAGGGCCTGTTCGGGCGAAAGGTACTGCGGGGTGCCGACGACCATGCCGGTCTGCGTCATCGAGGTGACACCGGACTGCATGGCGCGGGCGATGCCGAAGTCCATCACCTTCACGACGCCGCGCTTGGTCATCATCACGTTGCCCGGCTTGATGTCCCGGTGGACCAGCCCCATCTCGTGGCTGATCTCCAGCGCCGCGAGCACGTCCGCGGTGATCTTCAGCGCCTTGTCGGCGGGCATCGCGCCGAACTGCCGTACGTCCTCGTCGAGGACCGAGCCGAGCGGGCGGCCCTCGATGTACTCCATGACGATGTACGGCGTCGTCATGCCGTCGAGCTCGTCCTCGCCGGTGTCGAAGACGGAGACGATGTTGGTGTGCGTGAGCTTCGCCACGGCCTGGGCCTCGCGGCGGAAACGCTCGCGGAAGGCCTGTTCCCGGCCCAGTTCGGTGTGCAGGGTCTTGATCGCGACCTGCCGGTCCAGCACGGCGTCGTACGCCAGGTGCACCGAGGCCATGCCGCCCTCGCCGAGCAAGTCACGCAGCTGATACCGGCCACCGGCGAGCGCCCGCCCCGTATACCGCCCGTGTGCGCCGTCCTGCTGGCTCATGTCTCCGTGTCCCCCACTAAGGCCTCAGGCGCAGTGACCATCATTGATCGAAAGTGCCATTCCCGGCCAAGTCTGCCCCAGGGCAGTGACACGTCAAGCTCGGTGCCCGTTCCGTGACCGTACGCGAATGAAGCGTCGCGCGAGCGTTACAGAGGCTGTACGGCCGGTGCACGGGATTTGCACGACCGAGGACGATGACGGTTTCATGGCCGGTCCGTCCCGTGCCGGTTCCGCCACCCTTCCCGGATCGGCGGGTTGCGCGGAGGCTGTAGCGTGGCCGACGGAGACCGTGACAACACCGCGCGCACCGCGGGCAGAAACGACGGCGAGGACTGATGGCACAGCAGCAGCGCGCCCAGGGCCCGTCCGACCCCGAGGCGACTGGCGGCGGTATGTCGGACGCGCCGGAGATGTGGGGCAACGGCGGGCTAGTCGGGGACGGCCGGTACCGGCTGACCCGCAGGCTCGGCCGGGGCGGCATGGCAGAGGTGTTCGCCGCCGAGGACGTACGCCTCGGGCGGACCGTCGCGGTCAAGCTGCTGCGCGCCGACCTCGCCGAGGACCCGGTCTCCAAGGCCCGTTTCACCCGCGAGGCCCAGTCGGTGGCCGGGCTCAACCACCACGCCATCGTCGCCGTTTACGACTCCGGCGAGGACGTCGTGGGCGGCCAGAGCGTGCCGTACATCGTCATGGAGCTGGTCGAGGGCCGCACCATCCGCGACCTGCTGCACAACGCCGAGGCGCCCGGACCCGAGCAGGCCCTGATCATCGTCTCCGGCGTGCTGGAGGCGCTGGCCTACTCGCACCAGCACGGCATCGTGCACCGCGACATCAAGCCGGCCAACGTCATCATCACCAACAACGGCGCCGTGAAGGTGATGGACTTCGGCATCGCCCGCGCCCTGCACGGCGCGTCGACGACGATGACGCAGACCGGCATGGTCATGGGCACCCCGCAGTACCTCTCCCCGGAGCAGGCGCTCGGCAAGGCCGTCGACCACCGCTCCGACCTGTACGCGACGGGCTGCCTGCTCTACGAACTCCTCGCGCTGCGGCCCCCCTTCACCGGCGAGACGCCGCTGTCGGTGGTCTACCAGCACGTCCAGGACATCCCGACGCCGCCGTCGGAGGTGTCCGACGGCTCGCCGCCGGAGCTCGACGGCCTGGTCATGCGCTCGCTGGCCAAGGAGCCGGACGACCGCTTCCAGACGGCCGAGGAGATGCGCGGGCTCGTCCAGTACGGGCTGCAGATGCTGTACGACCAGGGCAGCCACACCGGCACCTGGAACACCGGCCCGGTCGACATGCACGAGGGCCGGCACACCCCGGCCGCCGGTTTCGCCGGCACCCAGGTGCTGCCGCACCCCGGCGATGCCTCCGGCACGACCCAGATCCCGCA